>JAIPAP010000001.1 GCA_021740045.1 Bacteroidales bacterium
GGCCAGCTAAAGATAACCGGTCGTAAGAAAGCGGTTTTCAAAACTTCCTTTGGAAAATACATCAGTCCCGAACATATTGAAAACAAATTCAAGGAATCGCCATTTATCGATGCCATGCTGGTGGTGGGGGAAAACCAGAAGTTTGCTGCAGCCCTGATCGTTCCTGATTTTTATCACCTTAAATCGTGGTGTGGGGTGAAAGAAATTGAGTACACTACCAATGCGGAGGTGGTTAAAATGCCACGCATCAGGAAACGTTTCCAGGTGGAGGTTGATAAATACAACCAACACTTGGGCGATACCGAAAAGATCAAGAAATTCGAGATCGTAGATCACGAATGGTCGGTGGATTCAGGTGAACTGACGCCTTCATTAAAATTAAAAAGAAATTTCATTTGCAATAAATATAGAGCGACCATTGATAAAATATTTAACTAAGCAACCATAAACCTCCCTTTACAAGAGGTTTTGATGAGGTTGTAGAAGTTTTGGTTTTATTGAATGATGTTGAAAAGGTAGTAATGGAGAAGGTTACCCGCATATTTGATCTTTTGGAACTCTACCGGAATGAGTTTTCCGGTCGTGAGACTGCCTTCACGGAAAAACAGGAGGGCCAATGGAGGATATACTCGGCCGGGGATTATGTGAACCTGGTTGATAAGCTTTCGGCAGGTATACTGGCGTTGGGTTTAAAACCCGGTGATAAGGTAGCTACGGTAATGAATAACCGCCCGCACTGGAACTTTTTCGACATGGCCCTGATGCGCACCGGTGCTATACAAGTACCTGTTTATCCCACTATAAGTGCTGAGCGCTTTAAGTTTATTTTTAATGATGCCGAAGTTAAATATGTGATCGTTTCGGGAAGGGCCATTTACGACAGCATTGCATCTGTGTTGAATCAGGTTCCTTCTTTACTTGATGTTTACACTATCGATAAGATCCCCGGTGTAAGGCATTGGGAAGAATTATTGGAAATTGGGCAGGCAAAAGAGCAAAAACAAAAGGTTGAAGAAATTGCCTCGGGTATTGATCCCGATGATGTGGCTACGATCATTTATACATCAGGAACCACAGGTACTCCAAAAGGTGTGATGCTGACACATCATAATTTTATCAGTAACTTTTTTGCGGTTTCCGATATCATCAGAACCAATATGGTTTCGGTGGCCTTGAGTTTTCTGCCCCTTTGTCATGTGTATGAACGCATGTTGAATTATATGTATCAGAATGTGGGCATAGAAGTGCATTATGTAAATGATATCGATACCCTTGGTGAATCCATCAAAGAGGTGAGGCCGGAGATCTTCTGTGCCGTTCCCCGGGTGATAGAGAAATCGTTTAATAAGATTATTGCTGCCGGCCGCGATCTAAAAGGCCTGAAACGCCGGTTGTTTTTCTGGGCGGTTAATTTGGGGTATCGTTATAAATTGGAAAACAAATCTTTGTTCTATAAATTTCAACTGAAGATAGCCGACCGGCTGGTATACAGTAAATGGCGCAAAGGCTTGGGCGGCAGGCTGGAGGTTATTGTTTCGGGTGGAGCTACATTGCAGCCAAGGCTGGCTCGTGTCTTTTGGGCTGCAGGTATCAAGGTTATGGAAGGTTACGGACTCACCGAAACTTCACCGGTGATCAGTGTGGCTAACTTCTTACCCGGAGGGGTCAAGTTCGGCACCGTTGGAAAAGTCCTTCCGGGAGTGGAGGTCAAGATCGCCAATGATAATGAGATTTTGACTCGTGGACCCAACCTGATGAAGGGCTATTACAGGCAGCCTGAGCGTACCCGCAAAGTGATCGATGAAGAAGGCTGGTTTCACACTGGCGACATCGGTCACCTGGAAAACGGTCAATACCTTAAAATCACCGACCGTAAAAAAGAGATCTTTAAAACTTCAGGTGGAAAATACATTGCCCCGCAGGTATTAGAGAATCGTTTCAAATTATCCGAGTTTATCGAGCATATTATGATTATAGGGGAGAACCGCAATTTTGCCGCGGCGCTCATCATCCCGGATTTTGAACACCTCCGCTCATGGTTTGAGGTGAAAGGCTATACCTATGAGTCGGATGAAGAGACTATCCGCGATCCACGGGTGATCAAGCGGATTGCCAGGGAGATCAAACAGATCAATGCCTCATTGGATAAAACGGAACAGGTGAAGCGCTTTGAACTGCTGGCCGATAACTGGAGCGTGGCTGGCGGAGAGTTTTCACCAACACTGAAAGTGAGGCGGAGGGTTATTCATGAAAGATATAAGCATTTGATCGAAGAGATCTATAATGCGCCCAAGGTTTCTAGCAGATATCAGGATACGGATTAATGCAAAATCTTGAACACCAACTCCTTCATCAATTCTCCATCGGGAACCGAGGCGTTGTTAACCCCTTTGGATTTCATGTCATATTCGCGCAAATAGCCGATAATGCGCTGTAGCTTATCAGTCTTATAATTCCGGGCAGCGGTTTGGTAATCTTTCAGGAAAAAAGGATGAACACCCAGGGCTGCTGCGGCTTCCTTGCCTGTTTTCGCCTTCAACTGCTGTAATATCAAAACCTTGGTAAAGAATTGGTACAATATGGCCGTGATCTTTGGTACCGGGTTTTCCTTGGGATTGGCTGCAAAATAGTTTACAATGCGGTTGGCTTTATAAACATCTTTATAGCCCAGCATTTTTTGCAACTCAAACACATTAAAATCCTTGCTCACCCCGATGTTTTCAGCAATAATAGCGTCGGTGATCTCCGAGCCGGCCGGCAGATTAATGATCATCTTACCGATCTCATTGGTTATTTTTTGCAGATCGGCTCCCAAAAATTCCGTTAACAATACACCGGCTTTAGGGGTGATGCGATAACCTTTTTGCCGCACATAGCCGGCAATCCAGTCGGGAATTTGGTTATCGTACATCTTTTTCGATTCGTAAACAACCCCATGCTTTTGTACATCCTTGATGATCTTGGTGCGGCCATCGATCTTTTTGTGTTTATGAACAAGTACAAGAATGGTGGTCTTAACAGGATTGGCCAGGTACTTATCCAGTGATTCCCCTAAATCCTTAACATCCTGGGCTTCCTTTACGATTAAAACATTATAATTGGCCCCCATGGGATATTGACGGGCGTAGCTAACAATAGTAGGGCCGTCGATATCTTTTCCGTAAACGATAGTCTGGTTGAAATCGCGCTCCGATTCATCCAGTATATGATCTTCGATGTAATCGGCTATTTGATCAATGAAAAACGGTTCTTCCCCGTGTAGCAGGTAAACCGGATAATAGATCTTGTTTTTGAGTTCCTTGAGTATATCGAGGTATGTGTTCTTGCTTGCCATAAAATTTACTCGTTATAGTCGAAACGTAGGTGCCTAACGGTTAATCCGTTATTGAGGAGTTGTTTTAAGGAATCGATACCGATTTGAAGGTGTTCCTCCACAAATTGTTCGGTAACCATGCGGTCGCTTTTATCGGTTTTAACACCCGATGAAATCATGGGTTGATCCGAGACCAGCAGCAAAGCTCCTGTGGGTATATGGTTGGCAAAGCCTACCATAAACAAGGTGGCAGTTTCCAAATCAATGGCCATGGCCCGGGAGATGCGCAAATCTTCTTTAAAACTTTCGTCGTGTTCCCATACCCGCCGGTTGGTAGTATATACCGTGCCGGTCCAGTAATCCCTTCCATGTTCCCTGATGGTGGTGGAAATGGCTTTTTGAAGATTAAAGGCCGGCAGCGCCGGTACGGTAATGGGAAAATAATCATCCGAAGTTCCTTCACCACGAATAGCTGCAATAGGGAGGATTAAATCGCCCAGGCTGTTTTTTTGCTTTAAGCCGCCGCATTTTCCCAAAAATAAGCATGCTTTGGGCTGTTTTGCACTCAGCAAATCCATAACGGTTGCCGCATTGGCGCTGCCCATGCCGAAATTGATAATGGTGATGTTATCGGCAGTGGCGTTGGGCATCACCCTGTTTTTCCCCTTAATCGTAACATTATGCCACTGGGCAAACAATTCAAGATAGTGATTGAAATTGGTTAGCAAAATATATTCGCCGAATTCTTCCAATTCAGTCCCGGTGTATCGGGGAAGCCAGTTTTTTACAATCTCTGATTTTGTGATCATAGGCAAAATGCGGTTATCGATTCCTTTGCAAAATTAGGGGTTTTTAGTTGATAATTTATACTTTAGCCGTTTTGGTTACATCATGGATATGATCAAGCTCAATTTGCCCGCATATGATTTCAGGTTACGCGAAATAAATAGCCGGAAAGAGATATACGATCCTTTGCGCAAAAAATATATAGTCTTAACTCCCGAAGAATGGGTCAGGCAGCACTTTATTCAATATCTCGTACATGAACGGCAGTATCCTTCCAGTCTTCTGGCTGTTGAAAAGCAGCTTAAGTTATACCGGCTACAGAAGCGTGCCGATATTGTTGCTCATTCACGTTCGGGTAATCCATTGCTGATCGTAGAATGTAAAGCGCCACAGGTAACCATCACACAATCCACTTTCGATCAGATCGTGAATTACAACATGACCCTGAAAGTGCGCTACCTGGTCATCACCAATGGAATGACACATTACTGCTGTAAAGTTGACTGGGAAAACAATCAATACACTTTCCTGGAATCCATTCCGGATTATAAAATGTTAACACAGGATTAATGTAATTGATAGATAAGCAGTTAATTGAGAATTAATGGCTCTGCTAATTACCTAATTAACAAATAAACCAATTACACATTTACCCATCATCCATTCAATCATTCAACTATTCCTGATCCTGTTCCATCATGGGCAAGTCCTTACTTCTACATTGCAAAGTGCACCAAATCAATATGTATGACTATATATCCTCAATCAATTCCAGGAAGCGTTTGTATGGTATAGCCGAGAGGCTTTCGGCCTGGAATGCGCCATTGGCCTGGCTGATCATGGAGACTTTCGTGGCCATTTCATCATCCGGGGCTTCGTATATGTCGAGGAAATCATATTGGCCCAAAATGGCATAATGGGCAATGAATTTAACCTCAGGGCATTTTTCCTTCACCTGGTCCAGCCAGCTCCGGCCGATCTTGGCACGGTCTTTCATCTGGCGGCTTAATTCAGGTGATAGCTTGGTTAATAAGATGTACGTTTGCATAGCCTTATGTTTTTGGTTTATCAATAGGTTTAATAATTTCGAAAAAGATACAAAAATTCCCGCTTGCGATCAATGGATTTCATTATTTAAAGCCAGTCTATGTAAATGGTTGAGGCAATGCGAAACTAATAATCCAATCACTGCGGGATTGATATAGGGAAGACAACATACAAAAACTGCATAGCGGTTTGGTTATAGCAGTAAATGTTTTTCAGAAGTTGAAAAATTCTACCTATTTTAGCTTGACTTAAAAATCAAGAATTATGAAGAGTCTTGCCGATGAATTAATGGAATCAAAAGCTACCCTGGAAGAATTTAAAGAACTCACTATTAAGGTATTGAATTACTTGCCGAATATTTTGAGCCATAAGAAAGTTAAAAATGACCATATTCTATATTCATCGGAAATAGCCGGCACGCTTAAATATGTAAGACCTATCAACAAGAGCTTGATTTTATTTGAAGCTGATGAGTTTATGAAAGCATATCAGCATTTTGAACAAAATATTTCAATATTGAAAAATGAGCATAGGGATTTCAGTCAGGAAGATAAGAATATAGCAGATAGAGTTATTTACACCATTCAGCAATCCATTGGTGCAGGGCTGGATTTACTTGTGGAACCAAATAGTGCAAGAAAACACGTTGGAAACCGATTTGAAGAGTTGATTAAAAGTATTTTCAATGCCCTTGGAATAACCAATAAAGGAATAGTTTTAAGTATTCCCTATGAAACAGATGAGGGAACGAAAATTTATAAATGCGAAAACGATCTGATCTTATCACCTTATCATGAAGTGCGTTCAAACAGTTCTTCATTGGATGAAAATGAGATAGTGCTATCGGCTAAAACGACCTCTAAAGATCGCATGGGTAAGATCTTTATTGATAAGATGTTGCTTGAGCAGTTTGTCGGTCATTCACAAAAATATATTGGGATATTTCTGAATGATGTTCAACGAAAAGGTGCTGACAATATAAGTTTTACCCTTGTTTCCGGTCTTTTTATGGTATATACCAAGTTTCTGACTAAACTGGAAGGTGTCTATTATTTGGATTTACCTCCTAAGGCCCGGAAGGAACCCTATTCACGCTTTATGAAACCCTTTTCAGAATTATTGTTTCATGATGTTTGGGAAAAGCTATCCTCTTAACTGTATCCTCCTTTTCTGTGCTTCCATTTCATCCCTCATGCTGGCAATGCGCCGAAGGTGCTCTCTATCGCTTAGTCTGCTTTTAATAATTTTGCAGTATTCTTCTTCCAGTTCAGTGCCTATCCATTCCCTCTCGTAGGCTTCAGCAACGGCATATGTTGTTCCCGATCCTCCAAAAGGATCAACTACCAGGCTTTTGCTATTTGATGATGAAAGTATAACCCTGCGGAGCAATTCCACGGGCTTCTGAGTGGTATGTTTCGTTTTTTCCCATGAACCATTTGAAAGCGTAGGGATTTCAAATACATCTTTTGGCTTGGCTCCACGGGGATTCGGTTCCCAGATATATTCCTTTTTACTATTCGCCTTTGCATATTGGGATGTTTCGGCCTGGGTGCGCCTGGGATATTTCAAGGTATGTTGATTATAAGGAATTCGTACTTCATCGATATTGAAAACAAAATTCTTGCTTTTTCTAAAATGCAAGATGCTCTCATGGGAGCGACCCCAGTCATTGCCCAGGTTAGCCTTGTTGCGATAAAACCAAACAAGCCATTTACAACCTTTAAATAAAGGCGCTGCCGCCCATTTTAAGTCGGCAAGGATTTCAGAAAAACCACAAATGAAAAGCGACCCGGTTGGTTTGAGTACACGATGTGCTTCTTTGATCCATTCCAAGCTCCAATCCACATATTCCTTTTGGGAAGCGAACGTATCCCACTCAGCTTTCTTAATGTTATATGGAGGATCGGCAAATATCAGGTCAACGGATTGATCTTCGAGAAGGTTAAAAAATTTGCGAACATCAAGATTATAAAGCTTGCCAAACGCCGTCATAAAGTAAGCATCTTCTTTTGGCCATTTCTCGGTTTTATATGGTATTTCCAATTGAAATTCTTCCACCAGCGAAAGAAGCTTATTTTCAGGATAAACACGGTAATTGTTTATGGGATGCCTTACGCTTTCAAATTTTCCCGATTTATCCCATCGTCTTAAAGTCTCTTTGCTAACGCCCAATAATTCGGCAGCTTCGCCTATTGAATAAAATTTTTCCATATATTATAACCTTGTACAACATTACACAATGTTATACAAAAGTAATTATAATTTGATTATGATACAATAAAAACCTTGTAACTATTTGATTATCATTCTTGATTAAGACTAAACATTTATTCTTGCTTCAACCGCCATATCGAATCAACAAACCAGCCGTTTTGGTCGAAGAAATTTTTAGTGACTTCAAAACCGGACTTATTGGCCAAGTCTTCAATGTCTTTCAGATCATATTTTTGGCTTATTTCCATAAACACCGGTTCCCATGCTTTAAAATAAAAACGTTCTTTTACAGCATCGATGTATACTTCTTGCTCTTTAGTGCTTACCAGGTAGCTTTTAGCTTTGCCGGTTTCGGGATCGTAAAGCGGATAATGCTTAAAATCATCAATCACAAAATTACCACCCAGTTCGCGGTTAATCCGGTTGAGCAGGTTCAGGTTGAATTCGCGGGTTACCTTTTTGTTGTCGTTATAGGCATTAATGATGATCTCGGGATTTTTTTTCAGGTCGAAACCGATAAGCAAAAGATCATCGGGGAGCATGTTGTTAGAAAGCTTTTTCAGGAAGGCAATCGCTTCGTCCCATTGGAAATTCCCGATATTGGAGCCAAGGAACAGGATAGCTTTGCGCGCTTTACTGCTTTGGTTCATTTCCTGCAGGGCTTCGAAGTAATCGCGTGGTTTGGCTTCTATCTTCAGGTCATCATACTGCGATTTAACATCATCAACCAATTCCTCGAGAATGTTGGGCGAAATATCAATGGGAACATACCGGAAAGGCGTTTCGCGGGTGTAAAAATGATCAAGTAAGATCTTCGATTTCAATCCGTCGCCGGCTCCGAATTCAATAAGGCTAAATTCGGCGCTTCCATTCTGAAAAAGCCTGAGCAGATCGTTTTTATGATGATCAATGATCTGGTATTCGCTTTGGGTGAGGTAATATTCATCAAGCTCCATGATTTGCTGAAACAGCCGGTCACCTTCTTCATCATAAAAATACTTGGAGGGAAGGTATTTTGGTGAAGCTGATAAGCCTTTCTTCACATCGTGAGCAAATGAACCGTTTTCCATGATCTGTTTTTTTAAATGATTTTCAACACCTTCTTGATTTTATAGGTAATTTAAGATACATAATCAACAACCCATGGTATGTTTTGTTGAGTGCCCTTGCCAAGAACCATGCTTGTTGTATACTTAAATGAAACAAAAATCAAATATATAAATCAAGTTTTATTAATGCGTTTAAAACGTGCTTCCGGCCTTCACCAACCGGCTAAACCCCGCATTATTCAGAAAATATCTAAAAAACAAAGGTGTAATATTTTTGTTTTGAAAAAATTTTAAATTTGCAGCAACAAAAATGAGCCGCTAATATGAAAAAAATTATCATTCAGATTGTTTTAGCCATTGCTATCGTAGCTTTGGGTTATCTCGTGGTTGACAGCATCATGACGCCTGTTAAGTTTAAACAGGAAAGAATGAGTAGGGAAAAGCGTGTGATTGAGCGACTGAAAAATATCCGCCAGGCGGAAAGAACGTATAAGTCAATCAACAATCGATATACGGGTAGTTTCGATACATTGGTTGATTTTTTGAAAACCGGTAAGATACCTGTTGTTAAAGTACTTCCTGATCCTACCGATACCACCTTTACAAAAACTATTAAAGATACCTTAGGATATGTCAATGTAGCCGATTCATTATTCAGAACAGGTTACACAATTGATTCACTTAGGTACATTCCATTTTCGGGAGGCGAAAAGTTTGAGTTAAGCGCCGACCGCATTACCAAGGGTGGTGTGGAAGTTAGCGTTGTTGAAGCCAAGGCACACTATAATACATTCCTCAAAGGCATGAACCCTCAATTGGTTCGTAACCTTATTGCCGGCGAGGAACAAATTGAACGGTACCCGGGACTGAAGTTTGGTTCTATGGAAGAACCTTCTACCGACGGTAACTGGGAGTAACACTAAGCAAAAATTCAATGGCTGATTTTGTAAAGCCTTCGATAAGTCTTGTTGACGAATCATTAGATAAAAACAATACCGAACAATACCGTTTATCCATCCGGCTGGCGCTGGATGGATTTTCTTTTTGTGTGCTCAATTCTCAAACCAATAAATACCTGGCGTTCGAATTGTTTCAGTTTCCCATTAGTCCTGGTCATGTGCTGGCAAGTAATCTTTCGGATGCCCAGGCTAATTTTATCGATGGTATCTTGTATGCCCGTAAATGGTTACTTCAGCCTTTTGAATCGGTACATGTGGTACTGGAGAATAGTAAAGCAACGCTTATTCCGTTTCCCTTATTCGAAGCTGGTGATAAAGACTTATACCTGAAATTCAATCATTATTTACGTGCCGATGAGCAGGTAGTATACGATAAGTTGAACAATCTTGAAGCCTATAACGTATATGCTTTGCCTCCGGCGATAAGGGATAAGGTGTTTTCGTTCTTTCCGCGATGCAACTTTTCACATTTTTCCAGCACCCTCATCGAAAGCTTGATCATCCGATATAAAAACCAGGATCTGCCTGAGACCATCTTTGCCAATGTAAGAAGCAACCATTTCGATATGGTGGGTTTCAGGGATCAAAAGATGGTATATTTCAATTCATTTGCCTATCGCACCAAGGAAGATTTCACCTATTTCCTGATATTTGTCATGGAGCAACTCTCTATTAATCCCGAAAATGTTCGCCTGGTTTTAATGGGGGAAATAGAACGACGCTCGCCGGTTTTCGAAACTATTTATACCTATGTGAGAAATGTGTCCTTTATTGATCGCAATGAAGCCTTTGAATACAGCTATGTATTCGATCGCATCCCCGATCATTATTATTATAACCTTTTGAATGTTAATTTGTGCGGATTATAGGCGGAGAACATAAAGGCCGGCTAATCAGGGCGCCCAAAAATCTGCGGGTGCGACCTACCACCGATCAGGCCAAGGAAGGCCTCTTTAATATACTTAACAATTATTTCGATTTTGAAGGCCTTGAAGTGCTCGATCTTTTTGCAGGTACCGGAAATATCGCTTATGAATTTGTATCCCGGGGAGCTTCACAGGTGGTCGCCATTGAACAGAATTTTGCTTGCTTCAGGTTTATTCGTAAAACCGCTAAAGACTTGGACCTTGAAAATCTTAAAGTCCAAAAAACCAATGTTTTCCGCTACCTCAATTATGCTTACCAGGATTTTGACATCATTTTTGCCGATCCTCCTTACGATATGCGAGAGCTGGAGCAAATTCCTGAGCTTGTTTTTGAGAATAATTGGCTAAAGGCCGGCGGGTGGCTTATTATAGAACATGACAAAAGTCACGACTTTTCAAATCATCTTTATTTTATCCAACACCGCCTTTATGGAAAGGTGAATTTCAGTATATTCGGAAAAACCCAATGATCAATCCTTCAGGTTGATCCCATCGGGAATAAATTGACTGACATCTCCCCCGTAGCTTAATACTTCTCTCACCACAGTGGAATTTATAGCGGTATGTTCAGGAGTGGTAAGCAGGAAAATGGTTTCTATTTTCGGGTAGATCTTTTTGTTGGTTTGCCCGATGCTGCGCTCATATTCAAAATCGGCCGAAGTTCTTAATCCCCGCAGGATATAAGTAGCGCCAACCTGTTTGCAAAAATCAACGGTCAGGCCGGTATATTGTTCCACGCGGATATGGGGGAAATCTTTAAAGACCTTCTCGATCCATTTGATCCTTTTCTCCAGGGAAAAGAACTCCCGTTTATTGGTGTTTTTTCCGATGGCAATTATGATCTCATCGAACAGGGGCGCTGCCCGTTTCACAATGGATTCATGTCCTTTGGTGATCGGGTCGAATGAACCGGGAAACACTGCAATCTTACTCATGCCTATGGGTTTTTGACAAAAATAGGGAAAAAATATAAGCTGTTGCCATGGCTAAACCTTATAAATCGTCGTTCAGGTATCCTTTGATAAGCTCCTGCAGTGAGTAGTAAGTGTTTTGGCATGAGGCCAATGCCTGATCCCGTGTCATCCAAACAGCCTGGCTTATTTCTTCTACAGTCTGGGGTTTTAAAGGTTGCTCTGTTTTAACATACATTTCGTACCAGTAAGTTCGTTTTAACATGCGTTTATTCTTAACCCGGTAAATATGAAAGGTTGATGGAAGCTCCCGAATGATCTCCGGTGCAATCACGCCGGTTTCCTCTTCCACTTCACGTATGGCAGCGTATTGGACATCTTCACCTTGTTCAACTTTCCCTTTGGGTAAATCCCATTTACCACGCCTGTGGATAAACAAATAGCTGTTTTCGCCGCTTCTTACAATTCCTCCGGCTGCCTTAACAAATTCGAAAAGGGAAAAGAAATGATCGGTTAACTGTTGGAGATTATCGCTGTACATGGCCAGGTAAGGAAAGCTTCGGTCCTGTTCGAAACGGAAATAATGATGACTCACATCCTGGAAGGTGTCGGCACGATAAGTGTGATCTGCATAACCCTTGTTAATATCTTTTTGGCTTTGTGCCAGAATAATTGGTTTGTTATATAAAAAAACTTTATACATTTGCTTTCATGATTTTTAACAAAGATACGGCTCAAGCAACAGCAGAATATCTATTGCAAATTAAAGCAATAAAATTAGATAATGCTAATCCATTTACCTGGACCTCCGGCATAAGATCGCCCATTTATTGCGACAACCGGAAAACCCTTTCTTATCCCCGGATTAGAACATTTATCCGCCAGCAATTTACCAAGCTTATTCATGAAGAATATGGCGATGTGGATGTGGTAGCCGGGGTTGCTACCGGGGCTATTGCCCATGGAGTATTGGTTGCCCAGGATCTGGGAGTGCCTTTTGTTTATGTGCGTTCCTCGCAAAAAGAGCATGGCCTGCAAAATAAAATTGAAGGTGTGGTGGAGTCCGGACAGTCGGTTGTGGTAGTGGAGGATCTTATCTCAACAGGCAAGAGCAGCTTGGCGGCAGTGGATGCTCTTCGTGAAGGGGGGTTTTATGTAAAGGGCATGGCCGCGATATTTACCTATGGACTTGAGAAGGCTATACAGAGCTTTAAGGAAAGCAATTGCATGTTGAAAACCCTAACCGACTATAATACTTTAATCCAAATAGCCCAGGAAAAGGGCTTTATTAAAGAATCCGACATATCCTCCCTTATGGAATGGCGGAGTAACCCCGAAGCCTGGAGAAGATAGCGCTAATTGAACAATTAGCCGGATTATGTTGCTCATTATAAAAACCAATATTTATGACCACGATCTCGAGTGAGAAAAAAAGAGTAAATGTTCCCTTACATGATCTTTATACCTTTATGGCCGACCTCCGGAATTATGAGCAATTAATGCCTGAGCAAGTGGAAGGTTGGAGCGCAACAGCCGAAGAGTGTGCATTTAGTGTTAAAAACCTTGGTAGTTTAAGCCTGCGAATCGAATCAAAAGAGCCCGATTCGCGTATCAATATCCAACCCGATGGGAGCATACCTTTTGATATGTCGATGGCCTGTTTTCTTAATAAGGCCGGCGAAAAAAGCGCGAACATTCAAATTGTAATCAGCGCCGAAATGAGCCCGATGTATAAGATGATGGCCGAGCGACCCCTGAATAACCTGGTTAATATTATGGTGGAGAAATTGGAACAGGCTGATATTAAACCGCAATAATCCCGGCGTTAATGTGTATTGTTATTTAAGGATGGAACAAGATGATGAATATAACCCAAATTGACCGATCCATTTTCCCTGCTTGTTCCCGAGCATGATACACCGTGTCAATTCCAGGAGATTTGAGGGGTTCATAATACAAACTCTACTTCCTTAAAATTTGCGGCAATAACTGATCCGTCACGTTTTTCAAGGATCAGTTGCCCCATGTGATTAATATCTGCAATTCTGGCTTCAAATTCCCGGTTGTCCTGAAGAAAAGTGTGATAACCTGTCTTCCGGAAAAGATTATCCCAATAATCGCGGTCGATCACCTTAAAATGACCCTCTTTAGCTTGGCGGTAACGGGCAAGCAGAGAGTCTTTCAATTTGGTTAACAATCGCTTCAAGTTGATGTTTTTGTTTGTCAGGTTCTTCATGGATACCGGATTGGGAGCGCCACTGTAAAAGGTTTCCTGGTTTACATTTAACCCTATTCCGGCAACAGTTTGGCTTAAATAAAAGCCGGTTATGACATTTTTGGTCAATATACCCGCTATTTTCAGGTTTCCTGCATAAATGTCATTCGGCCATTTTATACTAATTTCTTCGGCCGGAAGATAATCTTTCAATACATCAACAATTGCCAGGGAGATGATCTTATTCAGATAGAATTGCCTGTCGGCTTCGAGAAAATAAGGGTATAGCACCAGGCTTAAGGTGATGTTCATACCCGCCTGGCTTTCCCATTGATTAGCGCCATAGCCTTTGCCGGCAGTTTGTTCATGAGTGCTTACTATGGTCCCTTCCGGGGGATCGCTATCACGAATAAGCTGCCATGCATAATCATTGGTCGATTTAACCTTATCGAGGTTTATCACCGGGGTTTCTTTATACTGATTGTTGGCTGTTTTCTCCATTTTACCTCATTTTCAATCATAAACAAATTGGTATAAAAGTTGTTCCAACCGTGCAATAATATGGGAACGAATTCACTTTATATTAAATTGGTCACTTTAGAACGTCCTAATTTAAAAAATTCTTAAAATAAGATACGACCATTTATAGTTTTAAGTGTTGTAAGGTATAAAGTGAAATAAAAAGGAAAATAATTAGGATAATGCAATTAGCGCCTGGACGGAACAAAACTCCATCCCGGCGCAATTGTTAAAATTAATTAATTTTGCTTCGATTAACGAAAAAGGCATAAATGGATAAAACAAATACCAGTACTGATTCAAGCATGTTATCGGAAACATTGGTAAATGGTATTCAGAAAAAGAAGGGTAAAGAAATTGTAAGACTTGATTTGACGAATGTAGCTAATGCTGTGTCTGATTATTTTATCATCTGTCACGGCACCTCAAAAACTCAGGTGGAAGCGATAGCCGATGCGGTTGAAGAGGAAGCCGGAAAGAATCTTGGAATGGATCCCTGGCATAAGGAGGGTTTTGAAAATGCCGAGTGGGTGCTTATCGACTTTGTAGATGTGGTTGTGCATATTTTCCAGGAACAAACCCGCCGCTTCTATGACTTGGAAGGATTGTGGGCTGATGCTGAAATGGAACGCTACACATCATCTGACTAATTAAGTTTTCTTAATAAAAAATAAACCGGAATATAACGAATGAACTTACGAGATATTCAAAATAAGGCTAAAGGCCAGAAATCTGAAGGTAATGGAGACGAAAAACAATCCGGTTCTTCAGGCAAGGACAATAAGGGTAAATTTAATTTTTATTGGATATATGCCCTATTGGCACTTGTATTTATTGGAATGCAGTTCTTCAATTGGGGCGGCGGCACAAAAGAAGTTGCTTGGGGAGAATTAAAGAGTATGCTCACCAATGGTGAGGTAGAGAAGATAGTTGTTGTTAATAAGGAAAAAGCTGAGATATATCTTACTGCTTCGGCCCTTGAGCGTGAAGAACACAAGGATGTCCGCCAGGATGGTTTTGGTGCTGGTGGAGGGCCTCATTATTACTACGTTCTCGGATCTTATGAAACCTTTAAGGAAGATGTGGAAAACGCCCAGCAGAATCTTCAAGACCCTGTTTATATCCACAATGAACGGCGGCGCAACTGGGGAGGTGAGATCCTCGGTTGGTTGCTCCCGATTATTATCCTGGTAGCCATTTGGTTTTTCCTCATGCGAATGATGAGCCGTGGCGGGCCAGGCGGTGGAGGCCAGTTGTTCAATATCGGCAAATCAAAAGCCCAGCTTTATGATAAGGAAACATCGGTAAACATCGACTTTAATGATGTGGCCGGGCTCGAAGAAGCCAAGGTTGAAATACGGGAGATTGTCGAATTCCTGAAAGCCCCCAAAAAATATACACGCCTCGGTGGTAAAATTCCCAAAGGTGCACTGCTGGTTGGGCCTCCAGGAACCGGTAAAACCTTGCTTGCACGGGCCGTTGCCGGTGAAGCTCAGGTACCGTTTTTCTCCCTTTCGGGTTCCGATTTTGTGGAGATGTTTGTTGGTGTTGGTGCCTCGCGTGTTCGTGATTTATTTAAGCAGGCCAAAGAAAAGGCGCCTTGTATCATCTTCATCGATGAGATCGACGCCATTGGCCGTTCAAGAGGCCGGAACATGATGACGGGAGCCAATGATGAACGGGAAAATACCCTTAACCAGCTTCTTTCGGAAATGGATGGCTTCTCAAGTAACACCGGCGTTATCATTCTGGCAGCAACCAACCGGGCTGATGTTCTCGACAGGGCATTGCTACGGGCCGGACGATTCGACCGTCAAATTCACGTTGAATTGCCTGACCTTGAAGAGCGTAAAGCGATTTTTGCGGTGCATATGAAACCCGTGGAAATCGGCGACGATGTTAATACTGATATTCTGGCCCGGCAAACACCCGGATTTAGCGGCGCCGATATTGCAAACGTATGTAACGAGGCTGCCTTGATCGGTGCCCGGCAAAATCATGATAAGGTCAACCGGCAAGACTTCATGGATGCCATCGACCGGATTGTGGCCGGTCTTGAAAAACGAAGCAAGATCATTTCGAAAAAAGAGAAACGAACCATTGCTTATCATGAGTCAGGACATGCCTCGGTAAGCTGGTTGCTGAAATATGCGCATCCCCTGGTGAAGGTGACCATTGTGCCACGCGGCAAAGCATTAGGAGCTGCCTGGTACCTGCCCGAAGAAAGGCAGATCACCACCTTCGACCAGATGTACGATGAAATGACAGCCGCATTGGCCGGTAGGGCCTCTGAGGAAATTACCTTCGGCCGGATTTCTACAGGCGCACTTAACGACCTGGAGAAAGTGACCAAACAAGCTTATGCGATGGTTGTTTATTTCGGCCTTAACAAGCGCTTGGGTAATATCAGCTTTTACGACTCAACCGGCCGCTCGGAATATTCTTTCCAGAAACCATATAGTGAGCGCACCGCTGAAGTGATCGACGAAGAGATCAGTAAATTAGTGGAAAGTGCTTATCAACGTGCCAAGAAATTATTGCTCGATAATTATGATAAACTGGAAACCCTGGCTGAAATGCTGTTGAAAAAAGAGGTGATCTACCGCGAAGATCTGGAGAAGATTTTCGGTAAACGCCCTTATGATGATAAAGAAATAGAAGAAAAAACCACCTCATCGGGAAACCTTGGTAACGGAGGTGAATTGGGAGAAAAATCAAAGCCGAAGAAGGAAGAGAAGGATAGTGAATACGAAAAGCAAGAAGAGGAGCAGGCTGAAGCTAAAGGTGATGAAAATACTAAAGAAAATGACAAAGAAAGCGCAGGTGATGAAGACCCTCCTGCTCTTACCGATATTGTTAAAGATAAAATAGAAAAGAAAAAGCAAGAGGAAGAACAGCAAAAAGCCCGGGAAAAAGAAGATGCAAAACAGCAGCAGAAAGAGCAGCATGCTTCACGGGACAATAAACAGGAAAAGGATGACAAAACATCCGACAAAAAGGGCAGGAAAAAGAGCTCCAAAAGTAATCCCCCTTCCGGTAAGGATAAAGAGGGAGATGATTCTGAAAAATAGTCTTTTTTCAATGCCGGCACAAATGATTTAATTCATAGGGAGGAAAAGCTTAATGGCTTACCTCCCTGATTTATTCATAAAGGTAAGTGAAACCAAACAGCAGAACATTGGATTCAAACTGGACAAAAGTATACACCTCCACACAACAATACAAGGTGGAACTAATCAAAGGATTATTAGCCGAAAACAATATAGAAAGTGTTTCGGTTAATAAACAGGACTCGGCTTACTTATTCGGCGAAATAGAGTTGTATGTCCATGTTGAGCATGCTTTTAAAGCGAATCAAATCATAAAACAGGCAGAGCGTGAAGAATAACCTTGTATTGCGAACTATTACCGGGATTGGTTATGTGGGTTTGGTGGTTGGCTCTATTCTCCTGAGCCCGGTGGCTTTTGCAATGTTGTTTTTTTTGATCACCCTGCTGGGATTGCTCGAGTTTTATAAGATGATGCACCATGGTAATGTTCAACCTCAAAAAGTGTGGGGAGCTATTGTTGGGCTTCTGTATTATGTGATCATTACCCTGGCTGTTAGCGACCTGATACCAATGATGTGGCTATGGACCGGTTTATTGTTCCTGTTCTCCATTTTCATTGCCGAGCTTTACCGGAAAAAGGAGAGACCCTTTGCCAACATAGGGGCCACCATACTGGGTTTCTTATATGTGGTATTGCCTTTTGCACTTCTAAATTTCTTTTTTAAAGTGCCACAAATCAGTGACTCCTATCAAATTTTGCTGGGCTTCTTTATAATTTTATGGACAAATGATACTTTTGCTTATATAATTGGCGTTACGATCGGAAAGCATAAGTTTTTTGAGCGATTATCCCCCAAAAAAACATGGGAGGGAAGCATTGGGGGCGCTTTAATGGGATTGCTGGCAGCTTGGGTATTATACAATTATTGTGATAGTTTCACATTAATTCAGTGGTTGACTTATGCAGTTGTGATAATTATCTTTGGCACACTGGGCGACCTTAGTGAATCACAATTGAAAAGAAGCCAGAATTGCAAGGATTCGGGCGATTTGTTACCAGGCCACGGAGGCATACTCGACAGGCTCGATAGTGTTATATTAGCCTCCCCGTTTGCGTTTTTTTATATTTTGTTAATTGGATTATAAATAATGAAGATACACAAGGAAGGGCATAAGATCATATTTATCATGCTAGTGATTGTGGGGATCATAAACCTGTTAATAAACTGGTATTTCCCCAAGCAAACACCTTTTCATGGAGTGGTGTATGGGGTAAGTGTGGTGTTTTTGTTTTTGGTGGTACGGTTTTTCCGAATTCCTGTAAGAAATTTTGGCAACGATGATAACCACATTATTAGCTCGGCAGACGGTAAGGTTGTTGTAATAGAAGAAACCGACGATCCTGAATACCCTGGTGGGAAATGCAGGCAAATTTCTGTTTTTATGTCCATCTTCAATATACACATCAATTGGTTCCCTATAAACGGCAAAGTAAAATACATTAAATATCACCCCGGAAAATACCTGGTTGCATACCACCCCAAAGCATCCATGGAAAATGAAATGAATTCAGTACTCGTTGAGGGTATGAACGAGAAAAATGTACTTGTTCGGCAAATCGCCGGCGCTGTGGCACGCCGAATCGTTTGCAGCGCTCATGAAGAGGATAAAGCCCATCAAGGCCATGAACTGGGGATCATTAAATTCGGCTCCCGGGTCGATATGCTTTTACCATTGGATGCCAAGGTGGAGGTTAAAATTGGCCAAAAAGTTAAAGGAGGCGAAACACTCATCGCAACCTTCGACTAAAGAATACTTTTCAAATCTTTTAATGAATCAATCACATAAGTAATGCCTCCGTTATGTTGAATATTGCTGTGATTAACCAGTACCTGGTCTATGCCGGCATTACGGGCGCCATCAATATCCGACTCGGGATCGTCACCTATCATTAAACATTCATCGGCATTGGCGCCTGTTTTATCAAGTGTATATTCGAATATCCGTATGTCGGGCTTCTTGTAACCGGCTTCTTCGGAGGTTATGATGTGCTCAAAATATTTTTCCAGGTCCGATTTTTTAACCTTTACATCCTGCACTTCTTTAAATCCATTGGTGATTATGTGCAAATGATAATAAGGCTTCAGGTAAGTAAGGATTTCGTGGGTATGTGGCAACAAGTGAGTTTGCAATGGGCTTAATTCCAGGTATTCTTTTGCGAAGGCTTTGACCAATTCAGGGTCCGTTATCCCGAAATCACCCAAGGCTATTTCAAAACGTTTCACACTCAAGACATCTTTTTCGATGTCCCCATTGCGATACATCTCCCACAGGCGTAAGTTGTGCTCACGATAATTATTAAGGAATTCATTAAAATTACAGCAATCCGATTCATCCAGCCTGTATTTATTAAATAGCTCCTTAAAAGTTTCCGTGGAGTTTCTGTCAAAATCCCATAAGGTACGGTCGAGGTCGAAAAACAAGTGCTTGTATTTATTCATATTCTTTAAACCCGTTAATTGGCTTAGTATTGTTATGCCTTTAAATGAATTGCGGGCAAAAATAATGGATCCTTATAACCAAAGGTCGCTAAATTCGATCAAAATGAGTATATTCATGGCACAAACATTTAACCGCTATAATACAGAAAAGAATCGATGATATTTGACGATTATATAACATTGCTTCGCGAGGTGTCCGATAACCTCGATGCTTCACTAAACTATAGGGTTGCCTCAATCTACCGGGCCAAGGAAAAATGGATAAATATCCAAGGCCGGCATCAATATGGAGTTATTCATTTTTGTGCTTCTCGAATCCATAATCCGTTTTCGGGTGTGTATTTTCCATTTAAAGTTGACCGTGAAAAAACTCCCACGGTTGTACAGGCTAAGGATACACGCCTGCGACTGAGTGTTGCATTGGGTAAAAAAGTCATCAAAACGGGTCATCATAATTTTGATAAGGCCTTTGCTATTTGGGGCAGCGATCAGGCGCTTATTAACTATATTGCGGGGTCGGAAGGCATCAGGCAATTATTGCTCAACAATCGCTTTCTGGGTTTTGGCATAAAAGATGCCACCGGATTATTCGAGCGCCAGGATGGTGAAAGAGTTGCAGTTCTTTTTGCTGAAACGAATTTTTGGATGCAGGATAAAAAGCTGATCAAACAGCTATTTGACTCGATCAACCAAGCGGCTGCTTATATTTTTCCCGGTAAAAAGGAAGAAGCTGAAAGGCAGCATTATTTGATGAGAATGGATTAAAAAAGCTGTATATGGTTTCGTGGTTCGATGATTTATCATTTCCAAAACTATTCATTGTGGGCATTATGGTGCTCATTCCCCTGTTGGTTTCACAAACCTCTAAAAAGCTCCACCTGCCCAACATTGTTGCTTACATGGTGGCAGGTATTATTTTGGGACCATCGGTGCTTAATTTCCTTAATGAAAAAACCCTGGGTAATATGGAATTTATTACTCATATGGTATTGGGTTTTGTGGCTTTTAAAATTGGATTGGAAGTCAATCTTCAGAGATTGAAAGCTCATGGAAAAGGAATTATTGTAACTACTCTTTCCGAGTCGTTTTTGGCGGTTTTTGCAGTGGCATTTCTGTTGTATGTGCTCACCGGCAATGTAGCCCTTTCCATAATTTTCGGAGCCCTGGCGCCGGCTAGTGCCCCTGCCGGAACTATAGCGGTTATCGATGAAACCCGGTCGCAGGGGTCGCTTACACATACGCTATATTCTGTAGTTGGGATAGATGACGGCCTGGGGATTATCATCTTCGGAATTTTCAGTCCCATAGCGCTCTTTTTATTAAGCCACAGTGGTAATGGGGTTGAAATGAATGGAGCCTTCTGGGCCTCATTTTTGGAGCCTTTCCGCGAAATTGGTTTGAGTGTGTTACTCGGTGGAGCCGTTGGCTTGGTTTTTATCTGGCTGACCCGTTTTAAAGGATTCAGAGATGAACTATTGCCCTTAACTTTTGGGGCTGTAATTATTATTGTCGGGATAAGTGAATTGGCTAATCTTTCGGAGATACTTTCCAATATGATATTTGGATTGGTATTGGGGAATTACCCCAATTGTGAGCGCATTAAGAAGTTTGAGGAGGAAGAGATCGGTTTTATGCTTCCGTTGTTTTATCTCTTGTTCTTTACCATAGCCGGGGCCAATCTACATATTGAAAAACTTCCAAGCCTTGGATTAATCGGATTGTTCTATATTGTAGGCAGAACACTAGGCTTAGGTGGAGGAGCCTTTGTGGGGGCTAGCCTTGGAAGGCTGGAGCCCAAGATTAGAAAATACCTGGGCTTTGGAATACTGTCCCAAGCGGGTGTGGCTATTGGTCTGGCACTTATTGTTAAAAGCGAATTCCATGGCATAGGGCCAGTGATTAATGAAGCCGGAAAAACCATGGGCGATTATATCGGTAACGTGGTGTTTACGACCATTACAGCTACCAGTGTATTTTTTGAAATATTCGGCCCCATTGCTACTAAATTTGCACTCCGAAAATCGGGCGAAGCCCGGGATGGTTAAAACTTGTATCTTTTTTAGTTAGCATGTAACATGAAAGCTAAATGCTTATTTTACATGGGTATGAGCATACAGTTAAACGTATGAAGGGGCTATTATTTCCAAGCCGCTTAGTGGTTAGCTCTTACTCACCGGAAGCCTGCTCCTTACCGCCCGATGAATGTTGCGATTGCTTAAGATCTTCCACCTCCTTTTTCAACTCTTCACGCTCTGTTTCCAGTTTCGAAATGGTTTTCTTTTGGTTTTTCATGGTTCGACGTTGCTCCTGGTAGGCCCCCAATGAAAACAAGTAACTGAGAAGCGCTCCAAACACTATGGATACAAATAGCACCAAGGCTCTCGATGCACTTATGTGCCAGAAAAACAGGTTTATTTCCACCGGCTTGGTGTTCTGAAGTACAAATATGATGAGCAGGATGGATAGCAAGAGCAAGAATATGAAATTACGTTGTTTCATAGCAATTCGGGTTTACCTGCAAAGGTATTAATTATTTTCAGGCATGTTTTTTTCAAGATAAAAATTATAAGGGTATACTGTTTTCAAATCAGGTATTTAGGTAATGAATATCAAGCAACAACCCTTCATTATTGGGAATGCATTGTAATTTTTCATAACTTTGAAAGCTGCTTGATTTATGGGGTGATCTGTTATTTTTCTATTGGTAATGAACATAATAAATTGAATTATATGTAAAAGGCCATAATTTAATGTTTAACCTAAATACTAACCCTATGAAAAAGATTTATTTATTGGCAGTTATCCTGTTTTGTTGCTCTTTGCTCACCAAGGCAGATGGCGGCAAAGACTGGACGATCGTTCAAACCTATGATGTGCCGGGTAAGGCTTCGGGCTTGGCTTTTGACGGAACATACTTGTATTACGGCATTTACGGCGCCGACGGTGATCAGTTTTACCGGGTTGACCCGGCCGACGGGAGTTACGAGATGATCTTCTCCAATCCCGATATTGATGATTCTTATGGCATGACCTACAATGGGAATAACCTCTGGATTATCAACCAAATTGGATTCAGCGATCCATCCGAGGCTACCGAGATCGATATTAACAATGGTGATATTCTTTCCACCATTGAGCTCCCCGATCATTACATGTCGGGAATTGCTTATGATGATGGGAATTTTTGGGTAGGAACCTATTACCCCGATCCCGGAACCATTTATGAAATAGATGCCTCGGGTAATATTTTGAGCCAGTTCCAGGCGCCCGATGAGCAAACCTGGGATATTTGCGTTCAAGATGATAACCTCTGGATTGTGGATTATTACGGCGAAATGATCTACAAAACCGATAAAAGCGGTAATGTACTCGAAAGCCATCCGGTTGAAAACATCAAACCGGCCGGCATTGTGTATGATGGCACTTACCTGTGGTATGTGGATGGCCCCAACAGCAACGACAGTAAATTATACAAAGTCGACCTGGGCGGTACCGGAACACCGGCTATTAATGTGCCCGTCACCAGTTATGATTTTGGAACAGTTACCGTTGGGAATACGGTAACCTGGAATATGAATGTGGAAAATACCGGTACGGGCGAATTGGTTGTTGATGGTGTTGATTTTTCACCTTCCGATGTTCCGCTTACAGCCGATGTAAGTTTCCCGGTGAATATCCCGGCAGGTGAAAATACGACGATCCCCATTATTTATGCACCCGAAGAAACCGGCTCATTGAATGCCACTGGTACTATAAATAGTAACGACCCGGTGAACCCTACGGTTGATCTTGAGTTTACGGGAAATGCTGTGAGTGGTGGGCCGGATATTTTAGTGCCCGAAAGCGCCCATAATTATGGCGATGTCCGTGTTGGTGCCAATGTACGCTGGAACCTTACTATCATCAATAATGGTGATGAGATGCTTGAGATCTCTGAGATCAATACCGGCGGTGCGCCTTTCAACCTCGATCCCAATGTGGATTTTCCCATACAGCTTTATTCGCTCGATACCACACAGGTGGGTATTTGGTTCCATCCCGGTTCGGAAGGGCCATTTGAATCGACAACCGAAATTATAAGTAACGATCCTGATCAGAGCATTTATGAAGTAGAGCTGAGCGGCACCGGGGTAATAGAGGAATATCCCATGGGTGAAACCCTCTGGAATTATACGGTTACCGGCAGTTATGACAATAGTGTGAAAGCCATTCACTATATAGCCGATATCAATGGAGATAATGTTGAAGAAGCCATCATTGCCTCCGAGGATAATTACATCCGTTGCCTGAATGGTAATTCCGACGGCCTCGCCGATGTGATGTGGGCAACCGAAATTTATTCCGGGTCTTTATATCATCAAAACGCCCTTACTACTATCGAAGATGTGAATGGTGATGGATATGAAGATGTAGTAGCCGGTACAGCATGGGGCGACCGCTCAATAATTGTGCTTTCCGGTTTAACCGGCGAAATTATCTGGAAGCACGACACCCATGAATATGGTGACGGCGGCTGGGTTTACCAGGTAGATGTAGAGTTCGATTACAATGGTGATGGTATTAAAGACGTTTTGGCTGCTACGGGTGATGATTCCAATGGAACAGGACCACAGCGAGTTTATTGCCTCGATGGTACCGACGGAAGCTCCATTTGGGAATACAATGCCGGTGGTCCCGTATTTGGCGTTAAATCCATGCATGATGTTACCGGCGACGGTATCCCCGATGCTGTTGCTGGAGCAAGTAATAGCAATGAAAGCCAGGGATTTGTTTATGGTATTGATGGCTCCTCGGGCTCACAATTATGGTCCAAACAAGCCAACTCAAGCTCGGTATGGGCGGTTGAAGAACTTGAGGATATTAACGGTGATGGTATGAAAGACGTAGTTGCCGGAGATTTTAGCGGTAATATTTATTATCTCGACGGAACCAATGGCAGTCAATTGGAATCAACGGCTCTTGGCTTTACCATAATCCTTAGGTTCGAAATACTGGATGATGTAAACAGCGATGGTATTAATGACGTAACCGTCGCCTATAGCGGCTCGAACGGTGTTGTGCTCGACGGGCAAACAGCTGAGAATATTTGGTTCCAATCACTGGCCGATAAAGCCTGGAATGTAAGACGTATTGGCGATATCAGCGGCGACGGCATTAACGATGTGGTTATCGGTACCTTATATTCCAACAATTATTGCTATTTCCTCGACGGTACCTCCGGTGAAGAACTACAGTCGGTAAGTTTATCAACCCCTGTGGATGGATTGGGAGTTATTCCCGACATTACCGGTGACGGTTCCATGGAAGTGATCGTTGGTGGCCGCAATGGACAAGTGTACTGCTACTCGGGCGGGCTCAATACCAATCTCACCCAGGTACAAATGATCGATCTGAACTTTGGTTATCAGTTTGCATCATCCCGCCTCATTCTTGAAGAACCGGATATGATGGTGGTATTGGAAGATGTTTTGAATGATAATCTCGATTTTGTGCGAAACAGCGATGGAGCTATGGTGCAAAAAATCGGGCCTGAATGGGTAAACGGTATTGGCGATTGGATCACCACCGAGGGATACCTCTTTAAGATGTATGCCGACGATTCATTTATCATGAGCGGCGAGCCCATAGATCCGCTAACGCCAATTGGTCTTACCTCCGGATACCAGTTTGTAAGCTATCTTCCCGAAGAACCCATCGATGCCTTGATGGCATTTGAAAGCATTATTAGTGATGACCTTGATTTCATCCGCGATTCCGATGGTAACATGGTGAAGAAGATAGGCCCAAACTGGATCAATAACATTGGTGATGCTACACCCGGCGAGGGATACCTGATTAAAATGTTTAATGATGGTGAACTGGTTTACAATATTCCGGTAGGTAAATCGCAACCGGTTGCTACCCGAAATGCCAAGCCGCAATATTTTGCCTTTAACGGTGGTAATCCTGCCGATCCGGTATTTACCGTTTACGTTGAACCCGGTCGCATGCTTAACCAAGGTGATGAAATTGCCGTTTATGATCACGGTACCCTGGTTGGCTCAACCGTTTTCGAAGGTGGTAATACCTTTGAAAACGCCATTCCGGTTTTCTCCACACTTGCCGGCGGTAGCGGATACCAGGCCGGAAATGCCATGACGATCAAGGTTTGGGATGCAGCTAGCAGCAAGGAGGCGGAAGTATCTTACACGCTCAAGGATCCTTATGGCGATGCCATAAACCAACAGCAATTCCCCGAAAAAGATGGCGAATACGCCATTGTAAGTCTCGATGCTTCTGCACAAGCTGATATCAATGTATATCCCAATCCTGCCACCAACTATGTGAATGTGAACAGCGCCATCGAAGTGGAGCGCATTGAGGTGTATAATCAATTTGGTCAGCTGGTAAAAATGATCAACGCAAACACCCGGCGCATCGACGTGAGTAACTTCGATTCAGGTGTTTATATGCTAAAGATCACAGTAAAAGGAGAAACTTATAATAAACGGATCAATGTGAAATAGAATTCATCCGAACCTCTAAGTTTTCCAAATAATCCTTGATTTAAACGGCCTTTCATTTCATAAATGAAGGGCCGTTTTTGATATAAGACTATTGCACCTTAGTCTTCCCGTTTTCCACGATGGCTGGTAACCCGTCAGGCAATGATTCTTCCATGCTTCCCGCTTACTAATGCATCTATTTTCTGCCTTCTGTTTTCTTTCTTCTACCAAAAGAAAAGGCCTTCCACCACTAGGGCGAAAGGCCTCTTTTTTCAAACCATGAAAAAATTACTTATAAATATTATTTATTACCTGGATTCTGCTGCATTTTACGGAATTTCTTCTTCAACTCTGGGTTGTTTTGAATGCTTCTGGCAATTTGCTTGTATTCCTGCAGATTCATGCCTTCTTCTTCGATCTTTTTATAAATCTTTTGGCGTACCTCTTTCTGCTTTTCCATAAGTTCAGCTTGCGCTTTACGGAATTTCGCCATTTGGGCTTTGGAAAAATCGTTGTTTGTTGAATCGGATGAGCGCTGGGCACGGGAGATTTTCGAAAAGGTCTTCATATCAAGGCCTTCATCAGTTATGACCTTACGCATATTGGCCTGTGAAGAGCGCTGTATCTTTTGTACTTCTGAAGCTACTTTTGCAAAAGTTTGCAGTTGCTCTTCGGATACATCTTTTGTTGGTGCTTTACGCTGCATCTGCGGCCTTTGTATCTGGGCATTCAACCCTGTAAAAGATAGCAATAACACAGCGACCATGATCCACCTGGTTTTTTTCAATACATTGGTATTCATCATAAATTCTAATTTCCTTTCTTTTGGTTTTTATATTAATACAAAATTAAGTGGATGCTAAAAGGTGGCAATAGAATTGATTAGTATATTGGGAAGAACATTAGTTAAAATTTGTTAATAAATTCATCCTAGAATTATCTGCGGTTGATTGAAAATGTGTTTATTTGTTTTGGTGTCGGGAAATTGAAATGTTAAAAAAAATTAGCATTGATGTGATCGATATTGGGGTAAAATTCTTAATTTAGTGACATCTAAGCTGCTATGGAAGAGTTTAACAGACTTATATCGGCTCTGCAAGATTATTATTTGAACAACGGGTCACTAGAAAGGGTAAATGAAAAGCTATTGAAGCTTATTCAGACAATTGCCACTGAGGTTGATAAAGAACTTCAGGTTGAACCGAATGATCAGGTTGAGGAAGATAAGTTTGCCCATTTGCTCATAAAACGCGATGGGGAAACTACAGGGCATGTTATTGCCAAAGGAGTTGGCAAAAATTTGAACCTGCTTTACCAAAGGGAGAAGCTCGAAGAAATAGATCAATATGATAATCTGCTTGTCACCAATTATATTGAGTGGTACTGGATCAATAACAATCAGTTGATGCATTCCGATCATATATGCACCAACAAAGAGCTTAAAAATAAACCGGGCCTGATTCCTGAATTAGCTAAGATATTAAGTGTTCATCAATTGATCTCCGAGTTTTGCAGCAAGTAATAAGCAATAATTTTCAACTGGCATGAATTAATTTCAAGTGTTGATTAAATACCGCGAGAATTTTGCGCTGTCAATTATGCTTATTAATTGAAAAACACGTATGTTCGCTTGGATAAATTACACGTTATGCGAATTGAATCGGATTATTTAGGCGAGAAACATATCCCCGCAGAGGCGCTTTATGGTATTCATGCTCTTCGTGCTTCGGAAAATTTCCCTGATAACACCCGTTTTCACCTGGAATGGTATAAGGCTGTGGGTAAGGTAAAGGAGGCCTGCTACAAGACCTATCAAAATTTCAAACAGGCTATTGCTACGAAAGTGGGATTGGACAGAAGTCCTGTAATGCTTATGCCCGATGATATCATTGAGGCCTTAATTGAAACGGGCAATGAGGTAGGTCAGGGCATTTATTTCGACCAATTCATAGTTCCGGCCATCAATGGGGGAGCAGGGACCAGCATCAACATGAATATCAATGAGATTATTTCCAATGCAGCTCTTCGAAAATTAGGTCATTCTCCAGGGACCTATACCATAATCGACCCCATTGAGCATGCCAATATATATCAGTCGACTAATGATGTCATCCCAACATCACTAAAGCTGGCAGTTATTATCGAATTGGAAAATCTCGAGGCTCATATCAATAAGCTAAGGGATAAAGTAGAGGGCTATGAAACCAAGCACCGCAACCATTTACGGGCCGGATATACTCAAATGCAACAAGCTGTTCCTTCGTCGTACGGGAAGTTGTTCAGCACATACAGCGAAGCTTTGTCGCGCGACTGGTGGAGGGTTTCCAAGTGTTTTGAGAGAATTAAGGTGGTAAACCTTGGTGGCAGTGCTATAGGAACCTCGCTGGCTGTTCCGCGTTATTATGTAATGGAAGTGGTGCCTACGCTGCAAAAACTTACCGGCCTGCCCGTTACCCGCAGTGAAAATCTGCCGGATGCCACGGCTAATGTAGATTCTTTTGTGGAAGTTCATGCGATCCTTAAGGCCCATGCAGTGAATGTGGAGAAAATAGTAAATGACCTGCGCCTGCTGGCAGCCGATGTGCTGGAAAATCCTGAGGTTGAACTCCCTCAACAGCAGGTGGGCAGTTCTATTATGCCGGGCAAGGTAAATCCGGTTATCCCGGAATATGTGATCAGTGCTGTTCATAAAGTCTACAGCAACGATCAATTGATTTCATCCCTGGCAGGTCAGGGTTGCCTTGAGCTTAATGCTTATTTACCCACGTTGGGTCATGCTATGCTCGATAGTTTGAAGCTGCTTATCGGCATCGACAAAACCTTAAGCGATAAGCTATTTCATGGATTGGTAATTCATCCGCAGCGTGGAATGGAAAAATTACTCCGCAGTCCGGCAATAACCACCGCCCTTAGTCCGTATATTGGGTACAACGAAGCTGCCCGTTTGGCAAAGCGGATGAAAGAGAAAGGGGAGGATATCTACCAGGCAAATAGAGCACTAAATGTGATTGATGCCGAAAAACTGGAAAAAATTCTCAAGCCCGGTAATTTACTCAAGGGTGGCTATTCCATCAACGATTTGATGGACGAAGGCAAGTGATCATGGCAAAAGGAAAAGAATCAAAACCACATATAGGGATTTTTGGCAGGCGGAACAATGGGAAAAGTTCCATTATTAACGTGCTGGCACAGCAGGAAATAGCCATTGTATCGGATCATGCAGGAACCACTACCGATCCGGTAAAAAAGTCGATGGAGATACCGGGCCTCGGACCGGTTATCCTGGTTGATACTGCCGGAATTGATGATATTGGCGAGCTGGGTCAAAAGCGCGTGGGTAAATCGATTGGCGCACTTAAGACCATCGATATGGCCATCCTGGTTATTACCCAAAATACCTTTGGTGAACCGGAACATAAATTGATCAACCAGTTTAAGGAATTCTCCACACCATATTTCATCATCCATAACAAAGCTGATTTGGAGCCGGTCGACCCCGATCAAAAGATCAAAATAGAAACAGATTTTGACGTTGAAATAATCGATTTTAGTGTTCCAAGCGATGACACAGCTGACCTCCTGGTAAGGGCTATTCGGAGAAACATGCCCGAAACAGCATATAAGAGACGCTCCCTGATTGGTGATGTGCTTTCGTATGGTGATGTGGTATTACTGGTAGCGCCTATTGATATTGAAGCGCCGGAAGGTCGCCTGATATTACCGCAAGTAATGACCATCCGCGATATTCTCGATAACGATAGCATTGCCATTGTAGTAAAGGAAAGAGAGTTGGATACTTACATCCGCAAAATGAATCCCAAACCAGATTTGGTAATTACCGACAGCCAGGCATTTCTTAAAGTCTCTGCTTCGGTGCCTGACGATATTCCATTAACCAGCTTTAGCATTGTGCTGGCCCGCCATAAGGGTGACTTTGAACATTATATTAAAGGAACCCCTCATATTTCAAACCTTCAGGATAGCGATCGCTTATTGATCCTTGAATCGTGTACCCATCATGTGTCATGCGACGATATCGGGCGGATAAAAATACCCCGCTGGATTAGTAATTTTACCGGTAAAGAACTTCAATATGAAGTGGTTTCAGGATTGAATGACCTTCCGCGCGACATTCGCGATTATGCCATAGTAATTCAATGTGGTGGTTGCGTTATCACCCGTAAGCAATTGATCAATCGGCTTAAACCGGCTATAGATGCAGGAGTTCCGGTTACCAATTATGGCATGGCAATAGCCTATATACATGGGATCTATGAGCGGGCCATTGCTCCATTCGTTAAAGTGGATCAGGGTTCATTGGACTACCTGTAGTATTTAATAACTCATCTGCGCCTTTTCAAACGCGATTTCCAAATAATATTGATAATAATCATTTGGAACAATGTCAATTTTTGATTATTTTCACGCTCCTTTTCAGGGGGGTGATTGATCGTATAAGGATCGATCAGGATGCAATACCGGGGGTTATTGTTTTGCATTAGGGAAACATAAAGAAGCGATTATGAATATTATTATTACTGGAGCCAGTCGAGGTATCGGTTTTGAGATCGTTAAGGCCTTTTGCCGGGGAGGCGATCATACCATTATTGCTATTTCAAGGAATTTGAGCTACCTGAAAAAACTCATGGAAGAATGTAAGGGTATGAAAACGGGAGCCAAAGTGATCCCGCTTGAGTTCGACCTGAACTATCAGGAATATCGTAGCCATTTACTACCTGATATATTAAAGGTATTTAATGAAGTGGATATACTCATAAATAACGCCGGAAAACTGTTCAACAAACCTTTTGAGGAGTTTAGCGATCTGGAATACAATGAGATCTTCGATACCAATGTTAAAAGCGCTTTCCGGATGATACAGATGTTGCTTCCACATTTTGTTAAAAATGCACACATTGTGAATATCAGTAGCATGGGGGGATACCAGGGAAGCCAGAAGTTCTCAGGGCTGTCGCTATACAGTGCCAGTAAGGCTGCGGTAGCGGTTTTAAGCGAAGCGCTTGCAGAGGAGTTCAAAGATCGCGATATTGCAGTAAACTGTCTTGCGCTGGGAGCGGTGAATACCGAAATGCTTGAGGAAGCCTTTCCGGGTTTGCAATCGGATTTGGATGCCGAAAGCATAGCCAATTACATTCAATACTTTGCCATGGAAGGCAATAAATATTTTAACGGAAAAATCCTGCCCGTTGCTAAAACAACCCTCTAACCATCTCGTTATCGAAACGTAACCGACTAACGGCAAAACAGATGAACAACAGAGATACCATACGCCACCCTGGAACCATTGTTAATGTTAAGAATAACAAGGTAGAAGTAAAGATCCTCAACCAATCGGCATGTGCCAATTGCCATGTTAAGGGTATGTGTAATGTCGCCGAAATGGAAGAGAAGATCGTTGAAGTGCCTAAACCGCCACATAAAGAATACCGTGAAGGTGAACGGGTGGAGATCTTAATGGAACGCTCACTCGGCGCAAGAGCCGTGTTAATAGGTTATTTTCTGCCATTTTTACTGTTTCTTGCCACTTTGATCATTTCACTCCAACTGGTAAGCAGCGAAGGATTTGCTGCTCTGATAGCCCTGGGGATTCTTATACCCTATTATCTGATCCTGGCCCAAAACCAGGAAAGCATTAAGAAAACCTTTAGTTTTCGATTAGAATAAAAAGATAATACTACTTCAACTGATCATTTCTTGTTTATAATTTATTGATTATCTTTAAGTAAGTGATTGTTAAATTCGTTTTTGGATATTTTTTATAGTATACTATCAAAAATATCGGATATTTTTTACAATTGACTGTAAATAATAACTATATTTGTGTTAAATTTTTGACAGCAATGAACTACAAACCAAGGCATATTCATAAAGCCATCTGGGATCATATACAGAAAAAAGAATACACCATAATTACCGGAGCAAGGCAGGTGGGAAAAACCACCTTGCTTAGGGAGTTATTCAGTGAAATGAAAGAAGCCGGTTACAAGGTATATTATCTGACCCTGGAAAATATTAAGATACTTCAGGAAACCAACAAGGAGCCGGAAAATATATTCCGTTTCACCGACAAACCTGCAAATTCCCTTGATCCGGAAAGTAAACGCAAAGACCGTATTTTCCTTCTGATCGATGAGATTCAATACATGAATGATCCATCAGGATTTCTAAAATACCTATATGATACCTATCTCGAAAATCTTAAAATAATAGCTACTGGCAGCAGCGCCTTTTACATCGATTCAAAATTCAAGGACTCACTTGCCGGCCGCAAAAAGATATTTAACCTGAAATCACTGAATTTTTTGGAATATCTGGAATTTAATGATAGAGAAGATTTATCCGAAGAAGTTAAGCGCATAAAAGACCGGCAAGACTACATATCACTAAAACAAGTTGATATCTATAACTACTTTGATAACTATTTGATCTATGGTGGATACCCGGCTGTCGTTCTGGAAAATAACCCGGTGGTGAAACAGGAAAAATTAATGGAGCTTCGCGATTCATATGTGAAGCGGGATGTATTGGAGTCGGGAATAAAAAACGAACTTGAGTTTTTCAACCTGATGGCAGTCACTGCCGATCAGATTGGCAGCCAGGTGAACAAGCATGAATTGTCGAATACGCTGGGTATACACAATGCGACAATAAACAAATATTTACAAACGCTCGAGAAGTGTTTTCATATCACATTGATTAAACCATTTCACAAAAACCTTCGTAAAGAACTGACCCGTATGCCTAAAGTATATTTTTTGGACACAGGCTTACGTAATACTTTGCTTAGCAGGTTTTATCCTTTGAATGACCGGGATGATAAGGGAGCCCTATTGAAAAACTATGTCTTTTTGAGGCTTAATGAAATATTCCCCAATGAAACCATAAAATACTGGAGAACAACAAATGGGAATGAAGTGGACTTTGTTGTTTCGGCTGATTTTAAGACTGGTCAGGCTTTTGAAGTTAAATATAGCCGGAAGGAATTGAAGAATACCGGTTATCAAAAATTCAACAAGCAATACCCCGGCATTCCCGTCCAATTAATTACGTATGAGCCTCATATGGAGAGTAAGTCGATATTAACCTTGTAGATCGCTAACCCCTTAATTTAGAGTAAGTCTAAACAGATTTCATAAGATATTGAAAAAGAGGTTATTTCATAATAAGGGAGAAGATTAAACTGATATAAGTAACAGATATTCAGTTTATAATAAGCCAATAAAATTAGTATTGATACATCGGCAATTTATCCTATTGTTTTTACTTTTGCCCTGTTAATAAACTAACGGAGCGTAATTATACTATAAAAAAGGAGCGTTAAGGTGAATGATATAGTGATTAATGCCGTCCTTTCTCTAAGCGCCTTAGGCGTAGCGGCCGCGGTTATACTTTATTTTGTAGCTCAGAGATTCAAGGTGATAGAAGATCCACGCATTGATCAAGTCAACGAACTGTTGCCCGGAGCCAATTGCGGTGGTTGTGGTTATGCCGGTTGCCGGCAGTTTGCCGAGGCAATTGTTAAAAACGAAAGCCTTGAAGACATGAATTGTCCGGTTGGCGGGGATGAATCAATGAAAGAAATCGCCAGCTTATTGGGGCTTGAAGTGGAAGAACAGTTAAAAATGATTGCTGTTGTCAGGTGCAACGGTACGTTTAACAATGCCCCCGAAAAGGTACAATATGATGGACCGGCTTCATGTGAATTTGAACACAACTTGGCAGCCGGTAGCAGTGGCTGTCCCAATGGCTGTCTTGGTTTGGGCGACTGTGTTGAATCCTGTAACTTCGATGCCATTTACATTAATGATGAAAGAGGCATCCCCGAGGTGAGCGAAAAGAACTGCGTGGCCTGCGGAGCCTGTGTGGAGGCTTGTCCGCGAAACATTATCGAGCTGCGCCCAAAAGGTAAGAAAGACCGCCGGGTATTTGTTTCCTGTGTTAATACCGAAAAAGGTGGGCCGGCCAAAAAGAATTGCAGTGTGGCCTGTATCGGGTGTGGAAAATGTGTTAAAACCTGTCCCTTCGATGCCATTACGATGGAAAACAACCTGGCCACCATCGACCCGGAAAAATGCAAGCTATGCCGGAAATGTGCCCCGGTTTGCCCAACCGGTGCCATACTAGAGGCTAATTTTCCTATGCGTAAACCGAAGGAAGGTCAGGAACAAAGCGACAAGCCTGTTGATAAACAGATTGAACTAAAGCATACAACTACGGTGCTAATGTATCCCGAGGTGCCCAAACCGGCAAAAAAAGCGGCTCCGAAGAAGGATACTCCTAATGACACGCAAAAACAAAGCAAGACTGATCAAGGGGGGAAGGAAGCATAAAGACCGGAAAGTCAGTCATGTTAGTTAACTAAAAACCAACGGAGAAAAAATGAACCTGAAAACGTTCAAAATTGGCGGGGTTCACCCGGAAGAAAACAAGCTATCGGCCGATAAGGAGATAGAAGTTTTTCCGGTACCCAAAAAAGTATACATCCCCATCTCCCAAAACTTGGGAGCACCCTCCAAGCCTGTGGTCAACAAAAAAGACCAGGTTAAAGCAGGGCAATTAATTGCAAAAGGTGAAGCTTTTATTTCGGCCAATGTCCATTCATCGGTTGCGGGAACCGTATCGAAGATCGATAAAGTGATCGATCAAAGCGGGTATAAGCGCGATACCATTATTATTGATGTGGATGGCGATGAATGGGATGAAAGCATTGACCGCAGTGAGGAGATCAATCGTGATATTACCCATTTGGAACCCGATTCCATTATCAAAAAATTAGGGGAGAAGGGAATTGTGGGCCTTGGAGGAGCAACTTTCCCTTCACACGTAAAACTGATGGTCCCCGAAGGTAAAACAGCCGAAACCCTTATTATTAATGGCGTGGAATGTGAGCCTTACCTTACAGCAGATCATCGCCTGATGATGGAAAAAGGTGAGGAAATGCTGATAGGCGTCTCTATCCTGATGAAAGGCCTGAAAGTTGACAAAGCTTACATCGGCATTGAATCCAATAAGCCGGACGCCATAGCCCATATTTCCAATCTTGCACAAAAATTCAAGGGGATCGAAGTATATGGCTTAAAGGTAAAATATCCCCAGGGAGCTGAGAAGCAGCTCATTAAAGCGCTTACCGGTCGCGAAGTCCCATCGGGCAAGCTTCCCATTGAAGTAGGTTGTGTAGTGAATAATGTAGGTACAGCCTTTTCGGTATACGAAGCGGTGCAAAAAAATAAGCCGTTGATGGAACGTGTGGTAACCGTTACGGGTAAAGAGCTTCCAAAACCATCTAATTTTTTGGTTCGTATCGGAACACCCGTTTCTGAACTGGTAGAAAAGGCCGGCGGATTACCCGAAAGCACCGGTAAAGTTGTGAGCGGAGGCCCGATGATGGGTAAAGCCCTCACTTCACTGGAAGTTCCCGTTATAAAAGGCACTTCGGGGATACTGGTATTTCCGGCCAGGGTAAGCAAGAGAGTTCCCATGCAACATTGCATCAGGTGTGGAAAATGTGTTACCGCCTGTCCCATGGGATTGGAACCCTATCTGCTTTCACAACTGGCGCAAAAAGAGCGTTACGAAGGTGCTGAAGATGAGCGCATCATGGATTGCATGGAATGCGGTTCATGCCATTTTACTTGTCCGTCAGGACGGCCACTGCTCGATTATATCCGCCTTGGCAAGAATAAAGTTGGTCAAATGATAAGAAACAGAGGAAAATAAACAGCTATGAACTTATTCACTGTATCGGGTTCACCTCATGTACATGAGGATCGATCGGTCAGAAATTTGATGTTGGGGGTTGTATTGGCCATGGTTCCCGCCATTTTGGTGTCCGTATATTTTTTCGGGCTGGGCGCCATCCGGGTCATCCTCATATCAGTTGCTGCCTGTCTTTTATTCGAATATTTAATTCAAAAATATGTAATGAAAACCGGACCCACCATCAACGATGGTTCGGCTATAGTTACCGGGGTTTTACTGGCCTTTAATGTTCCCAGTAATCTGCCCATCTGGATATTGATCATCGGAGCCTTTGTTTCCATCGGTATCGCCAAGATGTCGTTTGGCGGCATTGGGAAGAATGTTTTTAACCCGGCCCTGGTTGGTCGTGTATTTCTTTTGATCTCATTTCCGGTGCAAATGACCTCCTGGCCAAAACCTCAGCCTATTACTGCCGGTTTTGTCACCGATACGGTTACCGGACCCACGCCGTTAGGAATTTTGAAGGAAGGTTTGGATGCCGGGAAAACCGTTTCGCAAATCGAACCTGAATTGCCTTCTTATGTTGAGGCCTTGATTGGTAACCATGGAGGATCATTGGGTGAGATGTCGGCAATAGCGCTGGTTTTGGGCGCTATATATATGCTGGCACGACGCATTATTAGCTGGCATATACCAACGGCCTACCTGGGAAGTGTGCTGATCTTCTCCGGAATTTTCTGGATGATCGATCCTACCCACTATGTTGATCCGCTTTTCCATTTGGTTACAGGCGGATTAATGCTGGGCGTTTTCTATATGGCAACCGATTATACCAGTACACCCATGTCGGCCAAAGGCATGCTGGTGTTTGGGGCAGGTGCCGGATTACTCACCATGATCATCCGGTTTTGGGGTGCCTACCCCGAAGGTGTTTCATTTGCCATACTGATTATGAACGCCTTCACTCCATTGATAAACCGAGCATTCAAACCAAAAAGATTTGGGGAGGACGTGAAAAATGGCTAAAAAAGAATCAACATTCACCAATATGGTGCTTACATTGCTTGTGGTAACAGGTGTGGCTTCACTCGCATTGGGCGGCATCTATAACTTAACCAAGGAACCCATTGCCGAAGCACGGAAGGCCAAGCAGGTGAAAGCGATAAAAGCTGTAATACCCAGTTTTAATGAGTTGAAAAAAGAGGTTGTGAAACCGGAAGGTGCCGACCGGGAGCTGGTCTTCAATTACGGGCTGAAAGAAGATCAGGTGGTCGGTATCGCTGTAAGTACTTACACAAATAAAGGTTATAGCGGATTAATCAGGCTGATGGTGGGCTTTAATCCCGATGGCAGCATAAACAATGTTGCAGTTTTGGAACATGCCGAAACACCGGGGCTTGGGACTAAGATGACAGAGCCTGGTTTTAAAAATCAATTCGTTGGAAAGCATCCCGATGACTTTGAGCTTGAAGTAAAGAAAGATGGGGGAGACGTGGATGCCATTACAGCGGCAACCATCAGCTCGCGGGCTTTTTGCGATGCCGTGCAGCGGGCTTACAAGCATTTTAAAAAGATGGAAAAGCAAGGAGGACTTGAAGAATGAATCAGCTACAGAATTTTACCAAAGGATTTTTAAAGGATAACGCCGTATTCGTTCAATTCCTGGGATTATGCCCCACCCTGGCTGTAACCACTTCGGCTATTAATGGCCTGGGAATGGGACTGGCCACTACATTTGTGTTATTAATGTCGAACCTGGTAGTGTCCCTTATTAAAAACCTTATTCCCGAAAAAGTAAGGATCCCTTCTTTTATCGTAATTATTGCATCATTTGTAACCATTACCGACCTGGTAATGGCCGGATATGCCCCGGCATTGCATGAGCAACTGGGGATATTTATTCCACTTATCGTGGTAAACTGCCTGGTGCTTGGCCGTGCCGAAGCGTTTGCTTCACGCCGTGGTACCGGTTCCGCAGTCGTCGACGGACTTGGAATGGGCCTTGGCTTTGCCTTGGCGCTTACCATTTTAGGTGGTGTGCGTGAGATACTTGGTAGCGGATCTATTTTCGGTATCAGTTTCATCAGTGGTGATGGCGTACTGCTCTTTATTTTGCCACCCGGTGCTTTTATCGTACTGGGTTATCTCATTGCAGTAGTGAATAAGATGAACAAAACAACCTAACGCTAAAAATACAGCTTATGGAATATATTGTAATTATTATTGCAGCCATATTTGTCAACAATATTGTTTTACATCAGTTTCTGGGGATTTGCCCGTTTCTGGGCGTATCGAGCAGGGTATCCACTTCAGTGGGTATGAGTGGCGCCGTAATGTTTGTCATGACCCTGGCCACCACCGTTACCTGGTTGATCCAAACCTACATCCTGGAACCCTACAGCTTAATGTTCCTTCAAACCATTGCCTTTATCCTGATCATTGCCTCGCTGGTGCAAATGGTTGAGATTATCCTTAAAAAAGTGAGCCCTCCCTTATATCAGGCCCTGGGAATATTTTTACCCTTAATTACAACCAACTGTGCTATTTTGGGTGTTGCCTTGCTTACCATCCAATACGACTATAGTTTGCTCGAAGGGGTGGTGTTTGCTATTGCCAATGCCATTGGATTTGGCCTGGCGCTGCTATTATTCTCCGGTATTCGCGAACACCTCGATTTGATGGATGTACCCAAAGGAATGCGCGGTGTTCCCATTGCTTTGGTTGCAGCAGGTATTCTGGCCATGGCCTTTATGGGTTTTGCCGGACTGGTTTAGGTTTTATTTGATCCTTAAAGTTTATATAGTGCATTAGCCGGGTTTTCCCGGCTTTTGTTTTTACATACCCTTCATTTTGTAAAAGGATTATTATTTTTGGGGTGAAAATCAATCACTATGAGCCTGGATACCATAATCGATCTTAACAATATATCGGTCTTCCAAAAGAAGATATTGATTCTTTCAAATGTTTCGATAACCGTTGATAAGGGTGAATTTGTTTACCTGATCGGGAAAACAGGAACCGGAAAGAGCAGCTTGCTCAAGACTTTATATGCCGATATTCCCGCTTATGAAGGGAGCGCCTATGTTGCCGGTTTCGACATCATGAAGCTAAAACGCAAGGAGATTCCCTATTTGCGGCGTAGCCTGGGCATTGTTTTCCAGGATTTCCAGTTGCTGAGTGATCGCACGGTGAATGAAAACCTGAAGTTTGTAATGAAAGCCACTGGTTGGAAGGATAAGAAAAAGATGAATGAACGGAGTCAGGATGTGCTTTCCAAGGTAGGGCTGGGCACCAAAGGGTTTAAAATGCCGCATCAGCTTTCGGGTGGTGAACAGCAACGGGTAGTCATAGCGCGTGCCCTTATCAACGATCCACCCATAGTATTGGCCGACGAGCCCACCGGCAACCTCGATCCCGAAACCTCGGAAGGTATCCTGCAATTGCTTTTTGATATAAAACGCTCCGGCCGTGCCGTGCTAATGGCCACTCATGATTATTCCCTTTTCCGCCGTTTCCCCGCCCGAACCCTCAAATGCGAACATGGACGAGTTATTCCTTCGGAAGAGGTGATGAATTAGGGGTGATTAAAGACTGAGTGACATAGAGACCGAAGAGACTAAGAGATGAGTGGCTGGAGAAGGCTAGAAAATGAGTAGATGGGAAAATGAGAACAAAGCGATTATTGCACACGAAGCGGCTAATTGAGGGAAATCAATCTCTCTCAATCTTCCGCCTCCTCCAATTGATGAATACGGCGGCAAGCCTTCAATCTTTGTCATAGAATTCGAGAGGTAGAAATTTTGAATTTCCTGTTGGGCCAATGCCCTAAAAAAATATTTCTTATAATATAAATTATCTCTATCTTAGTAGGGCATTATATATTGATTTAGAGTATGCTATTCCGGTTGATCATATTTATGGGTTTGCTGCTGCCAGGAATACTTTCCAGCGGTAATGCAAGAGCGAATCTGAATAAACTCTTATCAAAAGCCAATGATTACCACAAGATGCTGGTCTATGACAGTTCGGAATATTATTATGGTAAGGTTTTGCAGCAATTTAAACCCGAACAGGCCCCCGAACTATACTGCAATATTGCTAACAAATATGCGGAATCGCTTTGGTGGCAGCTCAAGCTGAATGAAGCCGGGCCGGTATGCCGGAAAAACCTGGAGCTTTGTGAAAACCTGCTGGGTAAACTCCATCCCGAAACGGCCAAAGCACATTTGAACCTGGGGGCCTTTAAAATGCTGGCCGGGGGTTATGGCGTTACTACCGAGCATTTTATGGAGGCCAGGTACATTTACGAGGACCTTTACGGATACTACCATCCCGGTGTCGCCAAGGCTACCGAATGGCTGGGCACTTATTATGAGGGCGTGGCCGATACCATCAAATCAAGAAAGTACCTGTGGGAAGCTTTTCACATATGGAAAAAGATAAAAGGCCCCGATCATCCTGATCTGGGTGATATTTACCGCTATATGGGCCTGTATTGCAAGCGCTTTTTCAAGCATGATTCAGCGATCATCCTTTTTAGAAAGGCAAAGTCACTATTCGATCAAAAATACGGCCCGGCTAACATGCAATCAGTTAAATGCCTGAACAATATGGCGGATATTTACGCCGAGCATCCTGAAATGGATCACATGACCATGCCCACCTATCATCATTGCGACTCCCTGATCAAAGCGATGCCATCACCAAGTGTTATGGCTCAGGTGATGAACCTGTTCAACATTGGCGAATATGCAGGCCTGCAAGGCGATATTGAAACAGCCCTGGCATACATGAACGAGGTGCTCAAGCTGTTTTATCCTGATTTTAAGGATACGAGCATCTTTGCCAATCCCGCGGATGCCAGGCAATTTGCCCATCATTATTCCAAGCTGATTTTTAATTATAAAGGAAATTACTTTGAGATGCTTGCCAATAAGCATATTGATGACAGGGATAAGATGATCGCCTGTAAAAAAGGGGCCTATGCAGCTTTCATGAAATCGGAGGTTATCATTGAGGAAATGCGCAAGCGTTCGGATAACCCGGATGACCTGCTTACCTTTTCCAGGAGGCATTCTTACCGGTATTACATAAAAGCCAGACTATCGGCCGAACTATACGAACTTACCGGTGATAAGGCTTATATAAACGGCGCACTTAGACATTTGGCCGGAAATACCTATGCGCAGCATGCCATGAAATCGAAACAAATTCTACTTCAAACCTTCGATATCCCGGAAGAGATCATTACCAAAAGGGATGAATACCACAGGCGTATCAATCAATTAACTGGACAATTAAACAAGAAACCGGATGAGAAGCTTAAACGCGCCATTACCGAACTGGAGCTTGAGCTGGACGCTTATTATTGGAAGCAAGCCGATAAAGGTTTGATCAGCTTTCATCCTGCGGATTCATCAACAAGAATAACCTTGGAAAACCTGCAAAAGGCCATTGATCATGATGAATCCTTGCTGATATTTTCCGATTTTATACCCGATAATTCATCGTTGCCGGTTGAGTTGATGATCATGGGTGTTACGAGCAACAACCTGGTAATTGAAAGAATACCTTACGACACGCTGCTTGATCCCATAAACAATTTTTATAAAAAGATTTCTTCTCAGCAACAACCTGCCGGATATTTAAAAGACGGCTTTTTCTTGTATACGAATATGATCAAGCCTTTCGAAGACATCTTGAAAGAGCGGATTATCCTGATCCATTCTCCGTGGATCAGTAAAATTCCGTTTGAAGCGCTACCGCTATCCTATGATTCACTCAATCGCAATCCCGATCTTCTAATCGGGGAGCATTTGGTGTGGAGGTACTTTTCCTTATACGATTTTATGGATCAATTCAAACAACCCAGGATCACCTATGCTACCGATAGTATCCTGGCGGTTGCCCCGGCTTTTAATGAACAAAAAAAAGCGGAAATTGCCCACTTGGCTAAACGCGATATAAGTTTGGTCAACCTGGTGGGTGCGATAAAAGAATGCTTAAAAGTGGCGGAGCTTGTCAAAACAAGACTGGTCAGAGGCTTTGAAGCAACCGAATCCTTATTCAAGGCACTTTGTGCACGTTATCCCATCATTCATATCTCAACACATGCAATTCCGCACCAATCCGACAGCCAAACCATGCAACTTGCCTTTAGTCCGGAAACCGGCATTGAAGACGACGGTTATCTTAATTTTTACGAGATCATGAATTTGGAACTGAATGCCGACCTGGTTGTTTTGAGTGCCTGTAAAACGGCCATAGGAAAGCTTCATAGCGGGGAAGGAAGCCTTAATCTTGCCTGGGCCTTTAACCAAGCCGGTGCGCGCTCGGCCATTGTCAGTTTATGGGATGTGAACGATCATGCCGCCTCGCTGATCATGCCTGAATTTTATAAATACCTTAAGGAAGGACATACCAAGCCCGAGGCACTCCGAATGGCCAAATTAAATTACCTGGAAACCACTGATGATGTTACTTCCAACCCCTATTTCTGGGCCCCATTCGAATACATAGGACCGGATAATAGCCTGGAATTAAATGCAAAAACCGGTATAAAGGGCAATTGGTACACCATCACCTTTGCGGTGTTGATCCTGATAATAGCATCTTTGGTGGCTTACCGGATGATCTTTAGAAAGTAATCTCCGGTTGGCAAGTAATTCGAAATAGTGATAAAGCTGGCCTGAAATAAGGTTGAAAGCCTGTTCACTTTATCTGCCAAAGGCTGGAAACGAGGGGGTGGCAAATCGATTAGCTTATCAAGGTATCCGCTCCAAAATCCTTTTGGCTTTTTCACGATAGGACCCTTTGCTTTCCCCCAAATCCTTTAGCAGGGGTTTTGCTTTGTCAATCTTATCTTGCTTAATATAAGCCAATGCAAGATACCATTTGGATGGAAGGAATAATTCGGTCGATTCAGATTCCAGGATAGTTTTAAACCAGTGCAGGGCTTTTTGCGACTGACTCATGGCCAGGTAGCAATTCCCGAGGTAGAACATGGCTTTTACGTTGGTGCGGTCATCTACAAGCACTTCTTCGAGCATAACCGCCGCCGAGTCGTAATCATGAACATCATAATACAACATGGCCTGGGTAAGCTCATCGTGTTGATCGCTTTTGGTGGTGATAATATTTGGATAGGGATTAAAGTGCTCGCTGAATATCTTTTGTGGATTTGGGTTGGTAAAGATGTAATATGCCGCAATTATAATAATGGCGAGAAAAATAGCGGCAGCAGTGAGATTTATCCATCCTTTGCCGCTTCGTAATCGCCGGTGCGAAGGTGTGTCATTACCCTTTTGTTGATAATTTTCTTTTATGCGATTAAGCACAGCCGGTTCATCCCTGATGATTTCGTACAATTCAATCACCCGGTTACGGCACAATTCGCAATTTTCAATATGATCATTAACAGCAGATGTCAATTCCCCATTTGGGGTATTTTTTACCAGCATAAATTCAGCGCACTGTGAAACGCCATCGCCGGTTAAGTGCCCCGATTCGTCGATATAGTATGCATTGTCACCTTCACTCATCTTATTTCATTTCTGCTACCCCGCCCCAAAAATTAATATAATTCGAATTTATACGATCATCCAATTTACATATACAAAACAAAGAAACAATTTTGGATATTATGAATTAACAAATTTTTCAAAATACCATTCGATTAAAGTTTTTACGGTTTTTCGATTAAAGTTCATTGAATGCCTCCTGTTCAAAAAATCAATCATTCGATCTATTTGATAATTGGTCCAGCGCCAGTAGGAGTCGGCCCCGGTGTTCGACCGGTCTGCCGCATTTAGAAGGCTTTTTACGTCATTGAAGCGTTTTTGAGCAGTTTCCGGCTTATCTTCACTGTCTTGTTCCAGTAAAGGCCCTACTGAGGGGTAGTGCTTTGATATTTCTTCAAGTGAAAAATCTTGCTGGAGCAACCGCCCGATATCTTCTCTATTAATCTGTAAATCGAAACTAATCTTGAAACACAGGGTCAGCTTGTGTTTTCGCTGCAAATAACTATTTATCCAGATTTCTGATAATCCGTAAGCATCCTCTAAGGCCAGGTAATAAGAAGGATTATTTTCAAACAGTTTATCAGCATTCCATAAATCTTCTCTATTTACTAAAACTTCTTTTCTATCCAATTCCGCTTTAATCATTGTTGAGCATTCATGAATGATTATAGCCCAGAGATAATTTCTGAATAAATGCTTACGATTAAAGTATGATTTGATCTTTTCTTCTTTATAAATCAGGTTTACAAAGATTTGTTGGTTGAGGTCGTTTTCGAAATCGGTGCCTTTTAGGGAATCACATGGAAAAAGCTTTTTGCCGCATATCTGTGTTATTAGGGGATAATACTTTAAAATAAGCCGGCGGAAATTTTTATCCAATAGTTCCAAATCTTCATTTTGAGAATAATTAGTAACTACTTCCTTCAAAACGTTTATATAGTATACCAGAAAAGAACTTTTGAAATGATAATCAAGTAGTTTGATAACAACCTCATTGGCATACATCTCCTTTCTGATATCTTCATAAAGCTGTTCAAGTTCTCTACTATTGCGGTGGCCGGTGAATATCTTTTTTGAAATAATATTGTGAAAGGTGTCACAATTACGTGAATAAAACTTTTTTGGTGATTTTTTCCATATTTCAAAGTCTCTATCCCGCATTAATAAAGCAATTGAGCTGATTTAACGTAATGAAAAACCTACCGCTAAGTTAACAAATTTTTCAGTTGCTTATTCCAATTTAAAACATTTAGGTAGTAAATAATAATAAATGACAAAAACCATGGCGGCAAACCATGAAATGGAAAATAGGTTGCAACGGGTGCTTTCGCATCTGAATGTCTACCTGTATATAATGGACCTGGATGCTCAGGAGCTGGTTTGGACCTTTGGGGATATGAACACCCTGATGGGTTTCGATCCCTTTAAGGTAAAGCTAAGTCCCTTGCAATTTGCCGAAAAATACTTTCATCCCAAAGATAGCTTTTTAATGCAGGAGCGCATGGAGCTGTTTCTCGACGGCAGGGTCGACACCTGGGCAGGTATCTACCGCATTAAACACAAAAACCGGCGGTGGATATGGGTTTATTCCAGGTGGGTACAACTGGAAAAATACGCTCCCGATGATCCGCTACTGCTGGCTGGACTTTTAATGGATGCCACCACCGGCCTGAGAACCGAAATGCAACTCAGCTTTTTAATACAGGAAGCCCTGAAATTCAAAAACGGCGACCGCATCAAAAAACTAACCAAGCGGGAGGTTGTCATCCTCAAGCTGATCGCCGAAGGCCACACCTACACCGAAATCGGTAAAAAGCTGCACATCCAGCCCGACACGGTAAACAAGCACCGCAAAAACATCTTGCACAAGCTGGAACTTAAAAACATAGCCACCCTCATCTGCTTCGCAAAAGAGGTGGGTTTGGTTTGATAAAAAATACCCCAATTGGGGAATTGATTTAGTGAAATATTTGGAATAGGTTAGCATTCTGAATAGAATTTATAAATGCCAAATAAGTATATATTAATAAAATTATCATGAGAAAGAATAGCTGGTTTAGGTTTACATTAGCATTACTAGGTGCAAGTCTTATGATTCTTAGTAGTTGTTCAAAAGAAGATTCAAAAATCTATAAAAAGAGTTCTGTTGCTCAAGAAGGAACAATAACAGATATTGATGGGAATAATTACAATACGGTAAAAATAGACAATCAAGTATGGATGGCAAAAAACCTTAGGGTAACAAGATACCGTAGTGGAGATGTTATTGGCATAACAAGCAATGATACCATGGATATTTCTAATGAAGAAAACGGATCCAATTCATATGGTTTTACATCACTTCCCGGAGGTTATAGAAACAAGCTTGGGTACTGTGATTATGCCGGGAAACTTGCTTATTGGTGGAGTAGTACAGAAGAAGGTAATAATTCTGCTTGGACTCGTGGAATAGATTATAGGTTTAGCGAAGTTACCAGGTATTACTATCCCAAGGATGTGGGGTTTTCAGTCAGATGTGTAAAGGATTAGTTAACAAATGCATGTAAAACAAACAAAATCAATTTAATATGCAGCTGGTGAATACTAAAGCAAGACCTCCACCTAATGATATGAGTGTTTTGTTTACATATTGAAAGTCACAGAAAAACAATTAAATAATCATTAAAATCCTAGGTTATGAAAAGTATTTTAAGCTTATCCGTTAAATTATTGATTCTTGTTCTATTAGCAAGTTGTGGAACAATCATAGGTGGTAGCAAGTACTATGCACATGTAAAAGTAAAAGATCATCCTAATGCCAGAATTGAACATAATGGAGTTTATTATGGATCAGGTGATGCAATCATTAAAGCAAAACGAAGTAAAGCTAATAAATTTGCTGTTACTATAAAAGAAGAAGGTTGTGAAGAGGAAACGGTTGAATTCAAACAACGCAAGTTTAGAGGATGGGCTCTTTTGGGCACTGTAGTGACATGGACTGGAAATGTAGGTGGAATTTATATTCCTTGGGGAGCAGCTTTGGACTTTATTACCGGCTCATTATACAAGCCAGATGAAAATGAATTAGGTGTTGATAAAATCGACCAAAAACATTACAATTATGTGATTGATTATAAAGGATGTCTGAAGAAACCAGATATAAGTGGAAAATAAAAGCAAAAAGAGAAATAAATAAAAAACCTTTTAATCATGAGAAGATATAAACACTTGACTGGCCTGATCATCCTGATCATGTTAATGAACACTGGTTTTGTTTCGGCAAAGAAGCAAATCACCATTTATTTTGAAGATGGAGAGCATATTACAGTGAATGATTATAAAATAAAAAGAGGTTCCATTATTACTTATAATGCCCATTACAATAAAGCTAAAATCCTATATATTAGGAAAAAGGGACGAGTGTTTGTTGTGAATTATAAAACAGGAAGTTTAATAAAACTTAGCAAGCGATACAATTTCGATGAACCCCAATTATCAGACTTAGCCATTGTTTATGCCACTAAGTATTACAATATTAAAGCATATGCACCACAGTTGAGCGATCCTTTAGAGAAGCATTTACAAAATGAGGATTTTAAAAAGCTTTATGATGAGCATGCAAGAAGTGCGAGGAATAGTGATGCCGATACTTATGTTTTAATTGGAATAATTCTGCTAGCACAACTATTATTTTCATAGCTGTCATCCGTTTTATTGCTTAATTATTTAGATGGGTTAAAGGATAGGTTGGGGATGTTATAATTTGTGGGTTATATTATAACCTTCATATTATTTGTCCTTTTGATGCTTATACATGGCTACATTAGGTTTAAGAAATTTTAACCCAAAAATACCCCATTTTGGGAATTGATATTGAGGAAAATATTGCTAATATTTGGTCTCATAATACTATGTATGATATCTGCAAACTGTCTTAAATACTGGATTTTGATTATTAATTTAATATAGAATTAAATGAAAGCTAAATGCTTATTCCTGTATGCCTTGGTTGTTGTTTTACGAATGAAACATACGCTTCACCCAATAATCGACAAGATGTTCTCCTTTAGCAAGATATCCAAGGCATTATATTATTTCGAAAATGAGGATCATTTTGGAAAAGTAATTATTTCGCTTAACGGCGAACAGCAACAATATAAACCATAAAACCCTAAAACCGTGAAAATCAATCCTATAGTAATCGTTTGGCTTCTCATTGTTCTGGGAAGCATCGGCAATGTAAATGCCCAGCCAAATTTACTTGGCGACCCCGGCTTCGATGATCAATCAAACATCCCGGGAGAATTTCCTGTTTCAGGATTCTGGGATTATTATGAATATGGCTATGCCGGAGCAGTAGTAGATGGAAATCATTCATTTACACCCCCTTATTCATTGCATGTATACACTGGTAGTGAGGTAAATAGCAGCTACCTGATGCGGGTTTACCAGGATTATCCTACTGATCAATGCAAACGATTCCATGCCGGGGCTAAACTGGCCACACCTGATGGATTTCCCTGGCAGGAAGGTGAAACCTATGCGAGGATTGAAGTACAGTTTTTAGATTTTGATTATGATCTAATAGAAATGTATACAAGCGAAGAATATTTGGTCGCAAATAGCAACTGGGGATTATTTGATGTCTATACCCCTATTTCACCGCACAATACGCATTATGCCAGGTTTATGATCCGGTTGGAACGAACTCATTGGACCAGCGACCAAAGTGTTGTGAACGTCGACAGTTGTTTTATGTATCAACTCTATCCAGAGTCAGATAGCTTAATTATCAAACCTGAGATCATAAATTTCGGGGCTTCAGCAGATACGATTAAGTTCAAAATATACAATGATGGAAGCTCTGTTAGCCATTGGTCCATTGAAATGCCCGAAGAGGATGAATGGCTTATAAGCGCCACACCCAACGACAGTAGCACCATATGTTCCGAATTCACGCATGTCACGCTTATTAGTGACAGGAATGCCTTGCAGGCAGGCAAAGAATATTCTTCATCGATTTCGATAATACCTGATTATGGTTCTGTTATCGAAGTTCCGGTGAATATAGAAAAGCCTGTTGATGTACCTGGTCAACCCTCTGTAGTTTCATTGAATAACAGGCAATTGATGGTACAAAAACGTTTCCCGGATAATTACCTTGATGAGCCCAGGGCATATAAAATCAAAGGATTTGCCTGGTCACCTGCTGGTATAGCAACCAATTCTTCACCGGAATCAAGAAGAGAGGCATTTCATCAATATAATAAAAACGATCTGGCGCTGATTAAAGGTTGCAACGGAAATACCGTTTATACATTTTTAGATTTTGGTTTAGAAGAAGAAAAATATAGTAGTGTACTTGATAATCTCTATGAGGAGGGGATCATGGCAATCATAACAGTGGATGAAGATGGATTTTATAATCTGCAAAACCTCGAAGATGTGGTTAATTCTTACAAGAACCATCCAGCTGTATTAATGTGGGCTATTGGTAATGAATGGAATATTAATCTTTATCATGAGTATTTTGATGACCTGCAGGAAGCAGCAGAAGCTACTGAATTTGCCGCCCAATTAATCAAAGAAATTGACACACTTCACCCGGTTGCATCAATATATGGGGAGATTAATATTTTAAACCAGGACCCAACCACTTATGAAATTGTAAATACGATTTGTCCTAGTGTTGATGTTTGGGGATTAAACATCTACAGAGGTGATAATTTCGGAGAATTATTTGAGGAGTGGGCTCAAATCACCGACAAACCGATGTTTTTATCCGAGTTTGGCGTTGATGCTTATCATACCATTGAAAATTTTCCAATAGTGGGGTATGTTAACGAGGAAATCCAAAAACAATGGAATCACAGTCTTTGGTTAGATCTGAATGAGGAGATTTCTCAGCTAGATCCTGCAAAGAATTGCCTGGGAGGTACTTTTTTTGAATGGAACGATGAGTGGTGGAAGATACCACCTTCCGGACAGCAAAACAATGGGGGCTTTGCTACAGATTGGAACCCATATGCTTTTCCAGATGGTTTTGCAAATGAGGAATATTTTGGAATTGTTCAAATTGACTGGGATGCCAGAATACCAAGAGCAACTTATGGTCAAATCAAGCAGGATTTTAGTATTCAAAATCATGTGATTCAATCAACATTCGATACAGGCGGATACATATATCCATATGGGACCCTGCTGGTAGAAAATGGAACCGATCAGACTTTTCGCATAGTTCCGGATGAAAACTGGATTATCGATACCTTGTATATTGATGGAGTTGAAGTTGAAGATGCCAATTTATACATGTTTGAAAATATTGAATCTGACCATACGATTCATGTAAGCTTTGAATATAACCCCGGGCAACAAACCCAGTCTATATCATTATTACCGAGTTATCAATTTGTCTCTTCCCATATTATTCCTAATGAACCCGATATGGAAGATGTGTTGTCGGATATAATGGATGGAGAACTCAAGTTTGTTAGGAACTCCAATGGAAATATGCTTCAGAAGATAGGCCCCAATTGGGTAAACGCTATAGGTGACTGGCAAACAGAAGAAGGATACCTATTCAATATGTATGTCTCAGCTTCTATTACGGTAGAGGGAATGCAAATCGATCCGCAAACACCCATTTCCCTGTTCTCAGGTTATCAGTTTGTGGGCTATTTACCTGATGCAATTATGGTGGCGACCGACGCTTTTGCAACCATTATGAATGATAACCTCGATTTTGTGAGAGATAGCGAAGGTGCTATGCTTCGTAAAATAGGCCCGCATTGGATCAACAACATAGGCGATGTTTATCCCGGTGAAGGTTATCTTATTAAAATGTATGCGCAGGATGAATTGATCTATCCGGCTAATATCAGTAAGTCTCATATTCAGCCAATGAAAAGGCCGGCCTATTTTGATATTGTACCAGGAGATCCTTCGTGTCCGGTATATACAATTTACATACAACCAAGTGAAGGGATGGCACCCGGGGATGAGATAGCGGCCTATTCAAACGGTAATTTGGTAGGCTCTGCGGTAATCGAATCGGAAGATTTATTTGATAATGATATACCTGTTTTTTCCAAAATTGATAACAGTAAAGGTTATAAACCGGGAAGTAAGATAGTTCTTTACCATTGGTCTAATGATGAAAACATGCTAACCGAATTGTCCTACGGATTTATTAATGATTATGCCGGTTCATGGAATAAAGAGATTTATCCCGGTGAGGATGGGGAATTTTCAATAATAAAGGCCGATAAAGGATTTAATCGACCCATTGAAGAGATATTCCGGTTAGAGCTATTCCCTAATCCGGTAAATTCTACTTTCACCATTAGCACGAATCATATTATCGAGAAGGTGACTATTTACACACTTTCGGGTCAACAATTGATAAGAGTCTTCCCACATTCCAAAGACATTGAAATGGATTTGCAACAACTGGATGCAGGGATTTATATCATAAGACTTATAACCAAAGCACATTCAGAAACTACAAAGATTGTGGTTCAATAAAACGTGATTGCTATTTAAGGAGGGGCCATAAATCCATTAGGGTTATGGCTCTTTTCTATTGTATCTCAATACCATAGTAAATTCAATTTTCGCAACATGGGGAATTGGTCATTGCTGACTTGTTCTCCAAATTAGTGGTGAATAAAGTAACATTTTGGCAATAGTTTAAAGGTGAGTTTTCCAAAAATGGTTGCTGAATTGGTAGATTAAATAACTAACTTTATGGAGTATGCACCTGAAAAAAAACCTGTAAAACCATGAGAATTAACGACAAACAAGTTCTGCTTAGCGAGCCATATGAGCCGAATGAAAATATGAGCTCTACATACGTGGGCAGGCAGGAGATTATGGAAACAATTAATGCTGCCTGGTTGGGTGGTGAAAGAACCATGCCGTTGAGTCCTATCCTGGTGGGAGAGCCGGGCGTAGGTAAAAATCGCATTGTATACGAACTGGGGAAAATGCGCAGACAGGAAGTATACATATTCCAGGGCCATTCTGATGTTAGCGTGGAAGACCTGGCCTGCATGGCAAGGATGGGTGAAGAACATATGATTGATTATATTCTGTCTCCTGTTAGTACCGCAATGGACAGGGGAGGGATCATTTTTATTGACGAGATAGCTAAGATCAGGCCCAGGGCATTAAGCATACTTGTGAGTGTTCTGGACGAAAGAAGATATATTGATTCTACCCTTCTTGGGGAGCGAATAAAGGCGCATCCCGATTTCAGGTTTATTGCGGCAACCAATAAGGCTGACCTGGTTGGTAACACCATTCCTGAGTTTATTCTTTCCCGGATCAGGCCGGTGATATTTGTGGATTATCAGAAGAAGACCGAAATTGATGAGATCATTCAAAATACCTTCGAACAAATACTTGATCAGAATATAGAACCACTGATTAATCAATTCTGGGTGGAGTGGAACCTGAATAATGGTAATAAAGATGTTTTTCCCTCTCCCAGGGATGTTATATATCTTTTTAATCTTTCCATATCCATTTCCCGGCTAAGGAAACATAAAAAAGTGGATAAAAAGGATATGAAATGGGCTTTTCAGAAACTTTATAACAATCAGCATGAAAAAGCTTAGCCTTGATATAAATGGTTGTGAACTAATTTATTTGCCTTCAATCCATTACAAAGTTGCATTTGCCGAAGCAGCTAACCGGCTCTGCAATATTGAAGAGCCGGAGGCTATTGCTGTAGAAGTAGGTTCCTCAACAATTGTTGAATGTGTAAACTGGCTTAGGGAGTTTACCGGCAAACCATCCATACCGGTGATGTTGGGATTGATGAGGCCGAACAACCGGATTAGCATCAAATATAAAGACTTGCTCTATGAATTGCGGGAAGCATGCGGCGGACAAGATATAAGTGAATTTTCCCCTGAGTTTTTAAAGGAATACTTCAGCTATTCGGCACAAACACTTTTACCCCTTAGCCCTTCTGATTCCATAATTGAAGCCATAAGGTGTGGCATTGAACTAGACATTCCTATTTATGGGATTGATCTGGAACACATAGCGAATTACGACCGAAATGCCAGGCAACTGGTAATGGAGGACCCGGTTAACAAAAAGGACGATGATCTTTTTGAATACATTCAACGGAATACCAAATATGCTTCGCGACTCAGAAGCTATGTTGATGAGAAAAGAGAGTTCGCTATGGCTGCCAGGCTTATGAATATTACTAACAGATACAAAAAAGTCCTTTTTGTTTGTGGCCTAGCTCATTGGAACAATCTAGAGCGATTACTTTCATCCGGTAAAATAAAGCCATCGGAAACCTATGATGCCGCGGAAAGCCATCTTATCACTGAGATAAAGAATGAATTAAGCAGTTTCACAAGATGTATAGTAAGTCCGGGGATTGCAGGCCCTAAATACCTGGATATTTTTCCGCTCTATGCCGATGTATACAACCGGCATGGCAGGCTTGGCCCTTTCAACACCATCAGTCCTGTTCAAAGAACTTTTTTATTGAATCCTGTATCCATTTATACTGAAACCTTTGAGAATGCCATCAGAAGTTACTTTAATGATAATGATCATTTGAATAGTAAGGATAAGCAAAAAGACATCAGCAGATTGATTGAATTCAGGGATTTTCTAAATAATCTCATCTTGGTAAAAGCCAAAAAAGTCCCCGACTTATATACAATTACAAAAGCCGCAGATGGCGTAATGAGTGAAGATTTTAAGAATCACATAGTTAATGCATTTATGGATGTAAACTGGGCTAACAGCCTGGATTATGATCTGCCTGTTTTATTACCCGAGCCTATACAGAATGACAATGGTTTGAAAGTTAAAATCCAGTATCCCGATGGTTTCACATCCGATCATTTCTATATCGACAATTCTTACACCCGGAAACGACTGGAGAAGCATCATGTATATTGGAAACATCAGGGTATAAAGCCCTCAAAGAAAGGGAAAAAGGAGAAAAAGGACCATAAAATAGATTATTATGGAAGCAACGAAGTAAGGACATGGCCTCCGATAGATTATTTAATTACGGCGATGACGCTGGAAGCCCGGAATGTAGCGGGTAAGGCTATTGAGTCGGATGTTGAGGAATTCCAGGGAAGTATCAAAGAAGGCATTGATTTCCGGGCCACCATAAAATCGATCAGCAGGGGTAAGAAAAAAATCTATGTGAAAGAAAATGCACTATATGCCGGCAAGCCGGAGAATTACAACCTTGATCCTGTCGTATGGATATTTGATACTGAATCTAATTCGATGAGCTGGATGGATTATTCAGGCATGAGCAATCAACTTAATAACTATTTTACAAAAAGAATCGAAAAAAGCCTCGAAGCTTATTATTGCTGTGCCATTATATATGGAAAGGATGTGCCTTGTTCGCCTGAAATGCGGGATAGTCTTATTACAAGGTACATGATCAACAATGGAATGCTATATTTCATACCGCCTTTTTTTGATGTTCAACAGGATGCAATTTTCGTGGAAAATCATAGTCGAAGATTGCCCTTTTATGACGGAATACACTTGAGTGATTTTTTTGAAGAAAACTTCAACATTGCACTACATGACCAAAATGATAAAGATTGGCATTCAACATTGATCCGAATAGGCATCAAATACGCTTTGCAGGAGGTAACTGTAATTGTGCCCGATAATTATATTATTGATAAAGCAGTTTTAAATGAAGCAAAGACCAATAGAATAGTCCTGAACATAGCACCCTTATCCTATTTTCCTGCGGATTATATTAACAAGATACGGATAAACTATGGGGTTGAAGTGCTTCCTGGCTCCCCGGGCAAATATCCAAAAGAAGCTGAAGACTTCTTACAAGAAAAACAAGATACTAACAGAAATCTGGTACCGGGTTGGCTGTTGGATTATGGAAAATAATAATCAGTTGTTGATTAATTTAATAATGATAAATAATGCCGGCTAAACTGTATTTCGACGATGAGGACATAAATGAATTGCTTTATGGCCCGAATTCTCCCGAGCCAACACCTGTAACTCCATTTCAGGAAAAGTTGGCTGCCATGAACTCAGCATTCCGCAATCAAAACATGGAAAAGTTCATTAAAGAAACGGTTGATCTATTCATTGCCAATAAGATACTTCCGGACTTTGTTTATATCAAAACAAGCATTTATCTGAAAACGATTATTCCTGATAAAGTCAAGCCTAAATTGCCACCGGATTTAAAGAAGTTAAAACCCGTAATAGATCGTTTTTATGAATATAGTATTGAAAAACAAAATTTTAAGCACACCTCTCTTATCCATAGGTTTTATGAATTCTCAGGTCATTATGATAAAGGAATCCGGATTTTGGAAGCCAGGCTTTTGGATGCTAAAAAGAAAAAGCAGATGGGCGAAGTTGCAATTACAATGAATAACCTGGCCTATATAATGGCATTCTTCAAAGGACAGATGAACGCAGCTTCTCCAATTTTTCGAAAAGCAGCCCTGCTTTTTTATGAAAACAATGACCGGTTCAATTATATCAACGGTATGCTTAACCATTTGCTCTGCGAAATAGAAAATGTCGAACGTGACATTGAGGAAATTCAGAATGAGATGTTTGCTGTCATTAGTGAGATGGGTTTTCCACAGTTTGAGGCTGCTTGCGAATACTGGCAATTCAGGAAGTATTATATACTAAGAGCGAAGTATCATGAGCGAAAATCGGAATATCACAAAGCAATATTTTATGTAAAACGTATTATCAAGGTTTTAAGAAATGCTGATACAGTGTTGCTGGATGAAGATTTATCATACCGTGGAGATTTAATCTTACGCTCTAATAACCAAATGAATTAAGCCCACATTAGAATTAGCCACCTAAAATTCTTGCCATTTTTTCCTTCAAAAGCTAAAAAACCCCCCAATTGGGGAATTGATATTTAGTATATCATCATATACTTTTATTGCATCAAAATTAGGCTTAAGATGAACGTAGACTATACATCCGCGCAAAAAAAGAGAGATGAAGATAATTCTAGTTCTTCGATGGTTCATTTACAAGAAATAATAAACAACCAGCATAAATATAATGCTGCCATGGTCCAGGTTATTCAGGATATACGGGAAGAAAGGGGTATCTGGTCAAGTGAGAAATACCCTCATACGCTATCGCAGTGTAGTTTTTATCAAGAGAACGATCCGGATAGTGCAGTGATTAATAAAGAATATTTTAATCTAATCTTCAGCACAGTACCTATGATATATTACAAGCGTATTATAGGACATATTATCCCACAAAAGAAGAAAATAACGAATCAGAAAAGATTACATAACATAAAGAACCCAACTGATGATTTCGACCTATGATAAAACAGATAAAAGGTGTTTTTAGCATCCCTGGTTGGAGTGCTATGTGGAAAAAAGGTGGGTATATAGACAAGTTATGGGCAAGTTAAATAAACGACACAATGGAATGACAAAGTCAAGAGAGCCACCAATATTTGACAGTTCTTGAAGGTTTTACTATCCGACAAGAAATTTACGCAAAAGAGTGGAGTCAAGAGACCACTTAAAAAACGGGGCGAAACCGAAAAGCCAAATGAGTAGGAATATTAAAAAAATCTAATATGAAACCACTTATAAAAACATTATTTCTATTTACATTGATTTTAGTAGCTAATTCAACCTTTTCTCAAAATTTTAGCTCAGCAAAAGAAATGAGAAACAAGGCCAAAGAGTTGTTTTACAAAGAAAACAAAAAAGACTCAGCTTGCATACTGTTGGAGAATGCAGCTGCCTTGTATCCTAAAGACACTGTTACATATATGTGGTTGGGTACATTTTATTCTGATCTTAAACAACACGACAAAGCATTAAATACCTTTAACAAAGTCCTTTCGATTGATCCTGAGGATGTTTATAGTCTTACCTATAAAGCAAAAACTTGCTATTATTTAAGTAAATATGAATGCATGGAGAATAACTTCAGAAAGGCATTGCAGATTAATCCAAATAATGCTGGAATCTACTACATAATGATACAATTGCATTATCTAACAGGACAATATAAGAAAGTAATTTCTGAAGTACCAGAATATATAAAACTTGGAGGGGACGCAGATATTATCTTTGTGTATAACCTAATGTCCAAAGCACTTTTACGTCAATTTGATAAAATAAACTTACCACCACCAGAATGGAACCCTGGTACTAAAAAAATGGTTGATTTGAATTTTACTAAACTTGCATCTCCTTGGCTTGAGCAGATATGTGCTTCAAACATTGATGATCCTGATCATGTATTGGGCATAAATAGAAAAGAATCAACTCAATGGAATAGATATACATTTTTAGGATCAAAAGAAAGTCCAATGGAATATGCATATGGATTTTACTTGTGGGATGCTACAGTAATATTTGATGAATTTTATGGTATCTTGATTTCAAATGGGTCCAAGATCAAATATGAATCCGTAATAAATAATGTTGAAGTAATAAAATATGGTACCGTAAAAAATTGGTCAATAGTATGGGAATAATTAAATTATGTAAAATGAAAGCTTTTAAAATTTCTTCACTTGCTATAATAGCTATATTTATATTTTTACAATCATGTATCCATAGCAATCATGGTCAGAATTGTTCAAAAAGTCGAAAGGCATTTGAAAATGCTAAAAATACAAATACAATTTCTTCCTACCAGAATTTTATTGAAAACTATTGTTCATGTAGCGAAGCTGACAGTGCTCGAAAAATCATTGACTCATTTTTTGATGATGTCGAAAAAAAATCTTCTCAACTAAACGGAGGTCAGAGGTGGAATTTTGGTGATAGGTACAAAAACAATATTTCTATTAAAGTTACTAGGAATAATGGGAATGAAGAAAGTGTACCAGCAGACAATATTGCCCAAGAAGATGGATTATTATTAGTTCAAGAGGATAATAATGCTGTAGAATCGGAATTAACCCAGATCAGCATCTGTAAGAGACTGGTTTTTAAAATACCCGACACAGTAAATGTTAATAATGAACAATGGTTGCTACGCAAAAAAGAAATCACAATAAATAGAATTGAGAATGGCTTTGTATTTCCAACGGATGATAGTGAAGTCCCTTCACAATCTGGATTGATTAATGGAGACTTTGTTTTCAATTATTGGAACCAGGCAATTGGTGCAAGTTGGAAATTCATTAATAAAGAAAAAATTAAAACAAATTTTTATACGTATGAAGTGATTTCGACACCGGCATGGATTAATTTTACAAAAAATGGCATAGAATTAATTAATATTGAAAGGGTTGAGAATGAATAACCAGCCCATAACAGGCGGTTATAAAACATTGGGGATTAGGCGGATAATTCAAATCCCTGCCTCGCATCAAATATTGGTTTAGGTTGATAGTTCTTAGCTACGAAAACCCCAACGTTTCATACCGGCAAACCGGTATTGCCTCTCATTTTTCATTATGCACCTTTCTTACCAATTCTACCACGCGTTCCCCATTCCTCCTATTCGAATACCGCTCACCCAAAATAGCCTCCCGGTTTTGGATTTCAGATTGATCGAATTCTTTTTGGGAGAGGGTTTGGATGGCGGTTTGGATTTCTTTGGCGGTGTCGGCGATGTGGCAGAGGGAGTCGAGGCCGGTGCCGCTGAGCATGGGGGTGTTCACAAGAACGAAACGCCCGTTGTGAAGTACGTTGAGGAGCTTGAGCTTTAAGCCGGTGGCCTGGAAGGTGATCAGGATGTTGACCTGGGCATTGCTGATGAGCTTGTCCATCTGGTAATTCGATGGATTGGGGACAAGGGTTACATTCCGGTATTTATCGGCAAGCTTTTGCAATTTTTTGTGCGGCTTTAAGCCGGCCATGATCAGTGGGTAGTCGATCTTGCTAAAGACTTTATTAATGATGTATTCGGCGGCTTTTACATTTTCGGGTACAGAGAGGTTGCCGTGGTAAAGGGCATAGTTTCCTTTGCCTGATTTGATGTTTACCTCGTCGTGCGGGTGAAAGCTGGGAAGGTAATGGACGGGCACATCCCTGTATTTCTTTTGAAGGTAATCAGCATCCGATTGGGAAACGGCCAGCATAAGCGAGGCATGCCCGAGTACCTTTTGAAACATGCGTAGCTTAAAGGCTTCGCCCAGGAAGAAGGCTTTGTTCGAAAGTTTCTTCTCAGCTTTAAAAAGGTTTAAATAATACTGATGCTCGATATTGCTCTCGCGATAGATCTTCACCCTGTCCTTCAACCTGGGATCGGACAAATAATAACAACTGTGCAGTCCTTCGAAAAGGATGGGGTGGTCATCTTTCAATAAATTCTTCATCAACCGCTCGGAGTGGCGGCTTTTTACGATGTATGGCATGAGCGACAGGGAAGAGGCCATGCCCGTTTTCCGGCGGTAATAATTAACGCTTTCGCAATAATCATTGAGTTCATCGGCGGCTTGGCGGTCGTATTCGAAGCAATGCAAATGGATCTTCACATCAATCTTATGCAGCCACTTCAATTTATAAAACACATCGATAATGCCCCCGTAATTGGGCGGATACGGGATGCTGAATGAAATAATATGCAAATGCTGATCAGGCATATTTTTCATAAACGTTCAAAAGCACCTTTTCTTCATTTTCCCAGCAAAGTTCTTCGGCTGCATTCTCCAGGTTTTTTTGCCATTTTTTCATTTCATTCTTATGGTCGAGCATATGGCGGATGCAGCCGGCAATGTGTTTGGGATCATGGCTATTGATCATATACCCGATATTATAGCCCTTGATGATCTTTTCGATCTCCACCAGCCGTGATGCCAAAATGGGCGTACGGGCTTGTATATAATCAAAAAGCTTGTTGGGAAGGCTGTAGCGGTAATTGGTGTTGGTATCCTTATCGAGCGTTAGTCCAATGTCGGCTTGGGCTGTGTAGTTGAGCAATTCTTTATAAGGTTGTTTTGGCAGAAACCGAACCTTTTCCGTTAATGCTTCTTCTTTCACCTGTTTTTTTAGTTGACCGATCACATCACCCCCGCCAATGATCAAAAATAATACATTCTCTAGATGACGCATAGCTTGAATGGCTTCCTCGGCGCCACGCTGAACGTTGATACCTGCTCCCTGAAGAAGAATAATGGGTTTATCCTCCGGAAGATCCAGCTCCTTTCTTGTTTTCAATCCATTTAAATGCTGCTTGAAAGGCACATTGCGCATCACCTTCACAGTGCTTTTGTATTCTTCTTCATAAAGCCTGGCAATTGATTCATTAACCGTAAAGATGTATGGAAGGCGCGGAAAAATATGCCTTTCAATGGCTTTCCAGATGCTTTGCACGCGTTTACGGTTGACCAGTTCCGGTACTCCGGTGAAATATTCATGGCTGTCGTAGACTAAGCGGCGGCGTTTTAATCTGTATATCAGGTAATTGGCAAGCAAGGTATCCAAATCGTTGGCATGCAGGATATGTGCCTTGCGAACCAGCAAGAACAGGAATAAACGGACGTTATACTCAGCGTAAAAAAGTGAGCCTTTTTCGAAGACCAGCTTCATACGGTGCGTTTTATAGGGCCGCTCTTCCATTGGTGCGCTGTCGCGCCGTTTTCGCCCTACTAACACCACCTCAAAGCCTAATTTCATCAACGAAAGGGCAACCTTATTTACGCGTTGGTCAGTATTCAGATCGTTGGTGACCGATATGATGACTCGCTTCACAGTGATTCAAATTTAGGACTGCAAATTTATGATTTATGCGTAAACGCAATCCGTATCTTGCTTATTTAATTCGGTTCTTCTCAAACAAACCAAAACGCATACCTTTGCACATCAATTCGAACTGAATGGATATACAGCAGGACATATCCCTAAAATCATGGCATACCTTTGCCACCGAAGCCCGGGCGAAATATTTCGTACGTATCCATAATGCCGAAGATATCCCTATGCTTTTGAAAGATAACCGATTTGCTTCTCACCGCCACAACTTATGGCTTGGCGGAGGCAGTAATGTGCTGTTTACCGGCGATTTTGATGGAACGGTTGTTCAGCTTGGGATGAAGGGAGTAGAAGTAGAGGCTGAAAGTTCAGAATATATCTGGCTTAGAGCAGAGGGTGGTGAAAACTGGGATGACCTGGTAAAACACACCCTATTGCAAGGATGGGGAGGATTGGAAAACCTTTCAATGATACCCGGTAATGTGGGAACCAGCCCGGTACAAAATATCGGCGCTTATGGCCGGGAGCTAAAGGATGTATTCGATCACCTTATTGCCTACGATCTGGTGGAACATAAGATAGTCCGTTTTAACAAAGCGGATTGCCAATTTGGCTACCGCGATAGCATTTTCAAAAGGAAATATAAGAATCGCATGATCATCCTCTCCGTTGTTTTCCGGTTGATGAAAAAGCCGGTGATTGAGATCAGTTATGGAGGCTTGAAACGTGAAATTGAAAAGATGGGTATCGCAGATCCAGGCATTAAGGATGTCAGCCAGGCGGTCAGGAAAATCCGTATGGAAAAGCTCCCCCATCCTGATGAGCTGGGCAATGCCGGCAGCTTTTTTAAAAACCCGGTGGTTGATGCCGGTACTCATCAAAACTTAAAATCCCGGTTTCCGGAGATGGTCACATTTCCAATAGAGGATTATCAATTCAAGATCGCCGCTGGCTGGATGATCGATTACCTGGGTTGGCGCGGTTATCGTGAAGGTGATGCCGGGGTGCATGATAAACAGGCTTTGGTGTTGGTTAATTACGGGAATGCCCGCGGGATGGATATTTATCAGCTTTCAAAAAAGATTCAAGCATCCGTTAAAGAAGAATTTGGAATAGAATTGCAGCCAGAAGTGAATATATACTGATATGGAATCGATCATTGACCATGACCTTGTTTTTGAACCCTTAACGGAACAATACCCGATTCGCTCCTATGATGTCGACTTAACAAATCGTGTAAAGCTTTCCACCTTATTTGGCTTTTCACAGGAAATAGCCTATCAGCATGCCAAACAGTTAGGTGTAGGTCCCATGCATCTTCATGAGGATGGAAACATGTGGGTGTTATCGAGAGTTTTGATCCGGGTAGAGCGCTATGCAATATGGCGCGAACTGCTGAACGTCAGCACCCAGCCTACGGGCTTAAATGGGGTTTTTGCTTTGCGGAATTTTGAGTTCCGCGATCAGTCGAAAACTCTTATAGCAACGGCGTCAACTGCATGGCTGGTTGTTTGCGCCAAAAGCCGAAGGCCTCAGCGCCCCAGCTATTTGCAACAGAAAATGGGCATGGAAATGGATATGGATGCGCCGCTGAACAGTTTGGAAAAAGTTCCAGAACCTGAGGCTCTGAAGAATTGCCACACGCATCAGGTGCGCTATTCCGACCTGGATATGCTGAGGCATGTAAATAACACCCGTTATATCGAATGGTTATGTAATTGTTTTCATCCTGATTTCTTTACGGAAAAGCATATCAATCAATTAAACATAAACTTTTTGCATGAATCGAAGTTTGGGGAGGAGATCCTGCTGGCCAAACATATTGATGGCAAACAGGCTATTATTCAGGGCGTTAAACAAAGTAATTCATTACCGGCATTCAGGGCAAAACTAAACTGGGAATAACCGCTATCAGGACTTCAGTGCTTTCTCGATGGTATTCCAAAGCCGCTCGGCCGATTTTTGCCAGGTAAACATCTTTCGCCGCTGCCGTCCTTTTTGGATCAAATCATCCCTTAATTTATTATCAGTAGCGATCTTATTCATGGCGTGGGCAATCTGATCGGGTTTAAATGGGTCTACGATTAATGCAGCATCACCGGCCACTTCAGGCATCGAGGTTACATTAGCGGTAATAACAGGCGTGTCGCAATAAAAAGCTTCCACGATAGGAATACCAAAACCTTCAAAATAGGAAACATATGTGAGTGCCAATGCCGAACCCATTGCATTGCGGAGCTTTTCGGGATTGAGCCTTCCGGCAAAAACCACGTCTTTTCTGTAGCGCATGTTTTCGTAAGTGTCCCTGATCTCGGGGGTCCACCATTTTTTTGCACCGACTATAAGAAGTTTAATAGCTTTTTCATCTTTGCTTTTAAATTGATCGAAGGCTTTGAACAGGTTTACCAAGTTCTTGCGGGGATGAAGGGCTCCGATAAAAATAAAATAATCGCTGTTTTCAGTGAATTCCTGCCTGGTTTTATCCTTAATCTCGTTATTCAATGGTTCATACAAGTTGTTAGCGCCATTATAAACCACATCGATCTTATCGGGCTCCACATGATATTGTTTCACAATGTCGCGCCTTGAAAAATGCGATACCGTAGCTATCCGGGTTGCTTTATGGGCGTATTTGGGAAAAAAGTGTCGATAAAACTTACGCTCGATCCAGGGGAGGTCTTCCGGGTAATGCTCAAAATTCAGATCATGAAAAACATTCACCGATTTTACTTTTGTGGTTAATGACAAATAGCCATCAGTGGACAAAAACAAATCGGCTTTAAGCTTTCGAAGCATAATGGGAATAGAGATATTGAACCAGGTGTAGTATAAAATAGGGTGCCTGGCCTGCGGCCCAATTTTAACCGGTGTAACATTAGATGAAAACACAAATTCATCATCATAGTCCCGGTCGAAGATAAAAAAGAATTGATGCTCAGGGTGTTGTTCGGTTATCCGTTTTAAGGTTTCATAGGTAAACCAACCGATGCCCTCGAGCTTGTTCTTTAACAAAAGGCGTGTATTAACAGCTATTCTCAATGTCGGCCCATTTTAATTCAGGCTGCAAAAATATATTTTTTTGAATACCAAAGCTCTTTATAAACTATAGCTCCAGCCAGAAATCCAGATCCCTGCCTATGAGCTTTCCGGTTCGCGTAATGTCATGGCGGTATACATCTTTCAGGAACTGTTTGTCATCCTCTTCCATAACCGGTTTATCGGCGTCGCTGCTCGAGAAATAGACATTTTTCAGCTTATCGGCAGTTTGGTTGGGTAGCGCCTTATTTAACGCGGTTTTGATTCCCAGGTCGGCCAGTAATTTATTCAGCCATTTAAATTTTGGGATGCGGGCTTCATTGTGCTTCTCCTCTGTTTCAATGACTTCGGGAGTTACCCCTAAAAACTGTTGAATAGCCCTGATCAATTCGAAAGGCTTTTCCCTGAGATCATCATATAAGTATACCTTAATTTGATCATGGGGAAACTGACGGTAATACCGGTTAAGCTGCTCATAGTATTGCCCCAGCTCAATGAACAGCTCGGATATGCCCCATCCTTTAACCGGTTGACGCATATCTTCTTCGAGCGCCTGATGAAATCCCAAACGGGTGTATCCGTAGCGGAGGGCCATCAAATAATGTGAAAAAGCCCTTTCAATCGGATTTCGTAGTATAGCAATAATACGGCTGTTAGGATTAAAGTGTTTGATATTGGATGCAGCTTCGGTGGAAAACAGGTAGGATGTGCTGCACTCTCCCACAGCCTGTTCGCCTTTTGCACCGCTGAACAAGGCTTCATATTGTCCCCTGTCGCGAATAAAGGATAGCTGAAGCTTGGGTAATTCTTCATTGCTGAAATAGCTCTCGGCATCCAGGTGATTGTTTTTCCGGTAGGTAGGGGAGAAGTTTTCAACCTTGATGTCAGTCGAAAAATAATTAGGCTCCTTTATGGGGCTGAAATAAATATCGGGATGCTGGTTAAGATATTCATATAAGGACGTTGTCCCGGATTTTGCGGCTCCTATGATGAAGAAATTAGGTTTTTGCATTTTCAATAACTCATATTTTTACCGGGAACGTAAAAAACCCATACACTCTGTAAATATACAATATAGCAATCGAATTCCAAAGTATTGTCGAGCTTGCCGTTGCTATAGCTGCACCATTAATCCCGTACCGGGGTATCAGCACATAATTCAATATCAGGTTAACGATAACACCTATGGTTAGTATATTTCTGCCCACTTTTTCTTTCCGGGTCATGTGAAGGACATTCATGGTGGAGCCGGCAAAGGCGTTGAATGCCTGGCCTGCCACCAGGATGAGCAAGGCGGTTGTTCCGGGAATGAAGTCTTCACCGAAAATGGAAAGCAGGAATCCGGGTAATGCTACAATGATGATAAATACCGGAAACGAGATAACGAAGCTCAATAAACTGGTTTGTTTTACCAGCTTCCTGAATTGTGTATGATCATTCTGGCTAAATAGCTCTGCAAATTTGGGAGCTGCAATGCTGTTGATGGCTGTTAGGGCCACCGAGTTTAATGCAGCTATTTTAAGGGCCGTATTGTAAATACCAACCGCATCTTCTTCGATGAAAGCACTTAACATCAGGGTGTCGGTCCAGTTCATAACCAGGAAAAGGGAATTGGAAAGCAACATGGGAAAGGAAACCTTTAATATGCTACTCACATTAAGGCCTGATGAACCGGTAGCCATTTCATTACCGGTAAACTGATGAAGTTGTTTTCGTACCGTAAAAAAGCTGAATATGAAAAGGATGAAAATTCCCAGGCTTAATGAAGGTATTATCACCTCGGGTGTGCGGAAGATAAGGAAGAAGATCAGCAATAGCACCAGCATGCTAAAATAAGCAGAGCTATTTTGAAACAATGAAAACAATGTGATCTTCTTCATTCCCCTTAATGATTCGGAGTTAAAACTCATTTGTCCCAATGGAATGATGGTTATGGCAATTATTTGAAGCAGGTAGGCTTTATCGGTTGTATCAAAAAAGAGTTTGCTTAAAGGCTTGGAAAATAAAAAAATTAAACCGGCACTAATGACCGAGCCGGCTAAAACAATAAGTGCCCCGGTCCGGTATAATGACTTTAGTTCACTAAGCTTTTTACCGGCGATGGTTTCGGCTATGAATTTAACAATGGCCGTATCAAGCCCGATTTTTCCCAATACCGCGCCTATCATCAATACTGTCCAGCAGGTGTTAAAAATTCCCAGGTGAGTGGGGCTAAAAAGCCGTCCGATCGTGAAGAAGAGCAAATAGGTGAACACAATGCTAGCGCCCTTGAATACCATGGCTGTGGCCCCGCCCCTGATCAGTTCGGTAAGGTGAAGATCTTGTTTTATTTTGTTGAAGTCTATCAATTCAGCCTTTTGATCCTGCAAAGTTAATAAAGTCTGGTTCATGGTAGTTTTATGTGATGCCGTAATACAGTCGGAGCTCATAAAATGTACTGGAAAGAGGATATATAGCTTAACAATATTTAATTCTTAAAGTCGATTGGTTCATATGTGAAAATTTTCTAATTTTGGCCGTTTCAAAACGCTTTGGGATATATGAATAGAAACCAGAATGACAAAAAAGAGTTCGATACGTCGAATCTGATGCTCTTCCTCTATAAGTGGCGTTATGTTCTATTGGTCATTGCAATGGTATCAATAGCAGCTTCCGTTATTTTTTCATCTCCTGTTTTTATCACTCCAAAATACAAGTCAACTGTAATTATGTTTCCTGTTTCCAGTAATTCCATTTCAAAAGCTTTGCTTTCTGATCAACCCGGAACTACACAGGATATTTTGGAATTCGGAGAAGATGAGCAAACCGAACAGATGCTTCAGATCCTTAACTCCAGCAAGATCAGGGGCCGGATTATCGAAAAATATGATCTAATGGATCATTATGAGATCGATCCGGATGCCCGGTACAAAAAGACCAAGCTTTACAATGAATACGAAAGCAACATCACTTTTGAGAGGACAGAGTACATGGCCGTAGAGATCTCTGTATTGGACAAGGACGCCGAATTGGCAGCCCGCATCGCCAATGATATTGCCAATCTTCTCGATTCCACCAAGAATCAAATGAAGAAAGAAAGGGCAACCAAGGGCTTTGAGATCGTGAAGGATAAATACCTGAACCTGAAAAAAGAGATCCGCGAAAAAGAAGATTCACTTACCAAACTGCGGCAAATGGGGGTGCATGAGTATGAATCGCAGGTAGAGATGCTCAATCAGCAATATGCAATTGAGATTGCCGAAGGTAATCAGCGAGGCATTCGTGCATTGGAAAAGAAACTGGATATCCTGGCCGATTATGGCGGGGCTTACGTTTCCCTGCGCGATGCACTCGAGCATGAACGAAAGCAGCTTAGCGAATTGCGGGAAAGGTACGAGGAGGCCAAGGCTGATGCTGAGGAAGTACTACCGCAAAAATTTGTGGTTGACCGGGCCTATAAAGCTGAAAAGAAATCATATCCCAAGCGGTGGCTAATCGTTATTATTTCGCTGGTGGGCTCATTGATAATAGGCTCTCTTGTGATCGTTCTGGTCGAAAACTTTAAGCGTTTAAATGAAGCTATCAAGCACCATAGTAAAAAATCCAAATTTAGTTGAACAATGGAAAATTACTTCAATAATCTCAACCTCCTGAAACTGGTCCTCAAATGGAAATGGCATTTGGTGGTGATAGTAATCATTGCCGGGATATTGGCTGTTATATTTTCCGGCAAGCAATTCATCACCCCAAAATTCAAAGCAACCGCCATTGTTTATCCATCGAACATCGAACCCTACTCGGATGAAAGCGAGACCGAACAAATGTTGCAATGGTTTAATTCAAAAGATATTAAGGATAGTGTGATTGATAAGTTCAACCTGGGTGATCATTACAAAATTAAACCGGGCAACAAGTATTACCGGACTGTTTTGCTCAATGAGTATAAAGAGAATGTCAGCATTAGCAAAACACAGTATGAATCGGTGGAAATCGAGGTAATGGATAAAAACCCCGAAATGGCCCATAAGATGGTGAATGCTATCATCCATTTCTTCAATAAAAAAGTAAGGCATATTCAAACGGAGAAATTTGAAGAGATGGTTGAGGTCAACCGAAAGATGCTCAAGCTTAAGGAAGAAGAGCTCGATTCTGTAAAGGGGCGTTTAAGGGAACTCAGCCAGAGATATGAACTGGTTGATTATATAAGCCAGGCATCCGAAGTAACAAAAGGTCATTTGGGAACGGTTGAAGGTAGCGGTGCAAGGATCAATAAGCAAGCGGTAAGGGATTTGAAAGAAAATCTCGAGGAGCATGGAAGTGAACTCTTGCTTACACAAGAACGCTTTAGCAGCCTAACCAATGAATACCATGAAGCTAAAAAGCTGTATGATGAAGCCTTGCGCTATGCCAATAGGGAGTTCACTTACACCAACATGGTAACTTCACCCGAGGTGCCCGACCGTAAAGCCTATCCCAAGCGCTGGCTGATATTGCTTTATGCGGTTGTTGGGGCTTTCTTAATGGCGCTCATCATCATTTCAATAATCGAAAATAAACACATTGCCCAGGAGCTTAAGAAAGAAGACGAATAAAAAGGGAACAAGCATTGTCAGACACACTAAAGAAATACTGGATATACGGCATTAGTTTTCTGTTCATTGGCATAAACACCTACCTGCTGGCCAATGAGCATTTCTGGGGGATTATTCTTCCGGTTTTAGCGCTGCTGGCTGTGTTGTACGTTTTTGCGCTGGATAAAGTCCTATACCTTGTGGTTTTTCTTACCCCTATAGCGATTAATTTTACCAATTTCGATGCGCGGTTGGGGGTGTCCATACCCACCGAGCCGCTGTTGTTTGGGGTAATGATTATTTTTTTACTCAAGATGCTTTATGAACAGAATTATGAAAATCGCATATTAAGGCATCCCGTTACCATTGCCATTATCATAAATCTGATTTGGATATTCTTTACCAGCATCACCAGCGAGATACCTGTGGTTTCATTCAAATATCTTGTGGCCAGGCTTTGGTTTGTGATCCCGTTGTATTTTATGGGTATTCTCCTGTTCAGAGAATACAAAAATATCAAGATCTTCCCCTGGCTCTATGTTATTCCTTTAATGGGGGTAATTGTATACGCTACCATAAATCATGCAACATTTGGTTTTACCAAGGAATCGGCGCATTGGTCGATGAAGCCTTTTTATAATGATCACACCGAATATGGAGCTGTTATTTCAATCTTTATTCCGGTGTTTTTCGGGTATATTTTAAATCCAAAGCATACCTTGAAAAAGAAGCTTTTTTCAACCCTCGTTACGGTTGTCTTGCTCACTGCTCTGGTATTGTCAAACAGTCGGGCAGCGTGGTTGAGTGTAGCAGCTGCCATCGGTGTTTATTTTATTATATTGTTGCGTATCAAACTGAGGTGGGTCTTGTTGGCTGCCGGAGTCATTATCGGTTTATTCTTTGGATTCCGATACCAGATTGTGGAAGAGCTGGAGGAAAACAAACAAGATTCTTCTGCCGATTTGGTAGAGCATGTTCAGTCCATCAGTAATATTTCATCCGATGCCTCGAACCTCGAGCGGATCAACCGCTGGCAATCAGCCATACGGATGTTTGAGGAGAGGCCATTTGTGGGATGGGGCCCGGGAACGTATCAATTTGTTTATGCCCCTTTCCAGCGTTCAAAGGAGCGAACTATCATCAGCACCAATGCCGGCGACCGGGGAAATGCCCATAGTGAATATATCGGCCCGCTATCGGAGGAAGGGGTTTTGGGTATGCTAACTTTCCTGGCTATTGTTATAGCTGTTCTCTATACCGGCATCAGGGTTGCGGTGAGAGCAAAAGACAAGGAAGTAAGGTTGCTGAGCCTTGTTTTCATATTGGGCCTGATTACTTATTATGTGCATGGCACATTAAACAACTTTCTTACTTATGACAAGGCTTCCATACCATTCTGGGGGTTTACCGCCATTATTGTAGCTCTCGACCTTTATTACAAGAACACGGAGTCTATTGAAAAAGCCGATGACGTTAAAGAGGAACCACCGGCTTGATCCATAGTTTTCATTAATTAGTGCTCTTTATTTTCCCATCTTTTTTATCAGTTCCGGGAGGTTTCGTAATGCGGCTAGTTCGCGCCACTTTTTGCCGGCTTCGCAGGCCGGGGTCCCAAAATACCTCTTTCCGGGCTCCAGGTTTTTATCCACGGCCGATGCACCCAATACTTCAGCTCCTTTTCCAATTACCAGCTCTTTTTGCACGGCCACCTGACCCCAGAGTTTAACATCATCTTCAATGGTAGTAACACCGGCAATGACCACGGCGCTGGCAAACAAGCAATGTTTCTCCACTACCGTATCATGCCCTATTTGAATGTGGTTATCGAGCTTGGAACCCATGCCGATGCGGGTAGTGCCCGATACGCCTTTATCGATGGTGCAACAGGCACCGATTTCAACATTGTCTTCGATCACCACATCACCACAAGATTCGAATTTCCGCCAGCCTTCCGGCTTACGCTGAAAATAAAAAGCATCGGCGCCAATTACGGTTCCGGAGTGAATGATTACGTTATCGCCTATCTTGCTGTGATCATATATGCTCACATTGGCATGAATAAGACAGTGTTTACCAATTTTCACATTATTCCCGATAAAAACACCGGGTTGGATCACAGTGCCTTGCCCTATCTCAGCTTTGTCGCTGATCATTTTTTTGGCCAGCTCAAAAGGCTTGAATTTTTTCACCAGCTTCACATAATCCCCAAAAGGATCGTCGGAAATGATCAATGCCTTACCGTTAGGGGCCTCTACCTTTTTATTTATAATTATAGTTGTGGCTGCCGAATTTAGCGCTTTATCATAATATTTGGGGTGATCTACAAAGGTAAGATCACCCTTTTCAACCATATGAATTTCATTCAAACCACTAACGATATGCTCTGCATTGCCAAGATATGGAGCATTCACCATTGCAGCGATATCTTCCAGTGTATGAGTGGGGTTTAGTTTCATTGTAAAATCCGGTTGGTTAATGCTATTCTTTTACGCGTTCGGCATATGCCCCGGTACGGGTATCAACTTTGATCTTTTCGCCTTGCTCCACAAAAAGCGGTACATTAACAGTGGCTCCGGTTTCAACGGTGGCAGGCTTGAGGGTGTTGGTAGCTGTATCGCCTTTTACACCGGGTTCAGCATAAGTGATCTCCATGGTCACAAAAGGCGGTAGCTCACATTGCAGCGGTGTTTCAGTATCGGCATGAAAGGTGATCTCAACTTCTTGTCCTTCTTTCAACAGTTGAGGTGCATTGATCAATTCTTCCGGTATGGATGTTTGCTCAAAAGTTTCGGTATGCATAAAATGATATCCGATATCGTCTTTAAACAAAAACTGATAAGGACGACGCTCCACGCGTGCAACATCCACCTTTACGCCGGCATTAAAGGTATGTTGGATTACCTTGCCGGTTTTCAGGCTCTTGAGCTTGGTGCGAACAAAGGCCGATCCCTTGCCGGGCTTCACATGTTGAAATTCAACGATGGTGTATAGATCACCATGCATCTCCAAACATAAACCATTTCTAAAATCAGCGGTTGTGGCCATATATTTATGTGTGTTTTATTTTTTGAATTAATTTTTGCGAGGTGCAAAACTACACTAAAAAATTGAATGTGCAAACCTTACAACGATCAGCCAAACAGGATAGTATTACTTGTAACTGGAAAGAAGTAATTCCTTTTCGCTAAAATCATATTCTTCTTGTTGAAAATTGGAGCAAACCGCAACTATTCTTTCTTCGGAGTATTGATCAATCAGGTGGCGATACCATTGGGTGTTTTCCTGGTCGAGGTTGGTAGACGGCTCATCGAGCAACAGGATATTGGCTTGTGAAAGTATGGCCAGGCCAAGTTTTACCCGCTGTTTCATCCCCGATGAATAGTATTTGAGCGGCTTACCGGCATATTTTTCCAGTCGCAGGTTTTTTACAAAATCCCTGTGCGACATGCCATCGATAAGTTTTCTGAATTTCAGGTGAAAATTCAGTTGCTCATTGAGCGAAAACTCTTCGATAAGCTCCAGATAGGGCGCTGAAATGGAAACATGCTGATAATGCTGCTCCGGAGGTATGAGTTGTTCGTTGTGGCTTAGTTTTACCAAGCCCTTTGAAGGTGTTAATTTCCCGGCTATAATTTTTAACAAGGTTGATTTTCCCGAGCCGTTGCCGCCAAGAATGGCATACTTTTTCCCGGCCTCAAACTCAAAATCAATATTCCTGAAGATCCATTCGTAGTTATATTGTTTTGATACCTTTTCAAGGATGATCTTCATACTGCCTTTTCCGGATTTATTATGTCTGATCGCTTTTCTTGTCGCGATTATATCCTTTCATGATACCCCGGCTCGACTTGTTGATGAATGAAATGATCTCATCACGCTCGGGAGTAGCCGGATATTCCGCTTCAATAATCTGCAGGGCATGTGAAATATTATATCCTTTCAGATAAATAATGCGGTAAATATCCTGGATTTGGTTGATGGTTGGGGTTTCATAACCCCGGCGCCGTAATCCGATGGAGTTTATGCCCACATATGAAATGGGTTCACGGGCGGCTTTAGTATAAGGCGGTACATCTTTTCTTACAAGCGACCCACCTGAAATAAAGGCATGGGGCCCGATATTAATAAATTGATGCACGGCCGATAAACCGCCTATAATTGCCCAGTCTTCTATACGAATGTGACCGGCGAGGGTGGCGGCATTGGCAAGAATACAGTTGTTACCGATCGTGCAATCGTGTGCTACATGGACATAAGCCATCAATAAGCAGTTATCCCCGATAACGGTTTCGTAATTGGCTTTGGTGGCCCGGTTGATGGTTACAAATTCCCTGATGGTTACATTATTACCAATGATCACAGTAGTGTCTTCACCCTCGTATTTTAAATCTTGTGGGATAGCTGAAACCACGGCCCCGGGAAATATTTTGCAATTCTTGCCTATGCGGGCGCCTTCCATAATGGTAACATTCGAGCCAATCCACGTGCCTTCACCTACTTCAACATTTTTTTCAATATTAACAAAAGGCTCTATAACTACATTTTTTGCAATCTTAGCTTGTGGGTGTACGTATGCTAGGGGTTGATTCATGCGTCGTTTTGTTTTTTTACAATTTGTGCCATTAGTGAAGCTTCCATTACCAGCTTATCGCCCACGTAGGCATGTCCTTTCATATGACTGATCCCACGGCGGATTGGAGCTATCAGGTCGAGCTTGAAAACAAGCACATCACCCGGAACGACTTTTCGTCTGAACTTGGCATCTTCTATCTTAATAAAATATGTTACATAATTTTCCGGATCGGGAACGGTATTCAATACCAGGATACCTCCTGCCTGGGCCATCGATTCCACCTGCAAAACCCCAGGCATTACCGGCTCATCGGGGAAATGTCCCACAAAGAAAGATTCGTTCATGGTTACATTTTTCATCCCGATCACATAATCATCACTCATCTCAAGGATTTTGTCCACAAGCAAAAACGGAGACCGGTGCGGAAGGATTCTCTTGATGGCATTAATATCATATAACGGCGGTTTGTTCAGGTCAAGCTTTGGCACTTGTTTTTTACGCCGCTCTTTTTTAATTTCTTCCCTGAGCTTTTTCGCAAAATTCACATTGGCCGTATGGCCGGGCTTGCTGGCAATAATGTGCGCTTTAAGGGGATGACCTATTAAGGCCAGATCGCCTATCACATCGAGAAGTTTATGACGGGCCGGTTCATTCTGATGGTAAAGTTCCAGATTGTTCAGGATTCCTTCTTCCAGCACTTCAACCTTGGGTTTATTAAAGAATTGGGCTAGCCGGTCGAGCTCTTCCTGGGCAATGATGCGGTTTACAAAAACGATGGCATTGCTCAAATCGCCACCTTTGATCAGGTTGTATTGTATGAGTTGCTCCAGTTCATGCAGAAATACGAAGGTGCGTGAGGAAGCTATTTCATCTTTAAACTCTTCAATTTTATCGAGCTTGGCGTGCTGGGTGTTGAGGACCTTTGTGTTGAAATCGATCATCACCGAGACCCTAAACCGGTCACTGGGTACTGCTAATAGCTCAACATCGTTTTCTTTATCGGTCCATGAAATAACCTTGCTTAGCTCTACATAATCTTTTTCCTTTTCCTGTTCTTCAATTTCAGCTTCCAGCAATTTATCCACAAAAAACCTGGAACTGCCATCCAGGATTGGGATTTCGGGGCCGTTGGTTTCGATCATCACATTGTCGAGGTCAAGGCCGGCCAGGGCGGCTAATACGTGTTCAACGGTGCTAATGGAGGCATCGCCCTTCTTCAGTGTGGTTCCCCTGTTGGTGTCTGCCACATTTTCGGCTAAGGCTTCTATAATAACTTCGCTCTCATGATCAACGCGTTTGAATTTTCACCCGTGATCGATCGGTGCAGGCTGAAAAGTAAGGGTAACATCCTGCCCTGTGTGCAGGCCTGCCCCGGTTAACGACACGGCTTTTTTTATAGTTTTTTGCTTGTTGCTCATATATAATATTCGGTTTGCAAATGTATAAATACGACCCGAGAAAAGGGTTTATTTATTTTTTAATTCGTTCAGCTGCTTCTCCAATTCCCTGATTTTCTTTTCTATATCCGGGAGGTTGCGAAAATGGATGTAAGATTTACGGTATTTACTCACTTCAAAGGCAGGGGACCCGAGCAAGGCAATGCCTTCCTGGTTAATATTAGTGGTAATGCCCGATTGGGCCGCTATTTGTACGTTATCGGCGATGGTAATGTGTCCCACAATGCCTACCTGTCCGCCTATCATGCAGTTTTTGCCGATACGCGTTGAGCCGGCAATACCGACTTGTGCAGCGATCACTGTATTTTCTCCAATCTCAACATTATGGGCTATTTGGATGAGGTTGTCGAGCTTTACTCCTTTCCTGATTATGGTAGAGCCCAAGGTTGCCCTGTCGATGGTGGTGTTCGAGCCGATTTCCACATCATCTTCAATAACTACATTTCCAATCTGGGCTACCTTTTGGTAATTATTATCCTGCTGGGGTGCAAAGCCGAATCCATCGGACCCGATAACAACCCCACCATGAAGCGTGCAGTTTTTTCCTATGGTGTTGTCGGAGTATATCTTTACTCCGGCAAAAAGAATGGTGTTCACACCAATAGTTACATTATCGCCTACATAACAATGGGGATATATCTTGGCATTATCGGCGATTTTGGCATTCTCTCCGATAAAGGCAAACGCCCCGATGTAAACATTCTTCCCTATCTCGGCCGATTTGTGAATATGTGCTTTCCCGGAGATACCGCTCTTGTCAAGCTTGATCTTATTATATACCTCAAGCAATTGGGCAAATGCCGAATAAGCATCATCTACCTTGATCAGAGTGCTTTTAATCGCTTGCTCCGGGACAAAATCTTTGTTGATGATGATTACCGACGCACTTGTGTGATATATATAATTCGTGTATTTTGGGTTCGCAAGGAAGGTAAGGGAGCCCGGGCTGCCATTTTCAATTTTTGATAACTTATGCACTTTAACCTCAGGATCTCCTTTAATTTCACCATTTATGATATTGGCTATTTCTTTAGCTGTAAATTCCATTAAATCAACTCTTTTATAACGATTGCATCACGCTTTTGTTTTTTTAAGATGCTGAACTTCAATTGTTTAACAGTTTAAAACCCAGCTCTAAAAAGGGCTGCAATATACCAATATTTTTTCAAAGTGAGCCAAGAATGCATTCTATATTAGCTCTCATCTTCCAGAACTTTGGGATAACAGAGCACATATTTGGTTACCGGTTTTGACAGCCCCACTATATCGAGATGATCGGAAGCTTTAGCCACATCGAGCAATTCACCGTTTTTATACAATAGCTTAATATTATCCCGTTCGGTAATATATGCATCATTGCGCAATGTATCTTCAACAATCAGATGTCCAACCTCATCATCTTTCATATTGAAATAACGTTGGATGCCTTCCTTTATATTTTGTACAACCTCATTGTTAAAGGGCTCATTTTGTATCTTAACCCTGAAGAGCTGGCGGTTTACCAATCCTTTGGAGAGGAATGAAAGTGCCTTATCGCGATGCGAACACCATTGTTTAATGGAGGTGAAAATATCGAAATCATCCAGTTGCGCAAAGATTTCAAGGATTTGGGGGTTTTCTTGAAAATCCCTGAACTTTATGTTGTTGTTTAAAAACAGTGAAAAAGCGGGGGTGGCGAAGAGTTTTTCGCCCTGCGAGGCCAGTATTTTGGCCCGCTGTAGTATCATGGTAAGCATGTACTCGGCGCTCAACACGGCCTTATGATAATATACCTGCCAATACATTAAACGGCGCGCTACCAGGAATTTTTCTATGGAATAAATTCCCTTGGCGTCAACCACCAGCCGGTCATCATGGATGTTAAGCATTTTAATAATACGCTCGGCATTGATCACTCCTTCGGCAACACCGGTAAAAAAGCTGTCGCGCTTCAGGTAGTCCAGGCGATCTACATCGAGCTGACTGGCAACCAACTGATGTAAAAAATGCTTTTTGTATTCATCTTTAAAGATCCGAATAGGTAATTCAAGGTCATTGTCAAAGGCTTTATTCAATTTTTCCATGATCAGCATCGACAAATTTTCATGACTCAGGTCATCAATCAGGCATTTTTCTAAAGTGTGTGAATAGGGGCCGTGCCCAATGTCATGCATCAAAATGGCCAGGGTTACACCCTTTTCTTCTGTTGGGGTAATTTCGTGCCCTTTCGAGCGTAATACATCAACTGCTTGTTTCATTAGGAAAATAGTCCCCAAAGCATGATGAAAACGGGTATGCAAAGCACCGGGATAAACCAGGTGTGTTAAACCCAATTGCTTGATGCGACGTAGCCTTTGAAAATAAGGATGTTCGATTATACCGAAAATTATATTCCGGGGAATTGTAATAAATCCGTATACCGGGTCATTAATGATTTTTGACTGTGTTTGATCTCCCAAAGTGTTCCTTGATTTAAAAAAAGTTAAAATTCCGCTATTTGTACAATCTTTATACAATTCAATGTATTCTTAACGTTTTCAAATGGTAAATTGTATTTTTCAGCTAAGTTGAACGATATTCGCAGTGCGAATACCTGTTTAATCGTCTGCCGGCAAGCAGTCACCAAAAAATAGTGAGCGAGAGTCGCTCATTTTTGAGTCTCACAAATAAACAACTATCATAAAGCACATTTACCCATTTTAGTTAATATTTTGATGTAGTTTTGAACCACGTAAAATTGTATTTATGAAGCAAAAGAACAATGAGAACGCCAGTATTTTATGGGTTGATGATGAAATAGATATGTTAAAGCCTTACATATTGTTTCTCGAAGAAAAAGGCTATACCGTATATACTTCCAATAATGGGGATGAAGCCCTCGATTTATTGAAAGATGAAGCTGTTGATGTTGTTTTCCTCGATGAAAACATGCCGGGGATGTCGGGGATTGAAACCCTCGAGGAAATGAAGAACGACTTTCCCAATCTTCCTGTTATCATGATCACCAAAAGTGAGGAAGAAAGCATTATGGAAGAAGCTATCGGCTCGAATATTTCCGATTATCTCATCAAGCCGGTTAATCCAAAGCAGATTTTGCTGGCCTTGAAAAAGAATTTGGAAAACAAAAAATTGATCAGTGAAAAAACCACTCACAGCTATCAGCAGAAATTCACGCAAATAGGTATGGAATTGAGTGGTAATTTGGGGTATAATGATTGGGTCAACATTTACCGCAAGCTGGTTTATTGGGAACTTGAGCTGGAAAAATCGAGTGACGAAAGCATAGGTGAGGTGCTCAAGATGCAGAAAGAAGAGGCCAACCAGGTGTTTTCAAAATTTATTGAGAAAAATTATCTTAATTGGTTAAATGACGGGGGTTCCGACCGCCCTGTACTCTCGCATAATCTGGTTAAGGAAAAGTTGTTTCCGCTGCTCGATGATGACAGGCCCACTTTTGTGTTGCTGGTCGATAATTTGCGTTACGATCAGTGGAAAATATTGCAGCCGGTTATTGAGCAGTTTTTCAGGGTGGAAAAGGATGATATTTATTGCAGTATTCTTCCCACTACTACACAATATGCCCGTAATGCCTTGTTTGCCGGTTTGTTACCGGAAACCATCCAAAAACGCTATCCCGCAAAATGGCTTAATGAGAGTGATGAAGGAACCAAAAATCAATTTGAACACTTTTTCCTTGGCGAGTTGCTAAAGCGTTATGGCAAGAATGTGAAGCATTCTTACAATAAGATCTTAAACTTAACGGCCGGCCGTAAATTGGTGGAAACCATGCCGAATTTAATGAACAACAAGCTGAATTTTATTGTCTACAACTTTGTGGATATGCTTTCCCATGCGCGTACCGAAATGGAGGTGATAAGAGAACTTGCCGATGATGAGCCCGCTTACCGTTCCATTACGCTTTCATGGTTTGAACATTCTCCGCTACGCGAAATGATTAAATACCTGGCCGATCAGGATGTAAACCTGGTGATCACTTCCGATCATGGTTCTGTGAGGGTACAAGACCCGGTAAAAGTCATTGGCGACCGGAACACCAATACCAACTTGCGTTATAAGATTGGGAAGAGCCTTAACTACAACCGCAAGGAAGTGTTCGATGTGCGTGATCCACATGATGCCTATTTGCCCAAAACCAATGTGAGCTCTACGTTCATCTTTGCCCGTAAAAACGATTTCTTCGCTTATCCGAATAATTTTAACTACTATGCCAAGTATTATAAAAATACTTTTCAGCATGGAGGTATCTCCCTTGAAGAAATGCTGGTACCGTTTATCAAACTGAAACCAAGGAATAGATAGGCGCACGTCCTTACGTCTTAAACTTTATTGGCACGATGGTGGTTTGGTTAAAAATTACTATCTTGCATTCTTATTTTTGCTAAAAAATGAAGGCTTTATTAACTATGCATAGATGCCATTCAGTTGAGGAACTCGATAAGGCGGCTACTCATTTGCTGGAGGATAATCCCGGTAAACGGGTGTTTGCTATTTATGGGAATATGGGGGCCGGAAAAACCACCCTTATCAAAGCATTATGCCGTTATTTACAAGCTGTTGACGTGATCAATAGCCCTACTTTTGCCATTGTGAATGAATATAAAACCCAAGCCGATGATAGCCTGTTTCATTTTGATTTTTACCGTATTAAAAATGAAAAGGAGGCCTTGAGCATAGGCTTTGATGAATATATATACAGTGGAGCGTATTGTTTTATGGAGTGGCCGGAAAAGATCGAGGCGCTATTACCGGAAGATACGGTTATTGTTAAGATTGAGGTGGATGAGCGTGATTACAGTCGTTTAATAAGTTGGGAACAGGGTTTAGATAATTGATCAAGATATGAATGAGGGCAGCAATGATATTTTAAAGTACGGTACGGGCAGCAAGATGCTACCCCGGGAAGAGATGCTGGAGGTATCGAAACATCATCAAAGCCTTTCGATAGGCATTCCAAAAGAGATCACTTACCAGGAGCATCGCATTGCGTTGGTCCCCGATGCCATAGGTTTATTGGTCGCCAATGGGCATCAGGTGCTTATCGAGTCAGGCGCCGGAGCGGGAGCTTCTTTTAATGATAAAGATTTTGCCGAGTACGGTGGAAAAATTGTATATAGTTCAAACGAGGTTTATAAGGCCAATATCATTCTTAAAGTTGCTCCAGCCTCATTGCCCGAAATCGATAAACTCGATTCCCGCCAAACCATCATCTCATCATTAAATCTTACCGAGGACAAAGAAAAATACTTTAAGAAGCTGGTATCGAAAAAAATGACGGCTATTGGGTTTGAATACATCAAGGATAAGGTGGGTTCATTTCCGGTGATTAGGGCTATGAGCGAAATTGCCGGCAACACCAGTATTTTTATTGCTTCCGAATACCTGAGCAACTCCAGGTATGGTAGAGGCATTATGCTCGGGGGATTTCCGGGAATCAATCCTACGGAGATTATGATTATTGGTGCCGGAACCGTTGGTGAATACGCTGCCCGCGTAGCCCTGGGAATGGGGGCCCTGGTCAGGGTGTTCGATAATTCCCTTTATAAGCTGCGCAGGCTTCAAAATACGTTGGGAATGCGTTTATATACCTCAGTGCTTCAGCCTAAAGAATTATTGCGCTGTATGAAAACCGCCGATGTTCTTATTGGCGCCATGCATGCCCATGAAGGCCGCACACCTTGCATTATATCGGAAGATTACGTGCAGCAAATGAAAGAAGGATCGGTTATTATTGATGTGAGCATCGATCAGGGAGGATGCATAGAAACCTCACGGGTAACCGATCATAAAAATCCGGTTTTTCAAAAACACGGGGTTACGCACTATTGTGTTCCAAACATACCCTCAAGGGTACCCTACACGGCTTCATATGCACTGAGTAATTTCTTTGCCCCTGTTCTCTTGCGAATAGGGCAAGAGGGTGGCGTGGCCAGTATGCTTAAAAGCGATTTCGGAATGCGAAACGGCGTTTACATATTTAATGGAATCAGCACTAAACGCTACATCAGTGAATATTACAAGGTGCCGTTCCAGGATATTGACCTACTGATGGCTGCTTTCCACTAACTGTTTTTTATCGCCTTGTTTCCTGCGGCTCTTTTCCTCGCTGATCAAACGGAGTTCCCGGCCGGTTTGTCCGGCTATGGAGGTGTTTTCTTCGGCTCTCCTCAGCAGATAAGGCAATACCGATTTTACCGGGCCGTATGGAAGATATTTAGCCACATTGTATCCGGCATTAGACAGGTTAAAGCTTATGTGGTCACTCATGCCATATAGCTGTGAGAACCATATACGATTATCATCCGGGCTTATGTTGTGCTTCTCCATTAACTCGGTCAAGTACCGGTTGCTGTACTCGTTGTGGGTTCCGTTAAAAATGCTGATACGGTCGAGGTGCTCCACGGAAAACTGAAGTGCTTCGTTATAGTCTTTATCCGTGCTGGTTTTGTTCGGGTGGATAGGTGAGGGGTAACCGTATAGCTTAGCTCTTTCGCGTTCCTTTTCCATGTATGCTCCCCGTACAAACTTGATACCCAGGTAGTATTTACCTTCCACTGCTTTTTGCAGGGCTTTTTTAAGGAAGTTAAGCCTGTCCCATCGGTACATTTGAAGCGTATTAAAAACAATGGCTTTATCGCGGTTAAAGGTGCCCATCATTTCGGTAACCACATGATCGATGAAATCCTGGAAAAAACTATCTTCGGCATCGATCATTATGGGAACGTTTAAGTCGTAGGCCGCCTGACAAAGACGGTTTACACGTGCCCTGAAATTCCGGGCTTCCTGTTTTTCATCCTTATTCATGATCTCGCCTGAACTGGCTTTTTCGAGAACCCGGTTTTGTGCGAATGCCGTGGGCTTGAAAACCGCAAAGGGGATATTGCTGTCATGGGCGGCGTTTTGCACCGTGCGTATTGTTTCCTCCAGGGCTTCTTCTATCTTATCCGGGTCTTCCGAGCCTTCAACAGAATAATCCAGGACTGCTTTCACATTGTACTTTTCAAGCTCCCGTACCACCGGGATGCATTGATCAATAGTTTCGCCGCCTACAAACTGCCGGTAAAGCGTGGGCTTTACAATCCAATTCATTGGCAGATTCATCTTGAGTGCCGCTTTCGCCAGTGAATTCCCGGTCCTTACCAGTTTGTTTTTACTAATGGCCTTGAATAGCGTATAAGCACGCTGAAGGTCCGCATCGCTCTTGCTTTTAAAAGCTATTTCCGTATTATCAAATGAAAGCATAGTGTGCTAAATTTTAACCGTCGATTTTTTAATAATTTTACCGACTCAAATTTGTATCAAATTAACAAATCAATGTGGCCCTTTGTTGGCTGAACCAAAGTTATGACCATGAACACTGATTCGCTTAACGCGTCAAAGATACATATTACCGATCGATTTTCGGGAAACGATCTTGATGAGCTGATCAACGGACTTGAAGGCAAATATTCAAATGTATATGTATTGGCCGATGATAACACCTGGCATTATTGTTATCCCGTTATCGAAGAGGGCGCAGCAATCCTGGGAAGAGCTGCAAAATTAATCGTCCCGGCAGGAGAGGTTTCAAAGAGCCTGGAGCAAGCGCAGGATTTGTGGCTGCGACTGCTTACTTCCGGGGCCGATCGTAATTCCCTGCTGATCAATCTTGGTGGAGGTATGATCACCGATCTGGGGGCTTTTGTTGCCTCTACCTTTAAACGTGGTATACCTTATTTGCATATTCCCACCAGCCTGCTTGGACAAATCGACGCTGCCATAGGTGGGAAAACAGCCGTTAACCTCGGGAGCTACAAGAATCAAATAGGAACATTTGCCGTTCCTGAGATGATCGTGATAGTCCAGGATCTGTTAAAAACTTTGCCCGAAAGGTATTTGTTATCAGGCTATGCCGAAGTTATAAAGCATGCCCTGATTGCCGACCGGGGATTTTTTAATTGGCTGAAAAAAAAGCCATTTCATTCCATTAAACAGGTAAGCAAAAACCATGAAACCTGGAAAGGCCTGATTGCCGAATCGATAAGCGTGAAGGCGGGGATTTCCGAAAGAGACCCTTATGATTGGGCCGAGCGCCGTTTATTGAATTTTGGCCATACCATCGGCCATGCCTTTGAATCGTTTTCACTTCAAAACGACAAAAACCCGATAACTCATGGCGAAGCTGTGGCGGCCGGCATGGTGGTAGAAACTATACTATCAAGAGAAGTACTTGGACTTTCAAGTGGGGAGGCCCAGGAAATAAATAGTCAATTATTACAAAATTTTCCCATGTTCCGGATTGATGATGTAATCGAGCAAACCATTATTGATTCCCTCAGGTTTGATAAAAAGGTAAGCGCTGAGGATTTGAATTTTACGCTCATCAGCGAAATCGGTAAAGGGGAATATAACCGTCAGTGCTCCATGAAGGTGGTAAGCAAAGCTTTAAAGGAATATCGCGAAATGATAAAGCAATAAAACTATGGAAGCATTACATTTAACTCATCCCACAAAAGTAATCGATACACAGGTGGCCTTGCCTTCTTCCAAAAGCATCAGCAACCGCTTGCTGATCATTAAAGCTCTTTGTCCTTCTGTTGAAATTGATGATCTTTCGGAAGCCAATGATACGGTTGTTCTTTCCCGTGAATTGAAACGCCTTGCTGAAAGAAGGGCAGAGCGTGAAGATATATTCACCGTAAATGCAGAAGATGCCGGTACGGCCTTCCGTTTTTTGGCGGCTTGCCTGGCAACAATCCCCGGTAAATTTTTACTAACCGGTTCGGAACGTATGAAATTGCGGCCTGTAAAACCCTTGGTGGAAGCTCTTGAGTTTTTAGGAGCCGGCATTTCATATGAAAATAAGATGGGTTATCCCCCTATACGGATCAGTGGCGGCAAATTGCAACGAAAAGACCTTACCATCGATGCTTCCATAAGCAGCCAATTTATTTCTGCCTTGTTATTGGTGTTGCCTCAGATACCCGGAGATGACATAAGTATAAGGCTTGAACAGCCATCTTCATTGCCTTACATCGATATGACCCTCAATCTTATAAAGCATTTTGGAGTTGAGGTTAAAAGGAATGATAATGTACTAGTGATTCCTGCTCAAAGCTACCGCCCTGGCCGGATTACTGTAGAACCCGACTGGAGTGCTGTTCAGTATTGGCTTGAGATGGCTGCCCTGGCAAAGCAAGCAAACATCACCATAGGGAAACTAACAAAAAACTCCATGCAAGGCGATGCCGTGCAAGTGGAGTGGTATCGTAAAATGGGCATGAATTGTACATTTAATGATGACGGCATGCATATATCTAAGGGACATTTTAGCAGCGATGGCTATTTCCCGGAAGACTTCACCCACAATCCCGACCTTGTTCCCTCAATGGCAGTAGTTGCGAGTATGAGCAGAAAGCCGCGGCGATTTAACGGCGTGCGCAATTTACGGATCAAGGAAACCGATCGCCTGGAAGCCCTTAAGAATGAACTGGAAAAAACCGGTGCACATATTTCTTTTCCCGATGATGATAGCATGCTGGTTGAACCGCTTACAAATGAACTGCCCACTGCAATAAACTTCAATACCTATAACGACCACCGCATGGCAATGGCCTTTGCACCATTGGCTCTAACTGGCATGAGGGTTATCATCAACAATCCCGGTGTTGTCAGGAAATCATTTCCGGGATTCTGGGCTGAAATGACTAAAGCAGGCTTTACAACCGGTCTTCAAGAAACTTACCGATAGCTTTCACGGTTTGTGGCTTAGCTACAATCTCCCGATTATTATTCACAATGAAGTAAGTAGGGGTGCCAAAAACATTGTAATCACGTGCTGCCTGGGTTTCCCAGCCGGCAAGTTCCGATACATTGATCCAATCCAGCTTGTTTTCTTCCACGGCCGCAGTCCATTCTTCTTTGGTGTTATCAAGTGAAACGGCGTAAATTTCAAAACTTTTGTCCCGATAGTCATCATAGAGCTGCTTCATGTCGGGTAACATTTTGGTGCAATGCGGACACCACGATGCCCAGAAAATCACGAGGGTGTATTTGTTATTAAGGGATGAAAGGGCGATTTCCTTGTCCTGCGGGTTTTCGAGCTTGATTTCTTTCGCTTTGCTCCCAATGGATGTCTGTTGGATGGACCTAACCTTTTGTTGCATCTCTTTTTTCATTTTTTCATTGGTGCAGGAACCGCTTTGCTGGTATGTTTCGGCAATGTAGGTTACTACATTGTTGAAGCCGTATCGCTCAAAACCACCTATCAGGTAATCGACCACATATTCATAGATCTCAGCATTTTCTTCCGCTGCCAGCATAACCCGGTCGGCGGCATCAAGAAATTCCAATTCCTGTTTTGAACGCTCAAAGTTGGGATTGCGGTATAGCCAGAAATAATTGATCACACGCGACGAAATAGCCGGGCTTCGCAACAAGCTGGTGTCGTTAAAGGTGATATTATCGAAATAATGCTCCCGTAAATATGCATTGCGTTCTTCGATGGAGATGGTGGTATCTACATAAGGATACCGTTCCATATTGATAAGCGCTGCTGCAAAAGTACCCTCATTCTCTTCGATAAGCCTGTTGAATTCTTGATTTTCTTCCCATTGTATTTTATCGTAACGTGATTTTATGTTATCGTAAAGCGGATCGTCGGTTGGATAATTAAGAACCAAGGGGTGTAACATCTCCAGCTTGGTTTCGCTCTCCTTCCGTTGTGCCAGGAAATCAAAATAAATCCGGTTTTCTTCCGATTTTACCACTTCCATGCTATCGATGGGGTGAAACAGATTGGTTTGGAGGTGAATGTCATTTTTGTTGAAAATGAAATCGATGCCGTTATTTCCCGAGGGTTTGAGATGATACAATCCAGTAGCCTTGCTTTGGGGCAGGGTAAAATGCACCATCCCGTTTTCACCTGACATGGTCGAATCTACCGGCCGCTGGGCACTTCCATAATATTCCTGTAGATAGACTTTACGGTTTTTCGATAGCCCCTTTAATTGTACGTTAATGTTGTAAGATTGTGCCACCAGCAGTGCCGGCAGCATGATCAGTGCTGTAAATATGAATTTTGATTTCATAGTGATGATATTCCTGTTAACGATTCTGCTAACGAGTTAATTTTTTAATTGTTTGGTTTATGACAAATCTACAAAAAATCAGGATGCCATTCTGTAACTTTCAACATACCTTTGTATTCTTGGAATGATTTTAGCATTTGATACCGGATAAATGAAGGCCTTGATCGATTATTGGAAATACATTAACAGTTTTTTCACCGAACAACACGTCGATAGTCGTAGCACAGAGATCAATCCCACATTGGAGGTGAGTTATATCAACGGTCGCCTTATGTTGAATGCAGAAAAATCCAATTATTCTTATGGGAATCTTCACAGGGCCTTTCAAACGGTTTTCCGGGAAATTGACTTTTCAACCGAACTTCCTAAAGATGTCCTTATACTTGGTTTTGGCGCCGGAAGTGTCGCTTCCATTATTGTGCATGAGTATGGCAAGCAATGCTACATCACCGGGGTTGAAAAAGATAAGGTGGTGATCGATTTGGCCCGGAGGCATTTTTTGTTGAGCAAATTTAAAAATCTCGATATCCTGATAGCCGATGCCTATGATTTTATGATGGATAATAAGCGCCAATTCGACTTGGTGGTATTTGATGTGTACAAAGATCAGGATATTCCCATCAAGTTTGAAACTACGGAATTCCTTGAAAAACTAATAGAAAGTTTGAGGGAGCATGGTTTCTTGATCTTCAACAAGTTCATCCATAACGATCAAACCCATAAAGAAGCGGAAACACTCATGCAATTTTACCGGAAAAAGAAAGGAACCGTTCAATTTATTAAAACCGAAAGCCATTTGAACAATGGCATGATCGTATATCGAAAAACATAAAATTCAAATACTATGAAAAAGAACATCTTATTAATGATCAGCTTGGTTTTGGGCGTGCTTTCCATGCAGGCTCAAACCGGCAATGAAAGGCATGCTGTAATTCCGGCCGCCAGCCCCAATGAATTAACCCCTGATTTTTCGGCATCGCCCCGCTCAGGGGAACCCCCATTGGAAGTTCAGTTTACCGATGAAACCGAAGGCGGAACACCTGATTCATGGCTTTGGGAATTTGGCGACGGTGATACCAGCAACGTTCAAAATCCCACGCATGTATATGATTCGGCCGGTACTTACTCGGTAAAATTAACCGTAACCGATAGTGCGGGCAGTTATGCGCTATTGAAAGACGATTATATCTTTGTTGAGGGGGCACCTGCAAATTGCGATACCTTGAGTTACCCACTTAACGGGAGTTATACCGTTTACATTTCACAAGATCAGGAAACCGGCGAATTCCGGGGATATGTCTCAGGGAACAATGCATTTAATGATCAGGCAAAGGCCAACTATTTCGAAAAAACCTCTACGGCAAATTTCCTCACCGGTGTTCTTATCGATTTTGCAATTGCTACCAATGCTTCAGGGGAAGGAACTGCCAAGATAAAAGCCTGGACGGGGACGCAGTCGGGCGGGCCCCAAAACCAGGTCGCATCCGAGAATGTTTCGGTACAATCCATTATTACCAGCATACAGAACGAGGAATCCTACTATATTGAGTTCTCGCAGCAACCGGAGCTTACCCAGGATTTCTTTATAGGAGTTACCTTGCCGCAAACCGAAGGTGATACCGTGGTACTGTTCACCAATGAACAAAACGACGCTGAGGAACTCATTGGCTGGGAAAAATGGGACAATGGCAGTTGGTTTGCTTACTCAGATGGTTCCGATGGCTGGGGGCTGAATATTGCTAACGCCATATTCCCAGTAGTATGCGAAAGTGTTGGCATAGATGAGAATCCTTTAAACGATGAATTATCAGTATACCCGAATCCGGCCGGGAAACAGCTTACCCTTATTGCGGGTAACATAGGCGATGCTGAATTGGTTACTTTATACAACTTGCAAGGTCAGATGGTTAGGGCTTTTGAAAATGTTTCGCTCAACAAACCGTTAAGAATAAATATCTCGGGCTTGGATCAGGGGGTGTATTTCCTGGAGATAAGCACCACCAAAGGCAAGGTAACCCGGAAGATCGTGAAAAACCGGTAGGGATGATGTGGTGATGTGTTGATGTGATGATGTGATGATATGCTGGTGTGTTGTTTTTGAACAATCCCATCCTTGGGGATACACACCCGGTAGGCCGACAAATAGCAAGTTAGCCAATTAACAAATTAACGAATCAACCAATTAACTATTAAACGAATCAACCAATTAACCATTAAACGAATTAAACAACTGACTACTTAACAAACGACATGAAAGAAGAACACATTCGGATAATTGCTTCGCGCACGGGTTTAAGTCACCGGCAGGTTGAGAATACCTTGTCGCTGCTGGCCGAGGGCGCTACCATTCCTTTTATTTCGCGTTACCGCAAGGAGATGACCGGAAACCTGGATGAGGTGGCCATTGCTGAGATCAGGGATATGTGGAAACAGCTTAAGGAGCTGGACAAACGCCGCGAAACCATCCTCAGCACCATAGAGGAACAGGGTAATCTCACCGATGAGCTTAAGGAAAAGATCGAAAAGGCTTCAACCATGGCCGAGTTGGAAGATCTATACCTGCCCTATCGTCCTAAAAAGAAAACCCGTGCCACAGTTGCCCGTAGCAAAGGCCTTGAACCACTTGCCAAAATGCTGATGGCCCAAGATCCCGGCGATCCTGTTAAAATGGCTGAACGCTTTATTGACCCCGAAAAAGAGGTGGTCTCAGCCGAAAATGCCCTGGCCGGGGCAAGGGATATCATTGCCGAATGGGTTAACGAAAGCCAGAAAGCCCGCGCCCGCATGAGGCGGTTGTATCTGAATGAGGGAATGATATCATCAAAGGTGGTGAAGGAAAAAGAACAGGAAGGTAAAAATTACCGCACTTATTTCGATTGGGAAGAACAACTGAAAAAATCGCCCTCTCATCGCATATTGGCTATGTTACGTGGCGAAACCGAAGGGTTTCTCCGCATTCACATCGCCCCCGACCGCGATAAAGCCCTGGATTTACTGGATGACATTTTCCTCAAATCCGATAATGCTTCAGCCGATGAAGTGGCAACGGCCATAGAAGATGGCTACAAGCGCCTGATGCATCCTTCGATGGAAACCGAAATGCGGCAATGGGCCAAGGAAAAAGCCGATGAGCAGGCTATTAAAGTGTTTTCCGAAAACCTTCGGCAACTCTTGTTATCACCGCCACTTGGCGGAAAACGTGTGCTTGCCATCGACCCGGGCTTCCGCACCGGTTGCAAGGTGGTTTGCCTCGATCAACAGGGGAAACTGCTGTATAACGAAACCATCTATCCGCATCCGCCACAACGGGAAGTGCGACAGGCTTTGAAGAAAATGCAATCGCTTGTAAATGCGTATAACATCGAAGCTATCGCTATTGGCAATGGGACGGCCGGACGTGAAACCGAGGAATTCATCCAGCGCGTTCCCTTTGATAAGGATGTGATTGCCGTAATGGTGAATGAAAGCGGCGCTTCTGTATATTCAACATCTACGGTGGCCCGCAAGGAGTTCCCCGATTATGATGTTACGGTAAGAGGGGCGGTTTCCATCGGCCGCCGTTTGATGGATCCCCTGGCGGAATTGGTAAAAATAGAGCCCAAGTCTATCGGCGTGGGGCAGTATCAGCATGATGTGAATCAAAGCAAACTCCACCAAAGTCTCGATGACACGGTGATGAGCTGTGTGAATGCGGTTGGAGTAGAGGTGAATACCGCCAGCGAGGAACTGCTTACCTACGTTTCGGGTGTTGGCCCTGGGTTGGCTAAAAACATTGTAACACACCGTAATGAGAACGGACCTTTTGCTTCAAGGCAAGGACTGAAAAAGGTAAAGCGTTTCGGAGATAAAGCTTTTGAGCAAGCTGCCGGATTTTTACGCATCTATGGCGCCAAAAACCCTTTGGATGCCAGCGCGGTTCACCCTGAGAGCTACCATGTAGTAGAAGAAATGGCCGGCTCCCTGGATTCAACTATCAATGACCTGATCAAACAAAAGGAGCTTCGTCAGCAGCTTAAGCTGGAAAATTTTGTGAATGAAAAGGTGGGTATGCCTACCCTTAAAGACATCATGAGTGAGCTGGAAAAGCCGGGACGTGACCCCAGGGAGCGTTTCGTGGCTTTTGAATTCGATGAAAGAGTCCATAGCATCAACGATTTGGAAGAGGGCATGATACTACCGGGCATCGTGACCAACATTACCAACTTCGGGGCCTTTGTGGATGTAGGGGTGCATCAGGACGGGCTGGTTCACATCAGCCAGATGGCCGATAAATTTGTTAGCGATCCCAATGAAATTGTACGATTGCAGCAAAAGGTATTGGTGAAAGTAATCGACGTGGACTTCGATCGAAATCGAATTCAATTTGCCATGAAGGGCATTGACCAGCGAAAACATATCAAGGAATGAGATTTTAAAATTGTATATTTTTGCCCCCTACTTTTTGAGATGATCTTGACTATGAAAAAACTATTCATTTACATAATGATCGCCTTCCTGGCATTGACCCTACAGCAGGTAAATGCCCAGCGTATCATAGGATCAGTGATCGGTGGGATGAACCTGGCCCAGGTGGATGGCGACGAGGTTTATGGCTTTAATAAATTCGGCCTTAATGTGGGAGCCTCGGCTACCGTGCCTTTGGGTAATAATTTTTCGGTTACCCTCGAAAACATTTATAACCAAAAGGGCGCCTACCAGAGCGAACAATATTCCGATTCACTGAATGGCGCTTATCGCCTCAAATTGTATTACCTGGAAGTCCCCTTATTGATACAATATACTGATAAAGATTTTTTTACAGCCGGTGCAGGTTTTTCATGGGGACGCCTTGTTGAATCATCGGAAGTGGAAAACGGTGGCGCCAGCGAGCCATACATCGATGAGGTTCCGTTTGATAAAAACGATTACAACATCATCGCCGATTTGCGATTTCCACTTTATCGGCGGTTAAAGGCTAATATTCGCTATTCCTATTCGGTCAGCAAGATCAGGACACGAGAATTCAACCCACCCTTCAGCAACGACCAATGGACACGTGATCAGTTCAACAATTACCTCAGCTTCCGGGTGATCTGGATGTTTAACGAAAAACTGGAAAACAAGCAGGATTAAGTATGCGTACAATTCAATATTGGGTGGACCATCTCAGGTTGAAGCCTCACCCCGAGGGAGGCTATTTTCGCGAAACATACCGTTCGGACGAAGTGTATGGAAAGGAAACGCTTCCCGGTCGCTATGATGCACCCCGCAGTTGTTACACAGCCATTTATTTTTTGATAACCGCCAACAGCTTTTCGGCATTTCACCGCCTGAAAAGTGATGAAATCTGGCATTTTTACGATGGCGATTCCCTGGAATTGATCAGGATCGATGATTCGGGCAAGCTGGTTGAGCAAGTGCTGGGCAATGATCCCGAAAAGGGTGAAAATCTGCAAATCCGTATGCCCCGTGGGCAGTGGTTTGCCGCCAGGGTAAAGCCAGACCACGAATTTTCATTGGTCGGGTGTACCGTGGCCCCCGGTTTCGAGTTCGCCGATTTTGAACTGGCCGATACAGCAAAGTTAAAAAAACAGTTCCCTGAACATGGCGAGATCATTGATGAGCTGACGAGGTAAGGAAGCTCGAAAGCGTGGTTATCTTATCCCGGGCAAAAAGCCACTCAAAATTCTTCACTTTCCACTTTCAAAGCCCCAAACATAAATTTTCAACCTTTCCAAAGTGCGTTTTTATCTTGATTTTATGAATGAATATAACTAAAGGTGCTGATTATAGCGCTATTCATGCAGTTTCTGGCAAACCGTTTTAAAATCTCGTTCAAAACGAGGGAAATACTTCGGCACGCGTTAAGCCGGTATTTGCCGAGGTCGTAGTACAATTACTATATCATTTGCAGTTTGCTTAAAACGCGCGCCAGCGAGCGACTGTGCAGGTTATTGGGTAGGCTTCGATTAGCCGGATGTATTAATAGCGTTTTGGCTTAAAATCATCGGGATTCATTACGGCAATGTTGTCCCCGGTTTGGGTTAGGATGAGAAGGCCATGATCGGCGGCAAGCTCATAACTGGCTTTGGGGATACTCATGCCGGCCATAGCCCCGATAATTTCCTTGTCGTGGTATTCCTTAAACAGCTTCTTGAAATTGGGTAATTTGCGTTTCACAAAATCATCCACATCCTTGGGGTGCAGCTTGTATTTCACTTCAATAACAATCAATGCTTCACTGTTGTGCAGTACAATATCATATTCGCCTTGTAAATTCTTCGAACGCCTGGCCAGATGCGATACTTCATTATAGGTGATCCCGAAGATGGAGCTCCGGTTTTCGAGTCCTCTTCTGAAAAATTCCTCGGCCATATCCCGGCTGTTTTCTGATACGCCGCCATACAGTTTAGCCAGTTTATCGATTTTCCGTTCCGTTTCCTTCGAATTCTCACGGATTTCTTTCATATCCCTGGCAGCCTCTTGAAACATCTTATCGGTTTCCTGAAACATTTCCCAAACTTTCTCAAAAGTAAGCGGCTGTTCATAATTTTCCAGGGGTTCATTGGCCTTGTTGTTATCCTTATCGCTCATAACCGGTCATTTATTAATAGAACACCTACAAAGGTACAAATATTATTTAAGGGGTTGGGTGTCATTTTGTTGGATACAGATGGCCTTATAATAGATAATTCTACAAAAAATGTTGATACTATCTTATATGGGCCTGATTTTTCAAATTCAAATAAGTGAATTGAGCATTGAAGAATATGAACTAGATAATAGTAGTGGTTACATAGTGGATGGAGTTTATCCTGTTTACCCAGCGTTTGGTATAATTTCCGGGTTTTACAAGCTGACATTGGATTTATGTATGTTGGCTAGTTCTTAAATTACAATGAATAACCACCCCGGCTAATTTTTTAATGGGCCGGCCAGGGTGGTTATAAGAAGCTATTCGATAATTACCAGTTTGCTGCTTTGGATGTTATTCAAGGAGATTATGTAAATACCGGGTTTAAGGTGTTGAATATTGATTGGGTGTTTTTCTCCTCTCTTAAGAATTCCATAAAGAATTGTTTTCCCGGTCAGGTTGCTGATGGTATAATGAACCTTGCTTTTCACCGGGTATTCCACCATCACTTCATCTTTTGCAGGATTGGGATAGATTTTCAATTTGCCGGGTTCCTGCCCTGTGCCGGGTTCCTCTATTCCTACCGGCCTGGCCTGCAATGCCAACAGGTCTTCATTATCCACTTTAGCCAGCAAGCTGTCGATACGGCTTTTTAGCAGCTCCACCGAACCGGTTTCGCCGGTGTAATCACGGGCGAAGGTGAAAGCAAAGTCGAGTTGATGGGTGCTTCCGGCCGCGAAGGTAAAGGGGCCGCTGGTCGCTATTCCCCTGCGGTCATGTGGGGCATTGCCGGCGGTTTCTTCCGTCCAGTTTACAGGGCCATTGGGTGTTTCACCACCTGTACCCCAGTTGCAGGGATCGGAGGTTGCGGGGAATATGAACCTGCATTCCGGTCCATAACCGCCTGTTTCAATATGTCCGTTTCCACCATATATAGCAGGCGTGTTGTCTTTCCAGATGTTTTTCATATATAAATAGTACTCCGGGGCATAATCAGGATCGGTCATGTGGTTTGGTACACCTGAACTCTGGAAATACATAAAGCTGCTCATGCCCAAACGTTCGTTATCCACAGTGCCATCTCCAAAATTCACTCCGTTAATGGCATGGCCGTAGTTGGGATCATCAATACCGGTGCTCCAATCGAAAATTCCGCAATCGCCCGTCCATTCAGGATTATCTTCATTATCATCATCCAAATAAGGGCCTCCAAGCAAAGTTAGCGATTGGGCCGGCGGATGTTCGCCATAGGCTTCCGGTTCCCCTTCGCCATAGCCATCAATAGAGTCGCCATTATAGCAAATCACGCTTCCTCTTTCCACATCACAACCGATATAATCATCATAGGCGCTGCCCAGGTCGAAGTCAGTGAAGACGGTGGCATAAGTATCGGTGTAGCTGGAGGTGGAACGGTTGATCATGTCATAATGGAAAAACAGGGTATTGTTCAGGGCCGAGTCTCCGGACTGGTTAAAGCCATATGCCATACCATGAACTTCAACCCCAAGGGCCACACCTTCACTTTCGGTATGCGGATAGGCATCATCATTAAAAATAAAGAAAACAGCTTCATCGCCCCTGATTAAGGGATGATCGCCTTCCATTGGCTCATAAACACCGTTTTCATTGTGATCATAAAAAGGGGCCAGTTGTTCGGGCATGCCATAATCCGGATCGCCGTTTCCGGGCCAGGTGGCAATGGTTTCTATGGGAGAGTATTCTTCATCCTGGTAATGGAGTGCGTGGTAATTAATCTGTTCCTGGCTTACTTTCCATAGCTTATACCAATCGGCTTTATAAGCCGAATCGTAATGCGTGGCAACGGGCCCCGGCCAATAATCGGCACCTTTGCTAAAATCAGGGCCCTGCCGGTAACGCTCGCCGGCAAAATGCAGCATTTCATTTTCATCCAAGCCGCCTATCCATAAGCTGGAATTAAAAATGGTGCCTTTACCCGAATGCGCAGGAACTTCAAATCCTGTATAGTCTCCTGTAAAATCAAAGTTCCAAAAATGGTTCCCGAAAGCGTTGATATGGGCATTTATATTATTGGTACAAATGCTGTCATAAACTTTACTGTTAAACAGAATAACCACATAGGCAAAGGATTCTGCTCCCATATTACCGTGCTCATCTTTAATCCGGTAATAATTGGAATACGAGCCGTTAAAAAACATGTAAATACTTTGATCGAAATAAAAAGTAATACTGCTGTCGGTATGACTGACGTAATGTTGATCGTCAGTAACCGTGCTTATGTAGATGCTGTCTCCGTCGGGATCATAGTCGTTCCAAAGTGCATGAACGGTAATGGTATCTGTTGATAAATGCTGGAGTACCAGAGTGTCATTAACCGCCACCGGCGGGTGGTTTTGAGCAAAGCTTAGCATTGGTAGTGCAATGCAGCTAATTAAAAGGGTAATCATTGTTTTCATAATGCTTGTTTTTTGATTATTAATTAAGGTTAACTGGTTTATTGTTTAATGAATTTCATACTATTGCGCTGTTTTTCAGTGTTTAATGTTATGAGATACAGTCCCTTGGAAAGCCTTTTGAGCTTGATTGAATTTTTGCCGCTTTGGATGCTGCCGCTTAAAACCTTTTTCCCGTGCAGGTTATAAACAGCATAACTGGCCTCTTTTCCATATTCGATATAAAGTTGGCTGGTTGCCGGATTGGGATAAACCTTTAATTGATGTGTCTCCGCGGGCCGAGGCTTTTCCTCTATCCCCGTGAAACTTCCCCCGGGCACGGAATCTTTATCGTAAAAGGTTTGTATGGTGGCCATGCGTTCTTTGAGCAAGTCCACGCTGGAAATATGGTCGCCCTCATAATCGCGGGCGTATACTATGGCAAAGTCGAGGGTGAGGGTATCACCGGCCGGAAGATCAAAGGGGCCGGTGGAGCCCAGGCTGAACTTGGTTTGAGGCTCATTCCCTGCCGAAAGCTCCGACCATTCATCGGGATTATGCAAATCGCCGGGAAAGGCATGGTTGACGGGGGTGTTTCCTCCTGCACCTATTCCACCATGTGTAATACTAGTGTTATCCAACCATTTGCCTTGAAGGTTCATATAGTATTCAGCAGGATACCTGGGTTCATACATATCAATACTATCAGGCATATCGTAAAAGTTGAAATAATAATGGTATAAAAAGTGATCCAGAGAATGATTTAAAAACTTAATCCCGATGGCCGGTGGATGATCACCGAATATGGTTATTGTATTTTCCCCATCATGCTCATCGGCATTGTAAGCGAAAAAAGCATTGAGTGATGTGTCACAACCAAGGTAATCGTCATCTCTTATGCCCGAAAAGATAGCTGACCAATTACCAAGGTACACATCATGGTAATTGGTATCAGACCGGTTAATAATTATATAACGAAAAAACAGGGAATGGTGTAAGGATGAATCTGCAGGAGTATTAAAAGCATAGGTCATCCCATGTATCTCTATGCCTAGCGGTATGCCTTCGGTTTCGGTATGCTCATAAGCATCATCATTAAAAATAAAGAAAAAGCAACTATCGCCCAGAATTTCAGGATAATCACCCATTTCCGGGTCGTATTGTTCGTTTTGATTATGATCATAGAATGGGGCAAGCAAGGGGGATTGTCCTGCATTAGCATCTCCGTTTCCCGGCCAGCTAGCAATAGCTTCAGGTATCTCATAGGAGGGCTCGTTGTAATGATCTTTTAAATATTCGATTTCATCCCTGGTGATCGCCCACATACGATTCCAGGGTATTTGATGATTATATATGGTATCGTTTATTTCACTGTGCACCGGACCAAGAAAGAAGTCAGCCCCATATGGGGTGCTAAAATGAAATAAGGCGGGTCCTATACGGTATCGTTCGGCAGAAACATGAAGATTGCCCTGTTCATCTTTTCCGGCAATCCAAAGAGAAGATTTATCACATAAAGTTCTATTTGGATTTCCGTTAACTTCAAATAAGGAGAATTCGGTTGTATTAAGAAATGGGTAAGTTGTTGAAATGTTCCAAAACTGCGTTCCAAAAGGATTAAGAAGTGTTTTATAACTATTTGGATGAATGATATTATATTCTATAGAATCGCTTAGCATAAGGATATGGCCTGGCTCAGAGAGTAAACCATTACCATTATCGATAACTGTATAATAGACTTCAATTGGGTTAATGTTTCTAGGAGGGGGTATCAAGGTAACAAAACTATCATTTCGTATAACTTCGCAATGAGTTGATGACATAACATTAAATACTTTTACTTCGTGGTCAGCCATATGGATATCATTCTCCAACACATTCACCGTTACCGGATATCCTCCAATGGTTCGTACGGTATCGGTTACGGCAATAGGTGGCTTCTCCTGCGCCATGATATTGAAGGGAAACAAAACGAATAAAATGTAAAGCAGTGATGCAATAAATTTTCTGTTCATGGTCTTTTAATAAATTTTTGGGTGTAGATGAATTTATCGGTGTTGATTTTTAAAAGGTAGATACCCGGCTTTAGCTTTTGTGTATTCAACCGAGCATAGCCTGATGTAATGCTTTGTGGTAATCTGATTTCTCTACCCTGCATCGAAATAATACTGACGGATTTTGTTTTCTCATTTTGAGGTAAATCAATGTTAAGCTTGTTAGCGCAAGGGTTCGGGTAAATTTTTACCGTATTATATTCCCCGGGTTTTTCCTGTTCTTCTAGTCCCGTAAAACTGCCCCCGGGCACGGAATCGTTGTCGTAATAGGTTTGTATGGTGGCCATGCGTTCTTTTAGCAGGTCCACGCTGGAAATATGGTCACCATTATAATCGCGGGCGTATACTATGGCAAAGTCGAGGGTGAGGGTGTCGCCGGCCGGAAGATCAAAGGGGCCGGTGGAGCCAAGGCTGTACTTGGTTTGAGGCTCATTCCCTGCCGAAAGCTCCGACCATTCATCGGGATTATGCAAATCGCCGGGAAAGGCGTGGTTAACGGGAGTGTCGCCGCCGTATCCGGTGCCGCCGTATGTGAGATGGGTTGTGTCCAGCCATTTGCCCTGAAGATTGAGATAATATTCATATGGCTCGATGGGCGTATACAAGTCAATGCTGTCGGGAGGGTCGAAGTAATCGTACTTAAAATTGTAAATGAAATGATCAAGTTCCTGGTTCAGGAATTTAACCCCAATAGAGGGTGGGTGATCTTCGAAGTTTGTGTGGGTACCTTTTCTGTCATATGCCTCGGCATTGTATGTGAAAAATGCATTTAAGGCCGTATCGCAACCCACATAATCATCCGAAGCATTTCCGATGTACATATCGGCCCAGTTTCCCAAATACACTTCATGGTAGTTGGTATCGGATCGGTTAATAATGGAATAGCGGAAAAAGAGGGTATTATATAAGGCCGAATCTTCGGGAAGACCAAATGCATAAACCATTCCATGCACTTCAAGACCCAAGGGTATTCCACCGGTTTCGGTATGCTCAAAGGATTGGTCATTAAAAATAAAAAAGTAACAGCTATCGCCCCGGATTTGCGGATAATCTCCCAGTTGCGGTTCAAATTTTCCATTTGCGTTCTGATCATAAAAAGGTGCTAATATAGGCTCCTGTCCTGTTGATGTATCACCATTTCCCGGCCAGTTGGTAATTGCTTCAGGGATTTCGTAGCCCGGGTTTTCATAATTTTGGTAAAATTGCTCAATGTCATCCCGGCTTATGATCCACATGCGATTCCAATTAATGGAATGACTAATGACCGTATCATTTACCAGGTTTTGTTTTTGAACGGGTCCTAGGAAAAAATCATTTCCGTACCGCGAACCGAAATGCATACGAAAAGGCCCATGGCGCATTCGTTCGGCAGAAAGATGCAGATTATTTTGTTCATCCTTTCCTGCTATCCAAAGTGAATTAACATCACATAAAGTTCGATTGGGGTTATCATTAATCTCAAAGATCGAGAACTCATTGGGTTTTAGAAAAGGATAAGTTGTCGAAATATTCCAAAATTGTGTTCCAAAAGGATTTATAAGAGTTCTAAAGCTGTTTGGTTTAATTAGCTTATAATCAATCGAATCGAACAGAACCAAAACGCGTCCGGGTTCGGACATCATATAATTGTCATGATCCCTTAAAGTATAATGTATCTCTGATGGATCATGATAACGAGGAGGCGGGGTAATGGTAACAATACTATCTTTTCTGGTTACATCCCAGGAATAAGGATAATCAATCTTAAAAACACTCACATCGTGCCCCTCCATGTAAATATCATTTTTCATCACATTTACCGTTACCGGGTAACCTCCGATGGTTCGTACGGTATCGGTTACTGCAATGGGAGGTTTTTCCTGCGCTTGCCCGAATGAGACCACCGCAACTAAGCTTAATAAAATCAGTAGCCTGGAAATTGATCTAATCATGTTGAACTATTATTTTAGTATAATAGGATTGGTTTTCACCTTGAAGATGAAGAAAGTAGATGCCTTGCTCCAATGGTAAGGTGGAGAAATGCAATTCCCCTTGATCCTTATAAACCGGCATTAAGGTGATTTCCCTGCCCGAAGCACCATAGATGCCGGCACTCACAAACTCTTCTCTTTCCGGCAAGCTCACCTTAAACTGATTGCGGCAGGGATTGGGATAGGCTTGCAAGCGGGTTTTCCTCTTTTCATCTATACCCACGGTAATGGACCAGTATTCTGCCTCAAATCCGTCGAAATTGGTCACAAAGTCCGAATGAAACTGAACCAGCATCCTGCCGCTCGGCGATTTCACATCGGCAGGCAACACATGTCCCGAATATTGCGCGATAAGATAATCGGGTACCGGTTCGGGATCGTATATCCGCACATGATCATAGCCCGGTTCCATATCGAATTTGGTAAAATGCAACACCACGGTGTCGGCATTTTCAGGATTGATGTACCACGAGCAATCCGTATCGGATTGGTAATCATTCGTTCCGCTTCCATCGGAAAAGGTGCCTGAGGGGTTGTTAAGGGTAACCGTTCCTTGGCAGTAGCGGTATGAGGAAATATCATAGGTCAGGGTGAATCCGTCACGGGTATATTGCTCATCGGAAGTAAAGTGCAGTAGCACCTGGCTTTCCTCAATGTCCACGGTGTCAGGGTCGATATTCCCGGTAAACTGATAGGCTACCGGGTAATCGGTGGTAGGGCCTTTGTAGATAGTTAGAAAATCCTTGCCTTCCTCCAGGTCGATCTCTACAAAATTCAGGGTGATCTTACCGATGGTGTCTGTTTGCTCGCTTTCCGGGGCTATCAGCCATTTACAATCGGAATTGTTCAGGTAGTTATAAGGGCCGCTTTTATCGTTAATGTAAAAGGATTCTTTGGTGATGGTTTGGAGACCATTACAAAAACCCTCATCAAAGGCATAATAGGTGAGGTGCCAGCCTAAATCCGTTCCTTCACCGTTCGTCTTGAAATGTACGAATACTTGGTCTTGGGTTGAGGTTACGGCATAGGTTGAATCGATACCGGAAAAGGCTGCTAAGATAGGGTAGGAGGGGTCAGGGCCGTCATAGAGAATAAGGGAATCACTCTCATCAGCCAGCCTAAGCCTCTCGAAAGTGATCTGCATTTGCTGTATGGCGTTATCTTCGGGTGCGATCAGCCATTTGCCTTCAGCATTATTAAGGTAATTTTCAGGACCGCTGCCATCGGTAATGGTGCCGGTAAAAAAGTCGAGGGTATCAACCTGAGCATTGCAATAGGGGGGATAGTCATTTTCGGGCATGATGTTGAACACAGCACCCTGTTGGGTGTCGAAATGATAACCACCCGGGTTCAGATAATCGATGGTATAATAGCCGTTCCACCAGCCTTCCCAACCCCAGTTAAGATGGAAAAACCCATTTCCGTCATAACCGTCGACTACAAAGCAGTGACCCGAAAAGCCGCTTGATCCATGATAAATTACCGGCCGCTGATCGTAAATATTGTTCAGCAACATATCCATCCATTCAGCATTAGCTGTAGTGTCTCTCATAGCATATTGAATGGTGTCGGCATAACGGAAGTAGGTTTTAAGGGCATTGGCCGCGTCTTTGGTGTATGCTCCCGATCCGCCGTATGAGTAACCGGTTTCCACCGATACGCCGGCATGGAACAGCAAAGTAGCTATGGCCGGGATACTTGTATTATGGATTTGTGGGACCATTTCATTCCACCGGTATGCTGATTCTCCAAAATTGGCGGAAATGGTATCGAACATACCCGAATAGTATGATTTGGAGCTGTCGCCTACAGGCGGATACCTGAAATAATACATGGTTTGTCCCATAGCTGTGGCCACACAACCTGTCAGGGCATGTTGCCCTGGTTTGTCAGGTAGTTCCGGACACATTTCATTGTAAAAATGATCCTGATGCCAGGTGCACATTAACAGCGGCTCAACCGCTTCACCCTTTCGTTCCGGTCTCCGGGCCCCTGTTTTCAATTGTTGCCATTCGCGTTTTATCGCCGGCGTGGGCTTTATTTTATTTTTCCTTATTTCACCTATTTGAGCTGAAAGCGTATTGATCCACGATTGCATATTTACCGGGATGGATTCCGAAAGCTGAGCCCCCGAGCCATACCCAAGTATGGGTTTGGCTGCATATTCGGCCGATATTAATAAATAATCACGGTTTTGAAGGATGAGCAGGTAAACCGCGGCTTTATCATGATCGCTATAAGTCCTTATTTCATTTAATTTAAAATCTTTATCCGGATGAAGTCCGGCGTAAAAATTCATAGCAACCGTTTGAGCCGTTTTCTTGTCAACAGTTTGAGCGTGTAATGAAAATGAGGCGAATATTACACAGAACAGGAGCGGTAACAGGTAGTGTGATCTCATAATTCAAAGTAATATGTTCGACTTGACTTAAAACACTTGTAAAGGTAATAAAACACCCTGGAAAATTTATGAATAAATGGTAATTTTTTTTCGGTTTTCTTAAATGGATGTATAAAGATATTCCTAAAAACCTTATTAACCGCTTAAATTTTTTTAATTTTAAGCCAACTTTTGCAAGCATCAGTGATCTATAAATGCTGATGCAAGGTTACAGAACCAAATGCAAAACATAAAAACGTGACCATGACAAATACCTTGCTAAGACTCCGGTTTTCGGTGGTGGCATCATTGGGATTGATCCCTGGCGCCGAAAAGATTGAAGAAAAGAACAATGCACTGCAGCAAGAACTAAACCGCCTCGGGGAGATCGCTTCCTCCGAAAAACTCAACCGTTATCTGGAGCTTGAAAAATTCATTACCTCCCCTGAGTTTAAGCGCCGGAAAAAAGATATCAATGCGCAACGCTTTAAAGGTACTCCCCAATATGAGAAATACAAGCGGTATCAAGAATTGAAGCGATCCAGCGATGTTAAAACCTATTACCGGGTAAAAGATTCAAAGGAGCTTAAGCAGTTTGAGGAAACTTCCAACTCCAAGGAACTGAAACGCTTTGAAGAGCTGGAGCTGTTCTTCAATTCCGATAAGTTTACCGAGTTTCTAAACAAACTAAAGGAAGATAAAAAGCAACGTAAAGAAGAGATCAAAAAAACCGAAAAGCGCTACAAGTCGCTAAAAAAGGAACTGAAACCCTATTTTAAAATTGAAGGCTCGGAGGCTTTAAAGCGTTTTAACGAAGTAGCCGGTTCCGATAAGCTTAAGCGCTATGAGGAGTTAAAGGATTTTGTCGATCAAACTGATTTTGAAAAGTTTAAAAAAGATTTAGCCACAAAGCAAAAGGAACTTAAAGATACTTATAAAAAGAATCATAAGCGGCTTCAAACGCTCGAAAAGCTTAAGCGCAAGCTGGAAATGAAAAAACCTGAACCTAAGCTGGATGAACAGGAGCTTGAGGAATTAAGGCAAAAGGTGAATAAAGCCGATTTCCAAAAACAAATGGATGAGTTGCAACCGGCCAAACAGGATGCTTTTAAGAAACTGGAGGAATTCAATCAGCTTAAGAAATATCCTGATATTAAGGAATATCATAAGGTAAAGGATAAAGATAAGGTCTCCTCCGAACATAAAAGCCATGAACGTATCGACCGTTTTGTGGAGTTGAAGGAATTTGTCGATAAAACGGATTTTAACCGGCTAAAAGATGAGCTGAAAGCCAAGCGCAAAAAGCTGGAGAAAGCCTATCGCGAAAATGAAAAGCGCCTCAAAGAGCTTGAAAAGATCAAGCGTAAGCTCGAGAAGAAAAAGCCCGATCCCATCGTGGATGAGGAAGAATTGAAGGACTTACGGAAAAAGGTGGATAAAATGCAGCTTGATGAGCAGCTTAAAGCGCTCAAACCCGAAAACCAGGAGGCTTTCCAAAAGCGGGAAGAGTTTCGTAAGCTTAAAAAGGACAGCGACATCAGGCATTATTTTAAATTTAAGGAGCGAAAAGATTACAGGCAATACCTTGACCTGAAAGATTCCGATAAGCTCAAGGAATACAGGGAACTGGACGAAAGGATCAAGGCCGGAGAACTGCAAAAGATGAAAGACTCGCTTAAAAACTATGAGTTTAAAAATACAGATGAACACAAGCAATACCAGGAACACAAGCAGTTAAAGAAATCAAAAAAGCTCAGGGATTATTTCCGGTTTAAGCAATCGAAAAAATACAAGACCTATACTGAATTGCATAACTCGCAAAAAATTGAAGAGCTCGAAGAGCTTCAGGAGTATGTTAATTCACAAGAGTTTATCGACTTCAAGAAGTATATGGAAACCCGCAACAAATTCAAGCTTTCCGAAGAATATAAGCAACTGCAGGAGTTTAACAAGCTAAAGAAAGACCGGGACATCAAATGGTATTACCAAAACAAAGATTCGCGCAAGTATGATGAGATCAGGAATTGGGAGCTTACCTTCGAAGATAATTTTGAACAGCCTGTGCTCGACAGCGAAAAGTGGATTACTTCCTACTATACCGCCCAAAAATTTCTAAAAGGGAATTATGTTACGGGTCATGCCCATCATTTCTTTAACCCCAATGAGAATCTGCAAATAAAGGAAGGGTGCTTGCAACTGATTACCCGTAAGCAACAGATGCAAGGCCTGGCATGGAATCCGGATTTTGGCTTTTTACCCAAAGATTTTGAATATACCTCGGCCATTATCAGTAGCGGGGATCATTTCAGCCAGAAATACGGGCGGTTTTCCGTTAAGGTTCGTATGGATTATGTGTGGCCTTTAATGCATGCTTGCTGGCTTTCAACCGGAACCCAGCTTCCTGAGGTGGACATTTTCAGCTTAGACCGCAAATCGAAGAAAAAACTTTCAATGGCCCTGCATCATAACGGAAATCAACCCCAAAGCCTGAAAAGCAAGGTCTCTGGCTATAACTTTGCCCGCGACTTTGTGATCTTTTCCTTGGACTGGCAGCCCGGTGAAATGATCTGGAAAATCAACGATAAGAAGGTTAAGGTTGAAAAGCAACATGTACCCGACCAGCCGCTGTTTATTAACCTGAGCTCCGGCATCTATTCCAATCACCGGCCCGCCACCCTCCCGGCTAGTATGGAGATTGATTGGGTGAGGGTGTATAAGAATAAAGATTAAAGTTTAAAGTTTAAAGTTTAAAGTTAACGGGTTATCTGGGGTTTTTGCAATATTCATAGGTATAGGTTCCAGGTTCTATGTTTCAAGTCCCAAGTTGGCATGCCGATAACTTAGAACTTGGAACATGAAACTTGGAACTACCTCAAAACAGTGCAAACCAGAAACTTTAAACTATTTATTGCTATAGCTTTCCACCGCCTCCACAAACGCCCGCGCTATGCAGGTTGAAAAGGTATTATCTTCGGGGAGGCGCTCGGGATGCCATTGCACGCCCAGGAGAAAGGGGTGGCCTTTGGGCTGTTTCCATTCGATGGCTTCGATCAGGCTGTCGGGGCTGTAGGCGCCCACCTTTAACGAGGGGGCAAGCATATCCACCGCCTGATGATGGTTCGAGTTTACTTCTTCGCTGGGATCATGGGTGATGGAAATCAGGTGGGAATCTTCCGTTGTCCTAACAAGGTGGTTGGTAGGACCTTCCGGGGTGCGGTGCAGAACTTGCTTTCCAAAATCAGTAGGAATATCAATAAGCAGGGTGCCGCCAAGATGCACGTTTAGTATCTGTTCTCCCCGGCAGATGCCTAATATGGGAATGCCTTCCTTCAGTGCTGTCTTGATAAGCGATAATTCAAGAGTATCGCGCCGCCGGTTGAAGCTGCCGCATTTGGCTGTGTCTTTTTCCTGTCCATACCAACCCGGATAAACATCGGGGCCACCGGTCACTAATAAGCCATCACTTGCTTTTAGCGCATTAATGGCCGAATCAAGAGAAAGGGTGGACATGTTCCGGGTGATGATAGTAGAATCAGCCCTTTTAAGAAATTTTCCATAATACTGGTAATGCTCGCCCGGCCCTGCCTTAGAAATAGCTATTTGTAAGACTTCCCTGGCTGTTTGTTGCTGACAGGCCGAAACGATCAGCAATAGAATAACCGTTAAAATGTTGAATGTTCTCCGCATGGTAATTGATGTTGGTTACATTGGTAAAGATAAGAATTATTAATGGAATGAATATATATTTAACACCGGCTAAAGGCGATAATGTGTTTGCGTGGTTAAATTTTACCTGATATGCTGATAAGTTATTGATAAATGGATGTATGAATGAATGATTGAATGAATGATTGGATGGATGATTGATTGGATGAATGATTGATTGGATGAATGATTGATTGGATGAATGATTGATTGGATGAATGATTGATTGGATGAATGATTGATTGGATAAATGAATGATTGGATGAATGATTGAATGAATGATTGAATGAATGATTGATTGAATGAATGATTGATTGAATGAATGATTGATTGAATGAATGATTGATTGAATGAATGATTGATTGAATGGGTTATGAATAGCAATTGTCCCCATCCTCATCATTAGTATTGCGTAATAATGTGTGGCTCAATGAATAATTCGATGGTTCAGAAATCAAGATAAAAATCACTGGTAAATTCCATGTATTCCCGGTGAAAGGAGCCGTCTTCATTGCGCAGGGTAATGGTATGGCATTCCATGCGGTTGGTTTTTTGCTTGGTGAATTCCATCAGGATGCGATTGGGCCGGCGATACAGGCGAGGGATAACAATGAGTTCCCGCTCGATGTACAATCCCTGCAATCTTGCCATTTCGATAAAATTGCGCCCCTCATCCACCGGCAACACCACGCTGAATCTTCCTTCGGAAGTCATTAAACGGTGGGCATTTGCAATCAAATCTCCAAAACTCAGGTTATCGGTATGGCGGGCAAGATTACGCCGGTCATCGGGCGCTTTATGGAAATTGGTGAAATAAGGGGGATTGGAGACGATGAGATCATAACCGCTTTCTGGTCCTTCAAAATTCTGCAAGCGTGTGTGATTAGCGTTCAATTGATTTTTCCAGGGGGAACGGTTAAAATTTTCCCGCGCTTCTTCAACCGATTCTTTATGAATATCGATGGCATCGATCCTGGCTGAGGAACGCTGGGCCAGGCACAAAGCAATAACACCGCAGCCGGCACCAATATCTAAAACATGCCAGGCTCCTTCAACATCGGCCCAAACTCCCAACAGCACCCCATCAGTTCCCACTTTCATAGTGGAGCGGTCATCGGTAACACTGAATTGCTTAAAGTGAAAGAATCTGGCCATTATTGCTAAGTTGATTATTGTTCAAGGTAGATATCGATCAGTCCCTCAGGTGTTTCTACCTTAATGCGTTTGTTTTCCCGGTCCACTTCCTGTATGATATCATCATGCACCGGGATCAGAATTTCCTTGTCGTTATATAGTACCCGGAAAAGATCCTGTTGCGGCATTTCCATTACGTCATCGATTATACCAACGTCGCCGTGTTTCACATCTTCTACCCTGAAGCCTTTTATCTCATGGTAATAAAATTGATTGCCAGTGAGTGGAGGTAAGGCTTCTACAGGGAGGTACAATTCGCAGTTCACATACATATCAGCTTCTTCATGATCATCGATATCCTCGAGGCTCACCACAGCCGTATTATTATTCCTGAGATTTAATTCCTCAATAAAAAACGGAATGTAATCTTCATTGACCTTGATGAAAACCATATCAAGTCCATCATACTGTGAGGGCTCGTCCACATCCAGGTAAACCAGCAGGTCAGTGCCGGTCCCATAGGTTTTCACGATCTTGCCCAGGTAAAATAATTGATCCTGTTCCATGCCGCAAAAATAAGGAATTCAACGCCTTTCAAATAAACCTTGGTATTATTTACAAATATTGTTTCCAAAAACCTTAAATTAGTTCCTGTGTTATAATGGCATTGGTTTTTTTCATTATTTTGTATAAAATTTAAAGATATAACTATGCGAATACTTACATTTTTAACCGCGATTGTTTTTATGTTGGCCTCATGTCAGTCGGGTCAGGAAAAGGCTTCCAATGATGAAAATCTGGCCGAAGGAGTTCATAAAGTAACGGCCAGGGAGGCCATCGATGCCGGTGGCTACACCTATTTAAAGGTTGAAGAAAACGGCCGGGAATACTGGACTGCCATTACCAGGCGACCTATCGAAGAGGGCGAAACCTACTATTTCACCGGTGGCATGGAGATGAAAAATTTTACCGGAAAAGAACTCGATCGCACTTTCGAGTCCATTGTCTTTATCCAGAATTTCAGCGACAAGCCCATCAAGCGTGTGGCTAAAAAGGGCATGCAGAAAGGGCAAAAAGGAAATCCCCATGAAAAAAGGCTTAAACCAAAGATGGAGGATATCAATGTGGAGCCCGTTTCCGGTGGTGTTACACTTAAGGAATTATTTTCCAATAAGAAAGATTACAAGGGCAAAGAAGTTTTGGTACGGGGAAAAGTGGTGAAGATCAACAAAAAAATCATGGACCGCAATTGGGTGCACATACAGGACGGAACCCAGCACAATGATCATTTCGACCTGACCATCACCACCGAAAATCCCATCGATTTCAAAACCGGTGATGTGGTTTCCTTCAAAGGTACCCTTACGTTGAACAAGGATTTCGGCTTTGGGTATGAATATGATTTTATTCTTGAAGATGCGGTAAGGCAGCAAGAGCTGTAGGCTCATCTTGCCGGAGCCAGCTTGGTATAAAGTTATTGAAACAGGGGGTGGGGTTGCTACAAAAAAGCATCCTCTGCTACCTCAGGCTCGCCAGGGCCGGAATATCGGTAGAACCAACGGTAAATCACTACAAAAGTCCTGGTAGGGACAAAATATGGAAACGCCATGTTAGCCTTTTCCTAAAACCGTTTCGTTAACCGGAGATATACGCGGTTGTAGGTGTTGTCCTCTTCAAAGGTGGTTTCCGTATCCAGCGAAAAGGAAAAATCCTTGATGATGCGCCAGGTAAGGCTTAGCTGGGCACTGTTTTGCAACAGCTTAAGCTCGTTGCTTACAAAACTGTAATCCACATACTTGTATTGTAAACCCCCATAAAGCTTTCCCCTGATGATGTCGCGGTTCAAGCGGGCACCGTATATGCTGCCCGAAATATAGCTGGTTTCCATGAGGGTGCTGTATAAAGTGGCCGAAACACCCACTACCGGAATCCGGCTATAGGTGATCCAGGCATATAAATTTTTCGATGGCCTTTCGTCGGCCGGGCGATAACGATAACCGGCCCTTGCCCCGATAGATAGCTTGTTAATGGGGCGGTAATGGACCGAAAAGCGGTAACCTTGCAGGGTTTCCCGCTCAAGCAATTGCTCCAGGATGCTTTTATAGGTTTCGTAATAAATAATATTGTCACGGGCGCTGTAGGAAACCGAGAACCTTAGTTTTTGAAAAGGCCTGTAGCGAAGCATCAGGTAAAGGTGCGTTAGGTTGAAGGTACTTTCCTTGCTCCCATCCATGTTTTGCTTATACAGATCGACCTCTCCTGAGCCAAAGAAATATAGCTTGTCAATCAGCATGTTCATATGCTGAAAATAAACAAAGCGGCGGTCGGTATTGCCGCTATTTCGCTGCTCCATAAACGACAGCGTGCTTTGCATATGCCCTTGATCCGTTTCATGCCTGTGGCTTACATAGGCGCCTGCCTGGAACAGGCTGGTGTTAAAGCTGTAATCTTCCCAATCGGGACGTGAACCGGCAACGACACCCGTGGTGAAGGCACCGAACTGTTTCTCGAATTGCAAGCCATCAATGGCTCCTACGCTTGAGAGATTGCGGTTGATCTTTCGGCCGAACAGCAAGCTTGTATTTGCATTAAAATCATAGCTGATATCCAGATTATAAAGCTTTAGCCCGTTGAACAGGTTATCCTGTATCTCGCTCCATTCATTATTGCGATGACTGAATGAAATATAAGTTTCGGCCGATAGTTTTGAATTGTTGATGTTTTCGGCATCAAATGATACCACATAGCGCATGCGCTGGGAATTATCGGCCAGGGTATTGGAAAAATTGGAGTAGGAAGCCGTGGTGATGCGTCCCGAAACATCCTGCTCGGGTGTTCCCTCTTCCTGTTCTTCATCTGTGGCTATTTCTTCGGGTTCCGTTTGAATGTCAGATTTTTTCTCCTCAGGTTTTTTTTCCATTTCCGCAATAGCTTCATCCGGCTTTTTTTCTTTCGATGGTTTATCAGGCTTACTCTTTCTTTTTTCCGCAAAAACCTTCTGATCTATTTTAAGTTCTCTATCAATTATGGGAATGCATACGCAAGAGATGGAGGAGCGATTGTTAACCTTAAGGGCTGGCACTTTTTCCCCATCTTCCGTGATGAACAGGGTATCGCCCACATCAATACCGGTAGTGTTTTCAAATTTCACATACACGTGTTGTGATGTTATGTAGGAAACTTTACCCTGTTTCATTTGGGGTTCATCCTGCGCGCTAAGACTTCCCAAAAGGAAAAATAAAGAGATTATGGTTACAACATGTTTCATGATCAATCCAGTCTTTTATCCATTTTCCTGAACATTTTCATTACTTCTTCGCCATTGGGATGGCATTCGTAACAAGCTGTGCTTTCGTATACATAACCCGGTACCTCATCATGCTCCTCATCCATATCCTGTTGGTTGTGCTCATGACAGTCGATACAGCTAAAGATGCTATAATTGTTCGGGTTGGTGTGACACTCGCTGCAGGTATTCCATTCACCCTCATGTTCACCCGAATAAATGGGGAAGTACTGTGCATCATGTTCAAAAGTGGAGGGTATCCAGGCATCTTGCGTATGGCATAGTTCACACTCGGTGGGGAATTGAGCAGATGCATGCGGCGGGTCGGTGGTTTGGTTGTAATCCTCCTCATGGCAGCCAAAGCAGGTGTTTGGAGTATTGTTATAATCACCTTCATGACAGGTGTTGCAATTGTCAGCTATTTCAGCATGCGCTCCAACCAGCTCATAAAAATCATCATGAATGGGGAAAGTAGCGGGCTCCCATCCTGGATCGGTAGTATGGCAAGTGGCGCATTCATAAGGCAATCCCAGCTCGTTGTGGTTCGGGTTGGTCGATTCCAGGTAAGCTTGGCTGTGGCAGTCGGAGCAAACAGTGGTAGTGCCTTCATAGCCATCCTCATGGCAATCGATGCATTCGGTTGTGGTGTGTGCACCGGTTAACGGAAAATCCGACTGGTTATGATCGAATGCGCCGTCACCTTCTCCGGTCGGATGACATTCATAACAAGCCTGGCTCTCATACACATATCCACCAACCCCTTCGTGCTCTTCATCCATATCCTGCTGGTTATGTTCATGGCAATCGATACAACTGAAGAGGGTATAATTATTCGGGTCGGTATGGCATTCGCTGCAGTCATCCCATTCACCGTTATGTTCTCCGGAATAAATGGGGAAATACTGCCCGTCATGATCGAAGGTGGAAGGTTCCCAGGAATCCTGCGTATGACAGGACAAACAATCTGTTGGAAATCCCACAGCTTCATGGTTGGGATCGGTGGTTTGGTTGTAATCCTCCTCATGGCAACCGAAACAAGTGTTTGGCGTGTTATTATAATCACCGCCATGGCAAGTGTTGCATTCGTTTGAAATGGAAGCATGTGCCCCCAGCAACTCATAAAATTCATCGTGTATGGGGAATGAAGCCGGTTCCCAGCCTGGTTCGGTGCCATGACAGGTGGCGCATTCCATCGGTAATCCCAGGCTGTTGTGATCGGGGTTGGTGCTCTGGTTGTAGTCATTGGTATGGCAGGATGAACAAGCGGTTGGCGTGCCCTCGTATCCTTCTGAATGGCAATCTTCACAAGCGGTTGTAGTGTGCGCTCCTGTCAGGGCGAAATTGGATTGATCGTGATTAAATGCTCCGTCACCCTCTCCTGTTGGATGACATTCGAAGCAAGCCTGGCTTTCATAAATATATCCCCCTACGCCCTCATGCTCTTCGTCGGTGTCGGGCTGGTTATGTTCGTGGCAATCAGTGCAGGTGAAAATGGCATAATTGGAGCTGTTGGTGTGGCAGTCACTGCATTCATCCCACTCCCCCTGGTGTTCACCGGAATAGATGGGGAAATACTGCCCGTCGTGTTCAAAGGTAGCCGGCTCCCAGGCATCTTCGGTATGACAGGTAATGCAATCCGTCGAAAACTGGGCCTGCTCATGAGTGGGGTCGGTGGTTTGGTTGTAATCTTCTTCGTGGCAACCGAAACAAGTATTCGGGGTATTCACATAATCACCGTCATGGCAGGAAGCACATTCATTGGCGATTTCACCATGGGCGCCATTCAGGGCATAATAATCATCATGTACCGGAAATTCGGCCGGTTTCCATTCAGGTTCCGTGGTATGGCATGAAGCACAATCATCGGGAAGCCCCAGGCTGCTGTGATTGGGATTGGTCGATTCATTGTAATCATTGATGTGGCACGAAGCACAATCTGAGGGGGTTCCAGCATAGCCTTCCGCATGGCAATCTGCACATTCGGTAGTAGTATGTGCCCCAGTTAATGGGAAATTCGATTGATCATGGTTAAAAATATTTTCTTCACTTCCCGTGGGATGACATCCCAGGCAGGCCGTGCTTTCATATGTATAGCCGCTCACCTCATCATGTTCCTCATCCATGTCGGGTTGATTATGTTCATGGCAATCAGTACAAGTATAAAGCGAGTAATTGGAAGCATTTTTATGACAATCGGCGCAATTATCCCACTCCCCGTTATGTTCGCCCGAATAAATGGGGAAGAACATGCCATCGTGTTCATCAAATTTTGCGGGCTTCCAGTCGGGAACAGTCGTATGACAATCCTGGCAGGTGGTTGAAAAATTCAGGGAGACATGATTGGGGTTTGCTGAAGTATTGTAATCTTCCTGGTGGCAGGATAAACATTCACTGGAAACATCATTAAAATTAGCGCCCTCGGTGTGGCATTGGAAGCAATTGTCGATTTCGTGGCCTTTTGTCAGGGGGAAAAAACTATGATCGAGCCCGGCACCCCGCCAGGTGAACGCATTATGCTGATGGCAATCGGTACATTCGGTTGAAAAACCGGCTTCAACATGGTTGGGATCGGTGGCAGCCCGGTAATCCTCCTGATGGCAATCGATACATTCAATGCCCAGCGGTTCAAAATTCAGATCATTGGCCGAGGTATGGCAATCGATACAATTAGCCATGGAATGAGCGCCTAAAAGTGGAAAGCGGGTTTGCTCATGGAGTTCGGTAATGTCATTCACAATCCATGATTCGGAGGTATGACATCGGCTGCAATCCATTCCTAAGGACTGCTGATGTACGTCGGTGTGACAGGTGGAGCATTCACTTTGCGCCGCTGAAAAAACCAGGGTAGTATGACAACTCCTGCAATCCACATCGCGATGTTGCCCGGTGAGGTTAAACTCTGTCATGGTGTTATGGTCGAAGGTGTAGGTGCCCTCGATCATTTTCCAGCCCTGCGTGGTGTGACAGTCACCACAACTAATGGCCAGGTCTTCGCCATGAGGAGATTCCTGTGCCGGCGTGCTCATAGCAAGTGCCAGCAGCCAAATTATTGATGACAGTCTTCGCATTTGAATTCCTCTATTTTATATTCCGTAAATGTGTTTCCTTCAATGGTTTTTTCTTCATGGCATTTATAGCATGCTACATCTTCGTGTTTGCCGTCAAGCGGAAACAGCGTGTTATCATGATCGAAACGGCTGGCCTCCCAGTTCTCAAAGGCGTGGCAGCGTGTACAATCCGTGGTTCCGCTTTTTTCAAATTGTCCGTAATGAATATCCTGATGGCAATTGGTACATTCACTGTTGAGTTCCGAAAATCGCTGCATGGAATTGCCGTTGCGTTCTTCAAAATGACAATCACGGCAGCTTTGCTCACGGTGTGCTCCCTGTAATTCAAATTCGGTGATGGAATGGTTGAAGTCAATGGTGCTCCACATGTCCACGCTGTGGCAGCTTTCGCAGCCCTCATCTTCATAATAGCTTTGGTCCAGGTATGGGTCGTGTATATTTTCATGGCAATCAATGCAGGTTTCGCCCATATTGGCAAAGTCCCATTTCTTACCGGTTTTATGGCAGGCAATACAGGGTGTGGCCAAATGAGCACCTTCCAGCGGAAAATCCGTTTTGTTATGTTCCTGTATGGAAAAGGAGGTTTTTTCAAAGCCATTCACATCATGGCATTCTGCACAATCGTGGGATGTGCCGTTTTCTGCGAATTGCCCTTGGTGATAATCTTCATGGCAATCGCTGCAACGGCTGTGTTCGATGGGGGCAGTGTAATTATTCTGATGACACGACCGGCAATCCAGGAAGCTGTGTTTGCCCTCCAGTTCGAATCCTGTTTTGCTGTGGTCGAATTGATCAATGCCTTTTACTTTAAAGAAGGATTCTTCGGTATGGCAGCGCTGACAGTTTTGTCCGAATTTGTTGTCATGAACATCGGTGTGGCAATCGGCGCAGCTATTATGGTCAACACCGGCAAATTCATGGAATTCTTTTCCGCTACGGGTGGTCACCTCATGGCAGTCATCGCATTCCACTTCGCGGTGTTTGCCTTTTAAGGTGAAATCGGTTTCATCGTGATTGAAATTCACCGCCGGTTCAAAGGCCTCAAACCCATGGCAATCGGAACAGGCGCTGGCTAGAGTGTTTTGATGATAATCGGTGTGGCAGGTAAGGCATTCGCTATTCAAACCCAAATAGGAGTATTCTTTTTCCCTGATCTTTGGATTTTCTATATGTTCGTCTTTATGGCATTCCCCGCAATCAGTATTGGCATGAGCTCCTTTTAATGTGTAACCGGTAAGATCATGATTAAAAGTATCTTTTTTGAACCGGATGATCTCAAAATCCCTTCCGTGATGGTCGCTATGGCACTGAATGCAGGGCTTCCCAAAAACCTTTTCCGAGGCATGGTAGCCAAGTTTTTGATCGATGCGGTTTTTAAGCAAGGTATGACAATCAAGGCATTTTTTGTTGGTGATCTTGGCACCCAGGGTATGGCACTTGGTGCAATTGGAAAGTCCTTCGAGGTGGGCGTGTGCTTCAACCAATTTGCCGGGCGAAAGCTGGGCAAGACCTGTGAGGGTGTACATCAGGTTCACCAGTATAATCGCTACTATTTTTGCTAGCCCGTTCATTACATAAAATTAGTTTTTCTTCCGATGACTCATTACGGCCTCGCCGAATTTCTTAGTGATCTCTATACCTGCCTTTTGCAGGAACTGTGTTGGCAATTCCCCTCCGATAAAAATATAGACCAGATCATTTTCCACTTCAAGGGTCTCCCCGTCATTGGTTTTTAACATTACCTTATCCTCTTCAATAGCAGTAGGGTTGGTGTTGAATTTCACATCCACCTTACCCTCGTTCATAGCATCTTTGATCTTTTGAAGGTTTTTGGGTTTCAACCGGCCAAAGGCATCCTTACGGTATGATATGGTCACCTCATTTTGTTCGGCCAGCATAAGGGCCGATTCAACAGCCGAATCACCGCCACCAACCACCATGATCTTTTTATTGCTGATATCTTCCGGCTCCAGCAGGCGGTAAGCCACCTTTTGACTGGTTTCGCCGGGAATATTAAGTTTTCGTGGCGTTCCCCGCCGGCCTATTGCAATCAGTATCTTGGCGGCCGTGATCTCCTCTCCATTCAGTACATCCAATTTAAAATGCCCGTTTACCGGGGTGATGGTATCTACCTTGGAGTTTTCCCGGATGGAAAGCCGGTTTTTATTCAATGCCTCGTTCCATACCTTCAGTAATTCGGTTTTACTGGTTTCCGAAAGTTTCACCTTGCCGTAAAGCGGGAGGTCCATGGGAGAGGTCATTACAATCTTGGAACGGGGAAAAGTAAATACCGTACCGCCTAAGGAATCTTGCTCAAGAGTGAGGGCCTTAAGACCGTGCTTTTTGGCGGTAAGGCTGGCTGAGATGCCGGCAGGGCCTGCCCCCACAATGACCATATCGTAATCGGCCCGGTGATTTTTTTGGATTTTTTTGGAGGCATTCACCGCTGCTTGCCGGCCCTGTTCCACGGCGTTTTTGATCAACCCCATGCCACCAAGCTCTCCGGCAATATAAATGCCTTCCACATTGGTTTCAAAATTGGCATCCACGTGCGGCAAGTCAACACCCCTTGTCTCCGTGCCGATCACCAGGGTAATGGCCTCGGTGGGGCAAGCGTGAAAGCAGGCGCCATGGCCCACACAGCGTGAGGCATTAATAGTGGTGGCTTTGCCGTTGCGGATACCCAGGATATCTTTCTCCGGGCAGGCAGCTATACAGGCTTCCGACTTAATGCAACGGTGTTTGTCAATTCGGGGATGTAAGGAAGCCGGCTCATAGGTACCTTCTTCCTTGGCAATACCGATCTTTTCTTCCGTCGACCGGGATTGCTTCCGAAGTTTCCGGATATAGAAAAGGATGGCCGCAAGGCAAATAACCCCGACCAGTCCGTAAATGAGTATTTTTTCAACCAGTAGTTCCATCGTTAAAAGATCCATCTGTATCCTAAAATCGTGACCACTACCACATGTATGATCATAATCACCAACATAATGAGTGCAAAGGGTAAATGTACCACATGCCAGTATTTGAACAGGTTTTGCATGGTATTTAATCGCTCTATACGTTTGTTGAGCGAAATCTCATGGTTGACCAATTTGAGGGCATTTTTAAAATCTTTCTGCGGCAGCTTGCCTTTTAGCAGTGATTTTACCTTGCTCTTGTTTTTGTTGTCGGCGGCCTCTTCGGTAAAGCGGGTGGTTTCTTCGTCCAATTGGTATTTTTCGGTGAGGATGGCTTTAAGGTCGCTTTTCATGTTTTTCACCTCGTTAAGGCTGAGCTCCCTTCCTTGGATCGTCCGTGGGATTTGCAGGTAGATAAACCGTCCGATAATACCACTAACAAAAACCGCCACCATAGCCCAAAAGCTAATGGCTACAATACCGCCAAATTTAAAAGCTGTGTGGAACAAGATGAGCAACGGCCCCAGGGTGCAAAGGAAAATATGAAACTCCAGCCAGTGTTTTAAAACACCCACTTTCGACAATGTACGCCAGCGTTTACGGGCCATATAGCTTCCCACACCGATGAGGAGAGCCAATGATCCCATGATGCCATAACCATGACCAAAAACACCGCTGGGTTTTAGTTGTTGATGATCATCATGATAGAAACGCTCCTTCAAGGCCACCTGGTAATAATCCTGTCCCGTGTATATCAGCCATGCCAATATAATTAAAACAATAGCCGATAATGTAAAAATATAGGCCCTATGAGTACCCTTCGACATCTGCATGCTTTTACAACAATTTTGTCCCGGAAAATCCTAACAGGATTGTTAATATCCGGGAATTTATCGTTACGCTGGCTGTGTGCATGTTTATTAAAAACAGCAACGTATTTAAATATATCGGTTTTCAAATATAAGGAATTAATCCATAGGATTTGGGAGAGCGTATAATTTGTAACTATTTTAAACAATTCAGCTAGTTGTTAGTAAACTAAAAAAGCCAAACCCGGAATGCCGGATTTGGCTTTTTTTATAATTACAGGAGTGTGATTATTGATCTTTCTTTTCGTCTTCGTCTTCCGGTTTTTTTTCTTCCTCTTTTGCTTCAGGTTCTTTTTCCTGCTTTTCTTCTTCCTTAGCTTTCTCCTGTTTGGCTTCGGCTTGCTTCTCTTCTTTTACCTCGTCCTTGGCTTCTTCCTGTTTAGCTTCAGGTTTTTCCTCTTCCTTAGCTTCAGCGGGCTGCTCTTGCGGAGCTTCTTCCTGTTTGGCTTCGGATTGAGTTTCCTCCTGTTTTGCCTCGGCCTTTTCCTCTTCTTTAGCTTCCGGCTTTTCTTCTTCCTTGGCCTCAGCTTGCTCCTCTTCTTTCACCTCGTCCTTGGCTTCTTCCTGTTTGGCTTCAGGTTTTTCTTCTTTCTTAGCTTCAGCGGGTTGCTCTTGCGGAGCTTCTTGCTGTGTGGTTTCAGCTTCGGCAGAGGAAGCTTCCTCGTTTTGGGCCTCTCCGGCTTCGGCAGCAGCGGCCTGCTGTTTCTTGGCTAATTCGGCAGCACGGGCCTCGTTGATTTTGGCCTCGGCTTCTTTCTGCTTTTTAACCTGTTCTTTTTCCGAAAGAAGAACGTCCTTACGCTTTTGCTCGAGCTTATCCTCTTTTTCACGCAACCACTCGTTGAATTTGGCATCGGCTTCGGCCTGGGTTAAAGCGCCTTTGCGAACACCACGTTGCAAGTGGTTTTTGTACATTACTCCTTTGTTCGAGAGGATGTTACGCACGGTGTCGGTGGGTTGGGCTCCATATTGGACCCATTCAAGGGCACGGTCGAAGTCGAGTTCGATTTGTGCGGGATGTGCCACCGGATCGTAGGTTCCTATACTTTCGATGAACCGTCCGTCGCGCGGTGCACGAACATCTGCAATTACGATGTGGTAAAAAGGTCTAGCCTTTCGGCCACGTCTCTGTAATCTGATCTTTGTTGGCATAAAGTTTCGTTTATGTTATTTAGTTTATCAATTAGCTTCCGGGAAACGATAATCCTATCGGTTTCAGTATTCCCAAAAGGGGTGCAAATATCTGATTTTTATTGGAAATATAAAAGTGAAGTTGAAAAATGTTCTAAAAATTATCTATGATATCAGTATAGGTTGCGGTATGGGCTGAAAATTTGAAAATAGAAATCCCGGCTAATCTTTAGCCGGGATTTTTAATTCAATTGATACTTTTTACCTGAGCAACTCCATCCGGAATCAGATTGATCTTGCTTTAAGCCTATTCCGGGTAAATCAACTCATCATCGTTGTTCATCCTCACCAGGTAGCCTTCGCCGGGTTCCATGTCGCCGATGTTATTCACCCAATTAGGTCCCACCTTTTGTAATGAATTACCCTCGGAATCACGCATGAAATCGAGGTTATCCAATACATTGTCCATCGCTTCCAGTGCGTCCATGGGGGCCTGGGGCAGGTAACTGATAAACTGATAGCCTGCTCCCACCGGTATTGGCATTTGCGGATTGGCCGGAGCACCTTCGATGGTGAACATATCATCTGCGTTCATCTTAAAGAGATAACCTTCGATGGTTTCCCATTCACCGATGTTGTTTACCCATTCAGGCCCGATCTTTTGAAGCATGTTGCCATCGGAATCGCGGACAAAATCGAGGCTTTCGTTGTTCATCAGGTCTTCCAGAATAACCGTCATGTCATCTGATCCTTGAGGTTGCAGGTTACTGGAAACCAGATCATAACCGGTGCCTAGCCCATACTCATGCATCTGGGCGTTGGAATAATGGATAATGGTTCCATCGAATCCTACGGCCCAGCCATAATATTCATTCACAAAGTGCACTCCGCTTAGGTACTTGTCAACGGGTGAAGATTGCTCAGTCCAGCTTTCACCACCATCAGTAGTATGCAATATCAATTCACCGTCATTGTCGCCTCCTACAACCCAACCTGTGTTTGGGTCTACAAAAGAAAGGTTGGTCAGGGTTAATGAGGTTCCTGAAGGGAGCTCTGCCCAGGTATCGCCACCGTCGGTGGTTTTCAAAATCAGGCCTTGCTGCCCAATGACAATGGCCGTTTCCGGCCCTGGCATGTACACATCTTCCAAATGCGTAATTTCGGAATAATCTTTAGTTTGCCAGGTATTTCCACCATCACTGGTATACATCACCCCACCGAATGATCCGACGACCATACCATGATCAGCATCATAAAAATCAACTGCTCCCAATGGCCGTTCGTTATAGCCGTAGTACTGTGAGTTCCAGTTTTCGCCACCATCGGTTGTGTAGATGACCTCACGGATAGGGTCGTTGTTGAAGCCTTCGGCAACACCGCAAGCTGCCCAACCGGTATCGGCATTGATGAAATAAATTCCGCCTATTCCACCGTAGTTGTTTGATTCCTGTACCGTCCATGTTTCCCCACCGTCGGTGGTGCCGTCGATCTTCCCATGACTTCCGCAAGCCCAGCCGGTTTGATCGTCAATAAAAAACACCCCGGCATAATTTGAAGTGGGCGTTACTTCTTGCTGCTCCCACGTTTCCCCGCCATCATTCGTATGAACAATTGTGTTGGTAGCGCCAACGGCCCAGCCATTGTTCATGTCGCTAAAATAAACATCGGAGAAAAAGGTGTTTTCGCCCCAGGTTTGTTGTGTCCATTCGCCCTGAGCGTATCCCCACTGCAGGCCGAAAGTAATCATAGAGATAAAAAGAATTAAAAGAATTCGCATAATGAACCTCCCAATTTATTTGTTAAAAATTATGTGATCACCATCCGGTGAATCACTTGATTTATTTAAACTCCATGATAACTCGTATCAAGGAGAACCCATATCGTGAAAATTGGAGGGAGGTATTCCCGTGCGTTTAGTGAGTGTGTTTAGCTCCTGTGAGTTCCGGATAATTAAGCATTTTTAATACATAATTATCTGATATTGAACATCATTAACCAAACGTAAGCACATTTTATTTGTTCATTAGAATTCCAAAATTTTCGCAAAAAGGAAATGGATGTCAAGGTTGTTCCGGCTTATGTGGTTGTTAATAGTTAAAATGATAAAATTTCAAATAGGTATGGCCCACATGTGTACAGAAAAATCAACACATTTTCCCTTATTACTTTCGATTAATTTAGATTCAAAATAAATTCACCATATAATCAGCAAGATAGAATCATTGTTTATAACTGTAAATCAATTTTTTGATTATATATACAACTTAAAATGATTGAATATGAAATTTATTTTTGTGAAATATGGGGTGAAATTTGCTAAGGGATTACTAAATTTAAAGGGTTGAGCCTTACTTGTTTAGGAAATTCAGTACATGTTTAAAACAATATAACCATGAGGAATCATTCTAAAACTTTCGTTTTTGTGGGACTGATATTATTGTTCAGTTTCAGCTTTATTATTCCCCAAAAGGAAGGGAGTAATGAATTGGGTGCTTTTGAATATGATGATTTCGAAACGCCTGAATTTTGCAAATCCTGCCATAATCAGTTTTACCAGCAATGGAGTCAGGCGATGATGTCGAAGGCTTATACGCATCATTGGGATGAGATTGAGTATTTCAAGCTGGCTGTAGCCCATTCCAAAGCCGATCCGGAAATGGCCGATGCTCATAAGGGCTGCAACGGTTGTCATACACCTATGGCTTTTTTGGCCGGCGATGTGCCCCCACCCCGGCCGAAAGAGGAAAGGCGTGCAAATGAAGCGGTTTCCTGCGAGGTTTGCCATTTAATAAAAGGGATAGCGGGCGATACTGCCTATAACCATAATTTTATAATGAAGCCCGGCCATACCAAGTACAGTTCCCGCAAAGGCGAGAAGGAATCACCCGATCATAAAATCGTGCCCATCGATTTGCATAGCGATACCCGTTTGTGCGGAAGTTGTCATAATGAGAAAAGTCCTTTTGGGGTTTGGGTTAAAAGTACACAACTGGAATGGCAAAACGGCCCCTATTCCGACGAAGGGGTTACCTGCCAGGAGTGCCACATGCCCGACACCAAGATGAAAACGGCCAAGATGGGCACCACCTATCCCGATGCCCGCATGCATCTTTTTAACGGCGCTCATGACAAGGGCAAGGTAAGGGGAACCATTGAGGTACGTATCCAGCCCGATATTCGAGAAACCGTACCCGGCGAAGTTGTGGTTCTTACGGCTACCTTGTTCAATCAAAAAACGGGGCATAAATTCCCCACCGGTTCTGTCGAAGACCGCATTGTGTGGTTGCATGTTGAAGCCGAGGATGAAAAAGGCAACACCTACCATATCCCCGTTGATAAAAAAGGTTTTGAGGGCGAGCAATACACCATTGCCAGTGATGATCTGGCCTACCAGGATATGGGTATTCCCTTGGGCATAGAGGATTTTAAAGGCATTAAACGCGAAGATGTTCCCATGGGTGACCGTATTTTCCGCATGCCTTTCTTCGATCCGCAAGGCCGCATGACCATCATGCAGTGGAACACCGCTTCGCTGGGAGTGGATTATCGCATAGGACCACGCGAAACGAAGACGGAGACCTATACCTTTAACCTGCCTTATGAAATTGAACCGGGCAAGGTGAAGATAACGGCTTCTTTATACTACCGGCTCTTGGTAAAGCCGGTGGGAGAATACCTCGATGTTCCCGCGGAGGAATATGAAAAGCTATTGGTCAACCAGCATTCAACTGAAATAACCGTATATCCTTAAAAAATTGAATACCATGAGACAAAAAGTACTATTTGCATTGTTTCTGATGACCGGGATGATTTTCCTGATCGAGCAAAGCAATGCTATTCCGGCATTTGCCAGGAAGTACCGCCTGAGTTGCCGTACTTGCCATACTCCGGCTGCTCCAAAATTAAAGGCATTTGGCGACACCTTTGCAGGTGATGGCTTTAAGCTTGAAGATGAAAAGGCTCCCCGGTATTATGTGGAAACCGGTGATGAAAAATTATCGCTGATAAGGAATTTTCCATTGGCGGTGCGCCTTGATGGTTTTGTAGCCTACAATATGGCAGGAAATGAGAAAAGTGATTTTGAAGCCCCCTATCTAATGAAATTTCTTTCGGGGGGTGAAATATCGGAACATCTTTCCTATTATTTCTATTTTTATGCGAATGAGAGAGGGGAGGTGGCCGGTGTTGAGGATGCCTTCCTGATGTATGATAACCTGTTTGGTACTGATTTCGATATCTACCTGGGACAGTTCCAGGTATCCGATCCCTTGTTTAAGCGGGAGCTAAGGCTGCAACTCGAGGATTATAGGTTATACACCTCACAAATCGGGACTTCCAGCATTAATATGACATATGACAAAGGGGTGATGTTCACCTACGGATTGCCTACCGGCACCAGCTTTACCCTGGAAGTGCTGAACGGAAACGGAATAGGGGAGGCCCGCAATCATGTGTTCGATAAAGATAAGTACAAAAATGTACTGGGACGGGTTTCACAGGACATAGGTGAAATGCTCCGAATAGGAGCTTTTGGTTACGTGGGTAAAGAAAAACTAAGCAGTGGCCCGGTAGGAGAAATAACCAATGAAGCTGTGATCTGGGGCCCGGACTTAACCTTTAGTGTTACAGACCGCTGGGAACTGAACTTCCAGTATCTTCACCGTGAAGATTCCCAGGTGTTTCCAGCCTCAAATGCCATTGATTATTTAGAGGATGTATCCACTGATGGCGCCATGGCCGAACTGATCTTTATGCCCGATGGCGATCAAAGTGACTGGTATTTACTGGGCATGTATAATTACGTGGATTCCGATTTCGAGCCGGCCGATTATCAATCGGCCACCTTTCATGCAGGCTACTTGCTGCGAAGAAACGTAAGGCTGGCCGGGGAATACACCCTCGACTTCACCGATAGCGACAATACCATTAGCAAGTTCAGTTTCGGTTTTGTTTCGGCGTTTTAGTTCAATTCTTAATGTCGATAAATTTATTTCAGGTTTTTGCTGCTAAATAGGCTATATTCAGCTTAAGCAGATTAAGTTGGCAATTGGCAATTACTGTGCGAGATGCAATTGATTTTTCCAATTTAGGAAGGGATTAAGCGCAGGGTTGTAAGGATAAGCAATAACTTTCGCTGCTTTACACAACTACGCCCTGTCCTCTATGCTCTAGGCTCTCTGTTCTGCACTCTATGCTCTGTGCTCTGTGCTCTGTGCTCTTTGCTCTTTGCCCTATGCCCTGCGCTCTATGCTCTATGCCCTTCGCTCTGCGCTCTACAAATACTCCTCAATATACCTATAATCCGGAGTTAACTCCCCTTTGTGGACGATAACGGCTCGCTTGATAGGGCCTGGAAGTTCCAATTCCTCAAACGACTTATTGTAATCTGCTTTGGCTATGGCTTCTACGAATGGAAACAAGGCATCACCAAAACTAATGGAGGATTCCCTGGGCAACTCACTGGGAAGAATATCCACGGCCATGATCAAAATGCCCTTTCCCTTGTGGCCCATTTGGGGTTGCCGCTTAAATGGCTCATACACGAAAATGGGATCTTCGATCTCTGTGCCTTTATGGGTGGCCTCGATGGAACCGTCCGGGTCGCAGGTGACATCGCCGATGACTTTGAGCTTAGGTTCGCCTTCCGAATAAACCTTTTCCAGGTAGTCCTTGGTAATCAGTCGCGGATAGCGGTCATCCCAGTACATACAGTTCATCAACACCGACAGGTGGGGAATGTATTTCTCAAAAGTTCCATTGAAGCGCTCAGGATGATGATAATAGTCCTGCAATTCGAATTCCGTATTCTTATCCCTGGGCTCGGCGAGGTGTTCTTCCTTAAAAACCGTTTTATAGATCACATTTCCGGGGAGATGATGACGGTCATTTAAAGTGAGCAATTCATCGGGGGCAATTTCCTTTACCGGCAACAGGTTGCAAATTTCCTGGGCGCCCATTGAAACATTACCGTAGCCGGTAAAGCCAATGGTGAGGGGTTGTAGCTCTTCCGGTAAGCCATTGCGGGCAATATCGAATCCTACTTCGGAGATCACTTTTTTGGCCCCGGCCAACGAATCGTATTTATGCGCCTGCTTAATCTCC
>JAIPAP010000051.1 GCA_021740045.1 Bacteroidales bacterium
TAGGATATTCCCATGGCTTTAGCCGTTCACTTAGCAATACCGGCAGGGTTTTGATAAACGGAAGCCGGGTGGCTGTGATAGGCATGGTGAATATGAATATGATGATAGCCGACATTACCGGATTACCGGATGCGACAATAGGCGATGAAGTCGTTATTATAGGAAAACAGGGAGATCTTAATATTACGGTAGCCTCATTTGGGGAATTGAGTTCGCAGTTGAATTATGAATTGCTTACCCGGCTACCGGGAAATATTCCCAGAATTATTGTGAATTAAACAAATACCATATATCATGGCTTATTTAGAGTTACATAAAGACAAATTGCGCCATAATTACGAGTTTCTTGATAGCTTATTCAAGAAAAACGAGGTAAAATGGGGCATAGTCACTAAGATGCTTTGCGGCAATCGCACCTATTTAAAGGAGATAATCGATCTTGGTGCCGATCAGCTTTTCGATTCCCGCATCAGCAATCTAAAAGTGATTAAAAGTATTAGCAAAGAAGTTGAAACCGTATATATAAAGCCGCCCGCAAAGCGAAGTATACGTACCATTGTGAAGTATGCCGATATGAGCTTCAACACCGATCTGGAAACCATCAAACTTTTATCGGAAGAAGCAGGCAAGCAAAAGAAAGTCCATAAGGTACTAATAATGATCGAGCTGGGCGACCTTCGCGAAGGCGTTATGGGCGAAGATCTCATTAATTTTTATTCGGAAGTTTTCCGCTTGCCGAACATCGAAGTGGTGGGGCTTGGCGCCAACCTGAATTGCCTTAACGGAGTAATGCCCACACAGGATAAGCTTATTCAACTGAGCCTTTACAAGCAACTTATTGAAGCTACCTTTAACGTTAAGCTCCCCCTTGTCTCGGGCGGCGCATCCATATCCATCCCTATGCTGATGAAGCAACAACTGCCCATGGGCGTGAACCATTTTAGGGTGGGCGAAACCCTATATTTTGGTAACAACCTGATAAACGGAAAAACCATAAAAGGCATGCGATCGGGTGTGTTTAAGCTTTATGGTGAGATCATTGAGCTTTACGAAAAGCCTATGGTACCGGTAGGTCCATTGGGAACTAATGTAGCCGGTGAAACTCCCGATTATAACGAAGATGATTATGGAAAAACTTCCTGGCGGGCCATACTTGACTTTGGCCTACTCGATATCAATCCCAAAGACATCAGGCCGGTAAACCGACAGCTGGAATTCACCGGGGCGAGCTCCGACATGCTTGTGTACGACCTGGGGGATAAAAAATACAATTACAAGGTCACCGGCACAGTAGCCTTTGTACCAAACTACATGGGTGCACTAAACCTGCTTAATTCGAACTACATCACCAAGCATGTGGTTTAATGGCTTTACGGGGTAAACATTAAAGTTGAACCGATCAAATAATGTGATCGCACCCATTTTCCTATATCACATCCAAATCGCTTAATAAACCAGCAATTTCTCAGTAGCCATTTGCCGGCCATCGGAAAGTTTCATAATATAAAATCCGCTTTCCAAGTGATGGATGTTTATTTGCCCGGTAAAGGATCTTGAGTTATTGCCAAGCTCCTTTTCGAGCATTAATTGGCCATTAACCGAATAAACCGCCAGGCGAAGTTCACCGGGCTCTTTTAAGGTTATAGAAAGATCCAGCCAATCCTTTACGGGATTATTATAGGAGATGTCAGCTTCCAGTCTTCTATTTTGAGCAATGCTCGCTCCCTGCTGGTCAACAACTAGTTGAAGAACCACCGGAAGATGATCGGAGGCATAATACAACGCATCGATCACATCCTGTGGGGCACTGTTGTTAGCAGGATAGGCGTTTATTGATTTATTAAAATGCTCACCGTCTTGCCCCAGGGCTTTATAGGAATCCTCAAGGTAATGATAATGATCATCGCCATTCATCACCGAAGCGTTGGCAAGGATGAAGTCGAAGCGGTCGTCCATGCCGCCACCGCTGGCGCAATCACCTTCACTATGGGTCGACTGGGTATGCAAATCGGCGTAATAAGGGTCATTATTCCAGTTCCCTACTTTATCAACCGGATCATGAAAACGGATATCCGGATTACTGTGATAGATCAGGTTTTGAAAACTTTCTTCGGAAGAAGATCGTATATTAAAATCACCTGAAAATAAGATGCTTGGGCTAACCTCGTGAGTGTTGAGGTAATTCATGGTTTTGCCGGTCATGGTAGCTCGCCTGCTCTTGTCCTGATCATCGCTTCCGGCTTTCAAATGAGCCGCAATCACATCGATAAATGCCGTATCGATATTCGGAAGTTCAGGAGACCGGTAAAATAATCGATACAGGTCGATATCACGTAAGGTACTTTGGGTAACATATTGGGAATGCAAGCCGAATTTACGGCTGTCGTAATAAAGCTGGTTTACAATGTATGAATTTGCGTGGTTTGGAGCTTCCGCTTTGCTGTAATAACTTCGCCATTGGTTGTTAAAAGCATTATCGAGCAGTTGCTGATGATAGGTTTCGTCCTTGCTTATCTCGTTTACCGTAACCACATCCGGTTTAAGGTAATTGATAATGGTTTTTATGTGTTGTGCCTTTTCCTCCGGATCATTATTGTTACTATTACAATCACCATAGTTATTCCCGTAGTTCAGCAAATTATAGTGCATAACGGTAATCGTATCCTGCGCCTTGAGGTTGATGGAGACGAATACGAAAAACGCCCCTAAAATGGGAATGAGATATTGATACAAAAATTTCATAATTAATCTGTTTATGTTAAATTGATTTACTTGTGAACCCGTTTGATAAAATCTTCCACTTCAGGAATTCCACCCTGGAAAACGAGGTATCCATTATAGGGTTCCCTTGGTGTAATTTCATCGTTAATAGGCGTGAGCATGAGTTTTTTCACCTCTTCCGGATCGTCGGTTTGTCCCAATGCCCAGCCGAGCTTAATAAACGCCACTTCCGGCAACATATTTCCTGCCGGGATAATTCCCTTAGCCATCATATCACGACCGGTATCGTAAACAAACATATGCACGTAGCCCCAAATGGTTTGAAGCGTCATGTACATATGCACTCCCTTTTTCTGTGCACGTTCGATGGCGGGATACAATTCTTTGTTCACATGGCCCAGGCCGGTTCCCACGAAAACAATTCCTTTATATCCGGCGTCGACCAATGAATCAAGCGTATCGGGTTTCATTCCGGGGTAATAGTACAGCATGGTTACACGGTCGTCGAAATAAGGCAGGATTTTCACCTTATGGTCTTTACGACGGTGGTTGTAATCTTTCTTAATATGCCTGATATTGTCCCGGTCGATCATGGCCAGCGGTGTATCGCCGATCGTGCGGAAAGTGGAACGGTAGGATGAGTGCATTTTCCGCACCCGGGTTCCTTTATGCAACAGGCCGTATTCATCGGAGGTAGGTCCGAACATGCTTACCATCACTTCGGCAATATCGGAATGGCCGGCAGCTTTGGCGGCGTGGATGAGGTTGAGGGCTGCATCGGAGCTGGGGCGGTCCGATGAACGTTGCGATCCCACCAAAACAATGGGCACCGGCGGATTTTGCACCATAAAGGTGAGTGCCGCCCCGGTATGATGAAGGGTATCCGTTCCATGACCGATGATAATGCCTTCGATGCCGTTTTCAATTTCTTTTCCAATGGCTACGGCTAACTTTTTATATTGCTCCGGTCCCATGTTTTCGCTAAAGACTGCAAAGAGCTTTTCGGTGGTCAGGTTACACACATCGGCAAGCTCCGGAACAGCACCGTACAACTCACCGGGAGAGAAGGCCGGGATAACGGCTCCTGTCCGGTAATCGAGGCGGGAGGCAATGGTCCCGCCCGTTCCGAATAATTTAACATTCGGTTTGTCTTTTGAATACGGAAATTCCTGCTCCGGGATCTTGTAGTTAGCCTTTTTATAACCGGTTTCTTTCATGCCGGTGATGGTCTCCACATCCAAGCCGATGTTATAACCGGTTTCGATCTTCATCACAATATGCTTGTCATCGTCGTTTTCCGAACGCGGCAGCACAGTTCCGTAAAACTTGCCACGGGTGGTATCAACCTCGGTTTGACCCCAAACCCTGACGTTGTATTTTTTGAGTGTTTCGAGTGCATGGCCTTTATAGCCTTGAAATATATCGTCGCCCATGGTTATCAGCTTTTTTGTTCTTCGATGAGTGTGTGTAATTCATTCAATGGTATATTTCCGGTAGCTGTACGCCTGAGTTGTCCCATGATCCAGGCGGTTTCGTTTTCCGGTTTTTCCGAATGCCTGATGCTGTCAAATTTTTGATGCAAGAAGGGTATTTTCGAAATGATCTCATCGCGGCTTAAGCGTTTGAAATTAATGGTATTGAGCACCGAATCGAAATCCATTTTGGGATGCTCATAAATAACCGGGAGCATCTTGGCTGCCAGCTCCTTTTCCAGTTTGTTATCCTTCAGGAATTTAAACAGGTCATAAATCAGGCTGTAATCAAACTCGGCCGAAGGGGTATAATGTCCTTCTACGTATTTAAGCCGGTGGCCGAAGAAAGTCCCTGTAAAGATAGGATCGAACTTCAACTCATTGATGATCTTTTCGATCAATGGATAATGATTGCGCTTAAAAATGTAGGTGTAGGTGTCTTCCGGTACATTCCATTTTTTCAGTTGATGATAACGGTCAATCACATCTTGGGGAAGATCATTTCGCAGCTCTTCGATGTAATGCTTATCGAGCGGGATGGGCGCCGTGTCAGTATCGGGGTACATGCGGTCGGCGCCGGGAAGCACGCGTTCGAAAACCGTAGTCCCGTCTTCGAATGATTTACGGGTTTCGCGGGGAACGCCTTCAAAAGCCATACGCGCCCTTTCCTCAATGGTCTCCAGGGCTGTTTTCATATCATCTTCGGGGCCCCAAAAAATAATTTGGGCATCATCTTCGCCGGCGCCCAGCAGCTTTTTGATCTTTTCCATATCGTGATCACTGATCACTGCCTCTAGCGCCTCTGAACTGGTCATGTTCGGTTTTTCGATACAGGCGATCACTTTAAGCCGGTCGGTAAAGTCATCGGCAAAGGTTTTACATGGCTGTGTGAAATGCGATAACACCCCTTTGAATTGCGGTAGATTCATGGCCATAAAAGTATAATTGCTGTTAGCCGCAAACTTCATGGGTGCATATTCAAAGGAAAAATTATGAAAATCGAGGCGTTCATAATTCATCTCCCATTCTTTGGGTTCGGGGATACGTTCATTAAGCATGCTCCTGATCCGCAGCAAGGCATACTGCCTGAACGATTCATTATGCGTAAGCTCCGGGATCCAACGGGTATGTGAAACACCCTTGATCTCCACCCGGGTTCCGCCTTCACAACTTACATTAACGTCTTGTCTTCCCGCTCCGGAACCGATGCGAACCATACCGGTACTTCTGTTTAAAAACCGGATGTAGTCACAGGCTTCTTTCACTTCCTCGGGATTGACCATATCGGGGTAGGTCACGGTCTCGATCAGTGGCATTCCCAGGCGGTCGGTCTTAAACACCCGGGTATGGCCAACATCCGAAATTTCGCGGCATGAATCCTCTTCAAGACTCAACTGAATAAGCCGTACTTTTTTATGGCGCAACGGAATATCTCCTTCCACCCCAATAATAGCCGTACGCTGAAAACCGGTGGGAATACTGCCGTCGAGGTATTGCTTGCGGGTTACATGAACCTCGCCCACAATATTGAGCCGTGAGAGCAGCGAAATAACAATGGAAATTTCAAGGGCTTCCTTATTGACCGGAAACGGCGGTGTATCGTCTACTTCATACGTACAGGTGGTTTCGTTTTTCACCCGGTAAACGATCTCCTTACGTGTTTTGAACTCCATCAATGCAGTGCCATCGTATTCACCAAGCTCGCTCAGGGTAGGGCGCATATGCCTGATGAGTTCGGCATCATAATCATCATGATCATGATAAATTCCCGAGGGGCAATGGCAAAAAAGCTTTTCGGCAGTTTTTAATTGCTGATGAACTTCAAGCCCCGATTTAAAGCCTATACGGTCATAATCGGCTTGGGTAGCTTGTTTTCGGGTAACATATCCTATGGCCTTACGAGTTTCTTCATAGTTGCGTTTCGGATCAAAGTCTTTTTTCGCTTTATTCATCTTGTGGTCTCAATTGTTGCTTAAATGGCCTCAAAAGTAGCCATATTTGTACAATTTTAAAAACCCTCCTTTACATTATGTTACCTAAATAACAATGGAAATATCATGAATTCAGTTATTCAGCGTTACCTTTTCAAGCTTAAGCATTACTTTTGCCCTAATACATTAATGTTATGAAAACGCGTATTTATAGCTTGCTTCTTATACTCATGCTGTTGCCTGCCATTAAGGGTTTTTCGCAGGACACAGCTATTGTCAGGTTAATTGAGGCCCGGTATATGAAATATGATAAACAGCTTGGCGAAAATATTCGCAGGGTCATCGGCGATGTTATTTTCGAGCACGACAGCGCCTATCTTTATTGCGACAGCGCCTATCTGAACGATGCCAGAAACAGCGTGGAAGCATTCGGTAATGTGCATATCGAATCAGGGGATACACTTCATTTATATGGCGATCAACTCGATTACAGCGGTAACACCAAAGTAGCCAAGGTGCATGGAAATGTAAAACTGGTCGACAGCACCACCACCTTAACCACCGAGCATTTGACCTATGACCGTAAAACCGAAGTGTCGCGCTATTATTCCGGGGGTAAAATCGTTGATCCCGAAAATGAGCTTACCTCTCAAATCGGTCATTACTATGCCAATGATAATAAATTCTTTTTTAAGGAAGATGTGCAATTGGTGAACGAAGATTACACCATGCGCTCCGATACGCTCATTTATTATTCCGACACCCAGATCGCCCATTTTCATGGACCGACAACCATTGTGAGCGACGAAAACACCATCTATTGCGAAAACGGCTGGTATGATACCCAGAACGATGTTTCGCAATTCAACGAGAATGCCCGGTTCATCAACGGGGAACATTCGCTGCAAGGGGATAGCCTGTTCTACGACCGCAACCGCGGATTCGGACAGGCATTCCGTAACATTACCATGATCGACACGAGCCAGGATGTGGTATTGAAAGGCCACTACTCCGAATACTATGAAAACAAAGGCTTTTCGTACATGACCGACAGCACCACGGCCATTTTTATTGAAGATAATGATTCCCTTTTCCTGCACGCCGACACCCTGAAAGCTACCTTTGATTCTGCACAAAAACTTGATAATATTTATGCCTATTACAAAGTAAAATTTTATCGCAACAACCTCCAGGGCGCTTGCGATTCGATGATCTATGGATTGAATGATTCGCTCATCTCGCTTTATCGCGATCCGGTGATTTGGGCCGAAACCAACCAATTAACCGCCGATTCGATCAAGATCAAAACCGATCAAAAAAATGTGGATTCACTGTACATGTACAACGCGGCATTCATAGTTTCTAAAGACCTGGAGGAAAAATTCAACCAGATCAAAGGGCAAAACATGTTCGGCTATTTCAAAAACAATGAATTGAAAAAGATCTTTGTAAACGGCAACTCCGAAACCATTTATTACATCCGACAGGAAGATAATACGCTGGTAGGCGTGCAAAAAGCGGTATCGAGTAACATGATCATTTACTTAAGGGAAAATGAGGTTTTTCGCATTAATTATATCGAAGCCCCCGATGCCAGTGTATACCCCAAAAACGAGTTGCCCGCCGAGGAAGAAAAGCTACGGAATTTTCAGTGGCTGGAGAGCCGGCGCCCAAAAAGTAAGTTTGACATTTATAGCTGGAAATAAGCTATTAAAAATTGCTACCTTCTTAGATTTCAAAAAGATGTCGCTTCTAGATTGATCCAGTAAAAATGTTAAGTAATGCAATGCAGCCATACTCTGCAGTTGGCTTTGCTCTTAATTCCCTTTTTCTTCCTCCGATTTGGGAGGCTCATACTGGTTTTTATCCGGGTTGCGGCCAAAGATAGAGAAAGTAACATAACGGTTCGGATTCAGCTTGATGTCTCTCAGTAGCATGTCCAGCTCGGCGGCCGAGGATTCCAGTTTGTGATACAAGGTATCGTTGTTGACCAGCAACCCGAGCGATCCTTCGCCCTCATCGATTTTGGTGGTTATGCGGTTGATCTGGTCGAGGGTTTGATTGGTCTTACCAAGGGTTTTGGATAAATTGGCCTGAGCCAGGGTATCACTAACGGCCGAGAGGTTAGAGAGGATATTGGTCACTTCGCTATTGCTTTGGCGGAGGTTATAGGCAATGGCGTCCACATTGGAAATGATGCCGGAAAGCCTGGATTTTTCTGCTGCCAGCAAGGTATCGATATTGGAAGAGGAGCGTTCGAGGTTGCTAATGGTTTTGCGAATGCTTACAAAACTTTGGGACAGGTTTTCACGGGTATCCTCATCAAGGATATAGCGCACCACGGTAACCACCGAGTCAATGGAAAGGATCAAATTTTCGGCTTTTCGTTTGAGGGGAAGCACTTGCCTGTTGACCTCTTCCTTTAGCGATTCCTCAATATCGGTTTTAAGCGTATCACCGCTTTGGAGCAACTTACCGGAGTTGCCCAGTTTGATCTCCACGGCTTTTGATCCCATCAGGTCGGAACTGTAGATGCGGGCCAGGGAATTCCCCGGGATTTTGATGTCGGAGGTAATGATCATTTTGACCAGCACCTGGGTCTGTGCATTCTGCATGAACCTGACCTCATCCACCTGGCCTATTTTCACACCCTTAACATTTACCGGATTGGCAGGTATAAGACCGTCGACCCTGTTATAAACACCATAAACGTAACGCTGATCCTTCAGGATGTCGGATCCTTTCAGGTAATTAATGCCCCAAATAAAAAGCAATATGGCTACAACGAATGCTATGCCTATTTTGATTTCACGTTTGATTTTCATGTGATTCTGGTTTTATCTCCTAGAAACAAAAGTAGGATTATTTTTCTAAAAGATTACGTGCCTTCTTCATTGAAATACGTTCACCATTCAGAAAAGCAACAACAAAAGCCCCGTTGTAGCCCATTTTCTCCACCTGGTGTTTTAAATTCACGGCTTTATCCAAATCGGAAGTGCTTCCTACGGTATATTTATAAAGCCCTTTATGATGGTATTCAAATACATTTCCCATTCTGTTAAATGCAGGATCACCTGCCCCTTTGGGATTCTCAGAGGAGGCAAACTGAACACGGAAAACCAGGTCGTTATCACCTCCCGCACCGTCTTCAACGGAGTTGGGCTTGTGCTGATTAAAGGTTTCCTTTCCATTTCCATGGGGTCCTGAATGGTTATCCCCCCGGCCGGCAATTTTTGCGCTCTTTCGGTTTTCTTTTTCAATGGACTGTTTATAATCCTTGAAAGCACGGTAAATGGCCGATGCCATGTACACTTGCCCCGATTCGGAAGCCAGAAAACGTTCTTCTTTCCGGTTGGTTAAAAAGCCGGTTTCCACCAAAACTCCCGGCATGGTAACTCTATACAGGACAAGAAATCCGGCTTGTTTCACGCCCCTGTCGCGCCGACTGACCCTTTCGCGGAATTGATCCTGCACTTCCGAGGCCATTTCCAAACTGCGGTCCAGGTAGGCATTCTGGTACATCGAAAATATAATGTGGTTTTCCGGCTCATTAGGATCGAAGCCATTGTAGGTTTGCTTATAATCGTCCTCCAGCAGGATGGCAGCATTCTCTTGTTTGGCCACTTCAAGATTTTCCTGTGTTTTGTGCAATCCCATTACATATGTTTCGGAACCATAAAACCTGGACGATTCGTTCGCATTGCAATGAACGGATACAAAAAGATCGGCATGATTCTTATTAGCGATCTCGGCACGCTTATACAGCTCAACAAAACGGTCGGTTTTGCGGGTATAGATTACCTCAACATCATCGCAGTATTTGTTGATGTATTCACCGGTCTTGAGCACAATGGAGAGGACAATATCCTTTTCGTAGGTATGCTTGCCAACGGCACCGGGGTCTTTTCCGCCATGCCCGGCATCAAGCACCACCACGAATTTATCATTGTCACCCTGGCCCAAAGCCTGAGAATACAATGAAATCAGCGCTAAGCTTATACCAAAAATTAATCCCAGTCGTTTCACTTTCGAAGCAATTTTTTTAGTTAGCTTTGGCAGCCTTAATGAAAAGCTGGTTGTAATAAACATTTAAAAACAATTACGAAATAACAAAATTAAATTTTTATCAAATCGGTTCACAAATTGTCAATCAATTTTTTAACAAGGTTATCAACAGTCTTAATCGTACTTGGCGCTCTTGCGAACCTTCTGCATCCGGCTGCTTTCGCCCAGGATACTCTTAATCCAGATAACGCAAAGGATACAACAATATTTTCTCCTGACACCCTTCGTAACGACACTTTGCGAACCGACACCATGCTTACCGACACGCTGCAGACCGATACCCTTCAAGCTGACACTACCAAGCAACAACCGGAATATGCCCTGGATGCCCGGGTTGACTACCAGGCAAAAGACTCAGTTGTATTTAACATGAAGGAGCAAAAAGCTTACATGTACAATAATGCCAAGATCACCTATCAAAACATTAAGCTGGTGGCCAATTCGGTGGATATCAATTTTCCGAAAAACCTCGTATATGCCAAAGGCACCAGGGACTCCACGGGCAAGTTAACGGGAAAACCCGTATTTACCGAAGGCGCTCAAAGTTTCAAGGCCGAAAGCATGAAATATAACTACCAAACCAAAGATGGATTTATCAGCGGAGTGATCACCGAGGAACAAGGTGGTTATATCCATGGCGGCCGGGTTAAAAAGCTACCCAATGATGTGATCAACATCGACAGCGGTTCTTATACCACGTGTAACCTGGAGGACCCCCACTTTGAGCTTAGGTACAAAAAGGCGAAAGTCATTCCACAGGAAAAGATCATCACCGGTCCTGCTTATATGGTAATTGAAGATGTGCCCATTCCCATGGCAGTTCCATTTGGATTATTCCCAAATACTAAAGGTCAGCAGTCGGGGGTGTTGATCCCCACCTATGGCGAATCGGCCAAAAGGGGATTTTATTTTGAAAACGGGGGGTTTTACTGGGGCATCAATGAATACATGGACCTGACCTTAAGGGGCGACATTTATACCCGCGGGAGCTGGGCCCTGGAACCCAGCTTTGGATATAAAAAGCGATACAAATACAGCGGTAACATTAATATGGGATACACGGTGAACGTAGTAGGTGAAGAAGGTACGCCAAACTACAATCGCAGTGAGGACTTTAAGGTAAACTGGAGCCACCGGCAGGATCCTAAGGCCAGGCCCAACAGCACCTTTTCGGCCAATGTGAATTATCAAAGCCCGGGGTTTAATCAGTTTAATCCAACTTCCATTCGCAACTATCAATCCAACACCTTTCGCTCCAGTGTTGCTTATCAAACCAATTGGGGAGAACGCTATTCACTCACCGCCAATCTGAGTCATTCGCAGAACATTATCGATAAATCGGTCAACCTCAAATTGCCCGAGATATCCTTTTCGGTGGGTCGTTTTTACCCGTTCAGACGCAAGGAAACTGTAGGTGAGCGTAAATGGTATGAAGATATTAGCGTGAATTATAGCATGAATGCGAAAAATGAAGTCGACACTTATGATTCGCTCCTTTTTTCGCAGAAAATGTTTAATAATTTCCGCAACGGGGTTAAACACTCCATACCCATAAGCAGCTCCATTAAGGTTTTGAAGTATTTTAACATGACCAATTCCATCAATTATACCGAAAGATGGTATAGCAAAAGCATACGCCAGCATTGGAATAACGATACCATTTATGATGATGGAGAACCCATTTATGGTTTTGTTGAATCCGATACCATAACCGGTTTTCAAACGGCACGCGATTTTAGTTTCAGCTCCTCACTGAATACAAGGCTTTACGGCATGGTGCAATTCAAAAAAGGTCCGGTTAAGGCCATCAGGCATGTGTTGAATCCGAGTATTGGCTTTTCATACCGCCCTGATTTCGGGCAACAGCAATGGGGTTACTATCAATATTATATGAACAGAAAAGGAGAAGCCAGGCAATATTCCATTTTCAGCGGGGGCAACTTCAGATCATTATATGGAAGTCCGCCAAGCGGAAAATCGGGAAACATTAATTTCAGCCTTTCCAACAACTTTGAAATGAAAGTCCGCTCGAAAAAAGACACGGTTACAGGAACCAAAAAGATCAAGCTGCTCGATAACCTTTCTCTTTCGACGTCTTACAACATGGCAGCTGATTCACTCAACTGGTCACCCATCCAGGTTTCGGGAAGAACCACCTTGTTTGATAAGCTGGATATTATCTACCGCGGTGCCTGGGATTTTTATAAGATCGATTCCACAGGCAACCGAATGGATGAATTCGTTTGGGAAAACCATGATAAGCTGCTTCGTTATAGCAATTCGCGCTGGGATTTTGGATTGGATTATTCCATCGGTTCATCAACCCTAAAAAGCACCAAAGATAAAGCTGATCAGGCAGAACAACAGGGACAAAAGGGACAGCAATTAGGTACAGAGCAACAAATTGAAACAATCCGTCAAAATCCGGATGATTATATCAACTGGGACAACGAATGGTCGGTGAGCCTTTCCTACAAGTTAAGCCTGACTAACCGTTACAGCGCCCAAACCCAGCAAATTGAGCAAAATACCGTGCAAAGCCTGTCGTTTAACGGAAACATCAACATTACCCCAAAGTGGAAAGTTGGTTTTTACTCGGGTTATGATTTTAAGAATGATCAGTTTACCACCACATCCGTAAACGTATACCGCGACCTGCACTGCTGGCAAATGCGGTTCAACTGGATCCCCCTTGGGCGGTTAAAAAGCTGGAATTTCACCATCAGCGCCAAATCCTCCATTCTCCAGGATTTGAAGCTTAATAAGAAAAAAGACTTTAGGGATGCGTTTTAAAAAGTTCCAGGTTTAAAGTCCCGAAAATTCAAAAATCTTTGATTTTTATGAATTTTCGGGACTTGGAACTTTAGACTTTCAACTTGAAACTAATATAATCCCATTTTTTGTATCTTAGCCCCTTCTCATGAACATTCCTGTATTTTAAACGATTTACGGGAACGACTGTTTATTGAATAACACAAAAACAACTATTATGAAAAAGATCATTATTACCGACAAAGCCCCTGGCGCTATAGGCCCATACAGCCAGGCAGTGGAGAAAAACAGAACGCTTTACATCTCAGGTCAAATCCCCATGGATCCCGAAACCGGGAAGATCGTGGAAGGCGGTGTGAAGGAACAAACCGAACAGGTAATGAAAAACATCACGGCCATCCTTGAGGAATCGGGTTATATGATGAAAGATGTGGTTAAATCAACTGTTTTCCTTACCGATATGAACAACTTTCAAGACATGAACGAGGTGTACGGCAAATATTACGATGTGGAGCCACCGGCCCGTTCAGCCTACCAGGTGGGTAAGCTCCCCCTCGATGTTATGGTGGAAATTGAAACCATTGCAATGAAATAATTATTTTAAAAGTAAAACAGATGATGAAAAAAAGAATCCTTGGACTCGTAGTTATACTTGTCATACTATTTACCGGCCGGCTTTACGCCATCGAAGGAATGTGGATACCGGCCCTGCTCAAAAGCCTGAACGAAGATGAAATGCAGGAAATGGGGCTGGAGATCACAGCCGAAGATATATACAGCATCAATAATTCAAGCCTTAAGGATGCTATTTTCCTTTTCGGCGGTGGCTGTACAGCCGAATTGGTTTCTGACAAAGGATTATTGTTAACCAATCACCATTGTGGCTACCGATCCATACAATCGCACTCAACCGTGGAGCACGACTACCTCACCGATGGATTCTGGGCACAAAGCTTTGAGGAAGAGTTGCCCAATCCGGGCCTTACGGTCACCAGGCTTAAACGCATGGAAGAGGTGACCGGCCAGGTGCTGGATGGTGTGAAAGATAACATGACCGAATCTGAGCGTGATCAGGTCATTAGCAAGAATATCGAAGCCCTGGTAAATGAAACCGAAAAAAATTCGGAATACAATGCCAGCGTAAAGCCTTTTTATCACGGCAACCAATATTATATGCTGATCACCCAGACCTTTAAGGATGTACGACTGGTTGGAGCGCCACCTTCCAACATCGGTAAATTCGGCGGTGATACCGACAACTGGATGTGGCCCCGCCATACCGGCGACTTTTCGGTGTTCAGGATTTATACGGATAAAAACAATGAAATAGCCGAATATACGGATGACAACGTTCCCTTTGAACCGGATTATCACCTGCCTATTTCATTGGATGGAGTACAAAAAGGGGATTTCACCTTCCTGATGGGGTACCCATACAGCACCGATGAATACCTCCCTTCCCATGCCATTGAAATGATCACCGAAGAAATCAATCCCATACGGATCAACCTGCGCGGCGAACGATTGGACATCATGGATAAATACATGAAGAAAAGCGATAAGATCCGCATTCAATATTCGGCCAAGTACGCCGGTGTGGCTAACGGTTGGAAGAAATGGCAGGGTGAAAACCGCGGCATCGACCGCCTGAATGCCATTGAGGTAAAGCGTGAACAGGAGGATATGTTTGCCGACTGGATGAAAAAGACCGAAGAGCGCCAGGACAAGTACGGCGGTTTGCTGGAAGCTTTCGAAAAAAACTACCAGCAACTCACCCCGACTATGAAATCCTTCTACTATTTCGTGGAAGCCGGGCTTGGAATAGAGATCATACGCTTTGCGCGTAATTTCAGGGAGTTGGTTGAAATGAGTAAAAAGGATGAACCGGATGAAGCCAAAATACAAGCCGAGCTAGAAGGCCTTAAAAATGCCGTGGAAGGGCATTTTAAGAATTATAACCAACAAATCGACAGGGAAGTCTTCGCCCACATGATGGAGCTTTACCTGGAAAATATTCCGGAAGACCGATATCCACAAGTTTTAAAGGATTTGAAAGATAAGTACAAAGAAAACACTGTGGACTATGCCGAGCGGGTTTTCAAAAAATCCTTCCTGGCTTCCAAAGAAGAAACCCTGGATTTTTTGAACAATTACAAGGCGCGCAAATACAAGAAAATCCAAAAGGACGAGGCAGCCCAACTGGCCATGGGCTTTTATAAGCATTACATGAACAACATCATGCCCAGGCGCAACCGCATTAACAATGACCTTGATAGCCTGCAAAGCCTGTACATGAAAGGATTGATGGAAATGCAGCCCTACAAAAGATTCTATCCCAATGCAAATCAAACCCTGCGTGTGCATTATGGCAAGGTAAAAGGCTATAACCCACGCGATGCCGTTTATTACAAGCCTTACACAACACTTAAAGGTGTGATGCAAAAAGAAGATCGTGCAGTTTACGACTATGTGGTGGAAGATAAACTGAAACAGCTATACAATAACGAAAACTATGGCCGCTATGCCGCCGATGACGGTGAAATGCATGTATGCTTTATCGCCACCAATCATACCACAGGTGGCAACTCGGGCAGCGGCGTGTTTAATGCCAAGGGTGAACTGGTAGGACTTAACTTCGACCGTAACTGGGAAGGTACCATGAGCGATTTGATGTATGATCCCGACATGTGCCGCAACATCACACTCGACATCCGTTATTGCCTCTTTATTATGGACAAATTTTCCGGCGCCCGGCATTTGGTGGATGAGATGACGATAGCGGAGTAGCAACTTTTAGATGGCAGAAGGCAGTTGGCAATTAAAGATACCAACTGCCTTTTGTTTTTTTGGCATTCCCTATTCCAGGTGATCAAGAATTCGCTATTTTTGGATATGAATAGTAAAAAAGAAATTTTGAAATTAATAATGAAAAAGCTCGGTGAAGTTTTATAGAAAAAATAAGCTTATGGGAAAATCAACTATTGCCTTATGCATCATAGCCTTTCTCATCTCATTAGCACCTTTTAGCAGTTCGGCACAAGATAACAACTACGGTGAAACTACATTCCAGGCACGGGAACTCTTCGAAACACCTCCCCGCCCCGAGGGACATCAGGATGTGATCGAACTTCGCTGTGAACCGTTGGACACTGTTCGCATGGCGGTGATTGGATTGGGGATGAGGGGCTCACAGGCAATAGAGCGCTACAATCATATTGAAGGAGCTAAAATTGTTGCTCTTTGTGATGTGGTTCCCGAAAAAGTGGAACAAGCTCAACAGACTTTGCTGGATGGCGGCAAACCAAAAGCCGCTACCTACACCGGTGAAGAGGACTGGAAAAGAATATGTGAGCGCGATGATGTTGACCTGGTGTATGTTTGTACTCATTGGGCGCTGCACACGCCCATTGCCGTTTATGCGATGGAGCAGGGTAAACATGTCGCCGTTGAAGTACCGGCTGCCCTCACCATCGATGAATGCTGGCAACTGGTCAATACCGCCGAACGAACCCAACGCCATTGCATGCAATTGGAGAATTGCAACTACGACTTTTTTGAGATGGCTACCCTTAACATGGCCCAGCAAGGCCTTTTCGGAGAAATTGTTCATTGCGAGGGAGCCTATATCCATGATCTTCGTTGGTTGAATTTCAGGGAAGAAGGCGGTTACTGGAATATGTGGCGACTCAAGCACCTGGAAAAAGAAGATGGCAACACCTATCCCACGCACGGCCTTGGCCCCATTTCGCACCTTATGAACATCCACCGGGGGGATAAGATGGAATACCTGGTTTCCATGTCAACCGGTCAGTTTGGGATGACGGAATATGCCAAGGAAAAATTCGGGGAGGATTCGGATTATGCCCATCGTGATTACAAAAAAGGCGACATGAACACCACCCTGATCAAAACCCATAAGGGCAAAACCATTTTAATCCAGCATGATGTTACCAGTCCCCGGCCATACAGCCGCATCCACCTGGTGAGTGGTACCGATGGTTTCGCTCGCAAATGGCCTGAAAAAGGCATTGCACTTGAACCAAACGCTCATCATTTCTTACCGGAAGAAAAAATGGACTCCTTGTTGCAAAAATATGAACATCCCATTGTGAAGGAGGTCGGTAAAAAAGCTAAAGAAGTAGGCGGTCACGGAGGCATGGATTTCACTATGGATTATCGCCTTATTTATTGTTTGCGAAACGGTCTCCCGTTGGATCAGGATGTATATGATGCCGCAGAATGGTCATCCATTATTCAGCTTTCGCGGGCTTCAGTGGAAAACCACAGCATGCCGGTTAAAGTTCCCGATTTTACCCGCGGTGCGTGGAAAAAGGTGGATAAGGTACAGTATTATACACAATGATCAATCATTTGTTTCCAGTTCAAAAAGTTCTTCTACATTTACTTTAAAAATTACCTTAATGTATATCTTGCAATCTCCTCCAGGGTATCCGGGTTTTTAACGCGAACTTTTACGGATTCGCCATCCACATCAATAAGCACAAGGGCGTTTTGTGTGGAGAAGCCTATCACATGCTCCATCCAGGGTGTCTTTTCCTGGGCATAGTAGGGAGCGCCGGCCGCACCATTATTGATTTGGTAAAAATCGCGCTCAAGCGTGAGTTTCTTGTGGGGATAATCCTTGGGGTATCGTTGCATTTCATTGGTAATGGGTAGCAGATTGTAATTATGCTCATCACCGGTTAGCAGGGCAACAGGCTTTTTGGATTGGTTAACGATTAAATCAAGCAATTGATCCCGCCGCTGAATTATACCATTTTCATAACTCTTATTGCCAACCACCGGCCGTGGCTTATTGCTCCCGTCATACCACATATCGTCTCCCACATGCCCTCCATTCGGAAAGAATGGTGTATGCAATGTTACAAACACATGATCGATGGTTGCATCGTCTTCCAGTAGTTGAAGGGTTTCTTTTAACCACTGTTTTTGATTGTTCATGATATAGGCGTGTATATTGCCCCCTGTGTGCCTTGAACCACTTGGCGCATACCAATAATCGCTGTTGAGTGAGATCATAGCTACATTATCGTACCGGTACCAAAAGGCATTTTCTTCATAAGAAGGAAAGTCCTGCTCACCAGGATTGGGGTCATATTTGGAATCATCTTCGGATTTAGGGCCATTGGTAGGATTGACGAAGTTCCTGGCAAAAATTTCTTCACCCGAATCTTTACCAAAAGGAAAATGATCGATCATAAAGCCTCTTTGGCTTTCAGGGTCATGAAAAACATAGCCGTAAGATTCATGATTCCCAAAACTTTCATAAACCGGGAAATGATGCGCAAAGGGTTCGATGGCATGTTTCCAGTTGGCATATTGCAATTGCATGCGTTCGCGGCTGGTTTCATAACCATTCACCAAATCGCCGGTAAACTGTAAAAAAGCGACATCCTCACTTTTAGCCAAAGCAGCTATCTTCTTAACAATGTAGGCGTTGGTGCCGAAGATATTCCGCTCACCGCCACCCTGTCCGGCCCGTGAATCGCTGGAATAGGCAAACGTGAAAGAGTTTCTGCTACCCGGCTCAGGAGCGGTTTTAAACGAATAAGTGAATTCCAGTTTTCCACATTTGACGGTGTACTCATATTTCGTATCAGGTGCCAAACCTTCTATTTTCAGCACATGATGCGTTTTAGATTGCTGATCCGGGTAGGTTTTGTCGCCAATTTTGACCTCAGCCTCAATGGGTTCTGTAGTTTCAAAGGATATAACAGCGCTGTTAGGTTTGATCAAATCCACAAAAGGCCCTTCAATTAAGGTAGGCAGGTAATTGAATGTTGATCCGTTAAAATGAAAAGAAGCCTTGCCATCGTATAAAAAGCGACCTTTATCATCAACAATGCGAAAGCCCAGGGTTCCAAGGCCCGTTTCCTGCCAGCCAATCATATCGTATTTTCCGCTGAAATTATCGGCTATATTGATATAAGCTTTGCCTTTATTGATCTCAGCCGTTCTTTTAAAGAAAACCGTTTGCGGATAATCGGCATCACCGTAATTGATAAAGCCGAAATAAAGTGTACCATTCAACTCAGGAAATTTAAAATCAAGCGCCAATCCCTTTTCATCGCCTGAAGGATTTCCGTATAAGTCCTCAAATTTGAATTTATCCTCCGGGGCTTTTGCATAAAGCTTTTTACCTTGGTATTCCACATAAATACCTTTGTCATCATTACCCATATTGTTATGAATAGCCGGGATTTCCTGGGCAGTGGCCAACGAAATGGAAAACGTGAATATTAATAAAAAAGAAGCAATTTTCATGATCTTATGGTTTGGTGTTTTAACAAAAATAGGAAAGGAAGGTTGACGGGATGTTAAGGGAATGATAAGAAATTTGCATTGTATAGCGTAAAGCTTTGGCAGGACGAGACACCAATTAACCAATTAACCAATCAACTAATAATTCACGCATCCATTCAATCATTCATCCCCGTCACCATCCCTCAATCCCTCAAAAACGCAATATTCCCCTTCAACCCCTCAAACTTGGCGCGTTTTACAGCAGATTTTTTGAATAGTTTGCGGTAATCTTCCACATCCAGTTCTTCCCAATCCCGTTTGCTCATTTTTAGCAAATCGGGATGGGGCAGAAATTCTTTTTCTTCATGGGGAAATGAAAAACGGTTCCAGGGGCAAACATCCTGGCAAATATCACAACCAAAGATCCATTGATCGTATTGGCCTTTGAATTGATCGGGGATTTTTTCCCGCAATTCAATGGTAAGGTAAGAAATGCATTTGGAGGCATCCAGTTCGCGCCGGCCGGTAATGGCACCGGTGGGGCAGACATCGATGCAGCGACGGCAATCGCCGCAATAATCACCGCCAAAGGGTTGGTCGTAATCCAGTTCCAGCTCGGTTATGATCTCACTGATGAAAAAGAAGGAACCATGGCGGCGTGTGATCATGAGCGTGTTTTTGCCTATCCAACCCAAACCGGCTTTAACAGCATAAGCTCGTTCAAGAATGGGAGCCGAATCCACAAAGGCCCGCATACGGCTATCACCAATTTCGTCCCGGATAAACTCCATTAACCGGCGCATCCGGTCTTTCAATACAAAATGGTAATCTTTCCCATAAGCATATTTAGAGATCTTGTAAGCAGCATCATCGGGGAACTGCTCGTTTGGATAATAATTGGTGAGCAATACAATAACCGATTTTGCCCCCTCGACCAACTTAGAAGGATCAAGGCGCTTATGGTAATGGTTTTCCATGTATTGCATCGTACCGTGGCGCCCTTCATCGAGCCATTTTTGCAAACGAGGCTCTTCCTCCTCCAGGTATTCGGCCGGGGCAATGCCACAGGAAAAAAAGCCCAATTCACGGGCCTTTTCCTTAATCGACCGGCTATATTTATTCGCTTGTACTATCAACAAATATCCTCATTTATAATTCATTACGATAAGCGCCCAATAATAGTTCAAACTAAAAACCTGGCTTCCTAATCAAACAAGCGGTTTTGCCTTGGCATTTTGGATTTTCCAAGGTGCGCATAAGCCCAATCGGTAGCTTCCCGGCCGCGGGGTGTTCGCATAATATAACCTTCCTGGATTAAAAAGGGTTCGTAAACCTCTTCGATGGTCCCCGGATCTTCGCCTACGGCAGTGGCAATGGTGGTCAGTCCAACAGGCCCGCCTTTGAACTTATCGATAATGGTGCTCAAAATACGGTTATCCATTTCATCCAATCCGTTAATATCCACATTAAGGGCATTCAGGGCATATTGTGATATTTTCATATCGATGGAGCCGTTCCCTTTTATCTGGGCAAAATCGCGCACCCGGCGCAAAAGCAAATTGGCAATACGTGGGGTTCCCCGGCTGCGCCGTGCCAGTTCGCGTGCTGCATCACCATGAATGGGAACCTTTAGTATTGATGCCGAGCGTTTCACAATGCCTTCCAGGGTATCGACATCATAATATGATAAGCGTGAGTTGATCCCAAAACGTGAACGCAAAGGGGCTGTTAAGAGTCCCGAGCGGGTGGTGGCACCGATCAGGGTAAAGGGATTCAGCTTAATTTGCACACTCCGGGCATTGGGACCGGTCTCTATCATGATATCGATCATATAATCTTCCATTGCCGAATAAAGATACTCTTCCACCACAGAGCTTAACCGGTGGATTTCATCAATAAAAAGCACATCATTCTCTTCCAAATTGGTAAGCAAGCCGGCCAGGTCACCCGGTTTATCAAGTACCGGACCGGAGGATATCTTAATATTCACTCCCAGGTCATTGGCAATAATATGTGAGAGGGTGGTTTTTCCCAAACCCGGCGGCCCATGTAGCAGGACATGATCAAGGGATTCACTCCGTTGCTTAGCCGCCTCAACAAACACCTTCAGGTTCTCTACCACACTCTTCTGCCCCATGAATTCGGAAAAGCCGGCCGGGCGCAATACCTTTTCCAGATCCTTCTCTACCTGAGACAAATGATCGCTTCTTGGATCAAGATTTTCGTTCATTCAACCTCCTTTTATTATCCACAAAGTTAGCAAATTACCATAGTATAGCCATTAAGGTATCTTTAAAATAATTAAGCCTTTCTGCCAATTCCTTTTCACAAATTATGTTTAATTTTGTCACCAAACGGAGATTAAATAATATGCGCGAAGTTGTATTAGCCATCGATTTTTCCAAAAACTCCATTCACGCGCTGGAGTATGCCATTGGCTTTGTTAATATGGTAGGAGCCGACCTTACTTTATTGTGGGTAGATACGCAAAGTGCGCAAGAACCTGTTTTTTCAAACAAAGCAAACGAATTCAGAGTAGAAGCCAAGCAAAATCTTGAAAACACCTGTCAAAAATATAAATCGCGAATCACCGGCGGAACCCTCACCTACAAATTACGTAAAGGAAAGGTATATCAGGAAGTAGCTATTTATGCCAAGCAGTCGGGAACCGATCTGATCATAACAGGAACGCATGGGATTACCGGATTTGAAGAATTCTGGATTGGCAGTAACGCTTACCGCATTGTGAGCTATGCCCCATGCCCTGTAATAACTATCAGGCAGGATTACGAAATCAAACCGGGTATCAACCGGATCTTATTACCGGTTGACAGCACCCTCGACACCAAACAAAAAGCACCTTTTGCAGTGGATATTGCTAAGGCTTTTAACTCGGAACTCTACCTGCTAGCACTTCAATCAACCCCGATGAAGACAGTGCAACGGAAAGTGAATAACCATCTGCGCCAAATCGAAGAATTTATTAAGGAGCAAAACTGTAATTATGTTTCCGAAACCATACAAACGGAAAACATGACCCGTACAGTGCTAAAATATGCCGAAAAGATCAATACCGATCTTATCGCTATTATGACCGAGCAGGAGCATTCCAGCCATAATATCCTTCTGGGGCCAGGGGCACAGCAAGTGGTGAATCACTCCCTGATTCCGGTTATGAGCATTCAGCCTAAAGAAATATATGCCGAAGCCTTACGTTAACTAAGCATTATGACCAACAAGCTTATTTCAACAATCGTGCTTTTGATCATTATGAGCGGCATCGCTTTTGCCCAATCAAACCCCTATTATAAGGGGAAAGTTGAAATTATCCAGGATTACCGGATTTCACAGCTCGTCGATAAACATGCTTACCTTAATCAAGAATTTGATGAGCTTGAAGGATTTCGTATTCAAATATATTTTGATTCCGGGAACAATTCCAAAAACAACGCATTAATAGCAAGGGATGAGTTTCTTGAGAAATATGACGGGGCGCGAGCTTACATTTCTTTTAAAGAACCCTATTACCAAGTAAGAGTAGGTGATTTCAGAACCAGGCTGGATGCTGAAGGATACCTGCAAAAAATCATCGATGAGTATCCCTATGCTTTTACGGTGAAGGACAAGATCAATTTTCCACCACTTAGCGACGAACCTATTAACACCGGGCCTGAAGCCACTGGGAATTACCCATTTGATTAAATTTCTTTATGTTTCCCTGTTGTTTTGTTTTAAATGATTAACTTAGCTATACCAATTTATTAGCTATTTGTTCGTCTATGAAAGAAATACTGGTTGCTGTTGATTTTTCCAAGTGCTCTATAAATGCGCTGGAACATGCCATTAGCATAGGGCAAAAAGGAAAGGCTGATATTATGATGGTATGGGTGAACAATCCCAGCGAAACCCGTGTGATTTTATCAAATGATATGAGCGAACACCTTGTTCAGGAGGTAGAGCAACGATTCAAGAATTTGATTAAAAAATACAGGGACGAACTCCCCGATAACAACATTGATTATACCATAAGAGAAGGAAAAGTTTATAAAGAGATTGTAAGGCAAGCACAGGACAATAATAATTCGTTGCTGGTAACCGGAACTCATGGCACCACAGGATTTGAAGAATTTTGGATTGGCAGCGACGCCTATAAAATTGTGATGGCTGCACCCTGCCCTGTACTTACCATCCGCGAAGGTATTGACATCCACCGCGATATGAAACGGGTGGTTTTACCCATCGATAGCACCCGCGAAACCCGTCAGAAAGTCTCATTCGCCGCCAAACTGGCTTCGTTCTTCAATGCCAAGATATATGTATTAGGGCTGTTAACCACCAAAGAACAAAAGGTGAAAAAGAGGATTAACACCTACATTAAACAGGTTTCCGATTATCTTGAAGAAAAAGGAATTCAGCATCATCAGGAAATAACCGAGGCTGATAATATTACCCGCAGCACGCTTGATTATGCCAAAAAAGTAGATGCCAATCTTATCGCTATCATGACGGAACAGGAAAAATCCGCCTCGAACATCTGGCTTGGCCCATACGCCCAGCAAATGGTGAACCACTCCCCTATCCCTGTTCTAAGCATCCACCCCAAGGACCTGATGATATCTTTGAGCAGGTGAGGATAAGTATAGATCAAGAGCCAGCTTAGCGAGGCATCTTCACAGATAAGCGGGCAGTCAACACCCAAATAGCCATTTTAACGCCATATGTTTTCGGGTTGCTAACTGCCTTCCGTGGCTGTCCAGGTCGCCTTTTGCCAACTTATAAAAAGCCACTTCAAGGCATCCTGATAAATTAACTCATGATATTCTAAAGGAGCATTAATTCCTGTCCACATCATTAAGCGCCTCGAACGATTCCTTCAAGCGTTTTATCATCGACTTCTCCGCTTCGCGCAACCATTTACGCGGGTCGTAATATTTTTTATTGGGTTTATCTACGCCCTCGGGATTGCCGATTTGTGCTTGCAGGTAACCTTCATTTTTTTCGTAATAATCGAGTACACCTTTCCAGGTAGCCCATTGGGTATCGGTATCGATGTTCATCTTGATCACACCATAACCGATTGCTTCTCGAATCTCTTCTACCGTTGAACCTGAACCTCCATGGAATACAAAGTTTACCGGATTCTCAGGGGTGTTGAATTTTTCCTTGATATATTCCTGCGAATACTTCAATATCTCAGGTTTAAGAACTACATTTCCGGGTTTATACACGCCGTGCACATTGCCAAAGGCAGCGGCAACGGTGAAGTTTTCACTTACCTTCATCAATTCCTCATAAGCATAACCCACTTCTTCGGGTTGGGTATATAATTTGGAGCTGTCGATATCGGAATGGTCCACGCCGTCTTCCTCACCACCGGTAACACCCAGTTCGATCTCAAGTGTCATATCGATCTTGCTCATCCGTTCCAGGTAAGTTTTGCATATTTCGATATTCTCTTCAAGTGTTTCTTCGGAGAGATCGAGCATATGGGAGCTAAAAAGCGGTTTTGCGGTTTCATTAAAGTGCTTTTCACCTTCCTCGAGCAATCCGTCAATCCAGGGCAAAAGTTTTCTTGCCGCATGATCGGTATGTAAAATGACCGGCACACCATATAAAGGGGCCATACGGTGAACATGCAAAGCTCCTGCAACAGCACCTGCAATAGAGGCTTGGTGATGGTCATTGTTTAATCCCTTTCCTGCATAAAATCCTGCTCCACCATGCGAGAGTTGGATAATAACCGGCGAATTCACTTCGTGAGCCGCTTCCAGCACTGCATTGATCGATCCGGAACTCACCACGTTTACCGCCGGTAAAGCATAGCCATTATCCTTCGCTACCCTTAATAATTTTTGTACATCCTTGCCGGTTACCACACCAGGGCTAACAAAATCCTTAATCTTCTCTGCCATAATTTTCAAACTTTCAATTAATTAATTCCTAAAAAAGCTTGCAAAGTTATTCATTTCAATAGCTTTATGAATATAAAGTTTGTTAATTTCATGTGAAGTATGCTGTTTTTTCGTCCATATTCATTATCTTAGGGGGTTAAAATCTACATACATGAATTTCGAATCAGCGATCAGAACCATACTTGCCGACAATATATCCGGCTCATCACGTATTCTGGATAATTTCATCGAAACCATAAAGCACTATTTGCAAGAAGAACCATTTGATCATAAGGCATTGAAAACACAGATGGAATTCCTGATTGAAAACACGGGTGATTTTGCGGTTATGCAACATTTTTTAAAAAAGTTCCAAAGTAAGCTATTGGAGGTTCACAAAGACTATGGCGATGGGAACGGCAACGCCAACAAGCGCTTATTGGAATTTATTGATGAATACCAACGAAAATGGAAAACTCCCATTGTCGAGGCGGCCCGGGCCTTGAGCACCGAGATCGATTTTAGAAATAAAACCGTTTTATTGCACAGCAATAGCTCAAGTTTGCATAAGGTATTCGGATACCTGGCTTCCAGGCAGATTTTTCCGGCCATCTATCAAACGCTTTCCGGTCCGGCTAATGAAGGTAAAGATCAGGCCATCGTTTTGTCCGATCTGGGGTTTGAAGTTCGATTTATACATGAATCGGCAGCCGGTATTTTCGTAAATGAAGCTGACATGCTCTTGCTGGGAACCGATAAAATTTATAAAGACCATTTTATCAACAAGATAGGCTCGCTCTCTATGGCTCTGCTTGCGAAATATGCCGGAAAAGGCCTTTATGTGCTGGCCGATTCAAGGAAACTCATCGAAAGGCCGCTGAACCCTAAAACAGACAATTATACCGGCGAAACCCGTTCGGCTGAAGAACTCTGGGAAAATCCACCTAATAACATAATACCGATCAATTTCTATTTTGAAAAAATACCGAACAATATGGTGGATAAATTCTTTTTCGAATACGGGCCGGTAAAAGGCTTCCGCATCAATACCTGATCAGCGGATTTCCGCTTTTCGTTTTACATATGTCTTTACCGCAATCATCAATAAAATGGTAAAGATAAAGCTACCTATTAATAAAGGGTCATTACTTTGGGCGCTTCCGAAGTTTTCCACATCGGTTTGTAGTTTGCCGGTGCTAACTAGGTATCCAACAAACACAGCTGTACCGTTATTTACCAGGTGAGCCAGCATGGGAACCCACAAGTTACCCGACCATATAAACAAATACCCAAACATCAGCCCCAGGGCAAAACGCGGTAAAAAACCGTAAAACTGTAAATGCAAGGCGCTAAACAGGAAAGCTGAAACCAGTATGGCCGCGTGTTTGTTATTGAACCAATTATCGAATTCCCTGATCAAAACTCCCCTGAATATGAGCTCTTCTCCAACTGCCGGGATTATGGCTATCATCAACAAATTAACCATTAAAGCTTTAAATGATGATGTCATCAAAAATGATTTGGTAAGTTGCATCGCCTGTTTTTCTGATTGTTGCATCCAGTCTTCAATTCCACTCATGCTATCGGGCAAATTAAGTCCCTCGTTCAGGTCCATCAGGTAATTGATGGCCGGTAATGAGGTGAAGATAATGAGAATGGTGGCGATGGCCGGGAAAAGATTTGGTGCCTTATTCAGGTGAAGATAGGAGGCCCGTTGCTTGCTTATCAGCAGGGTAAAGATCAAAGCCGGCACAATGAAAGTCCCGATCTGGCTTACGATCTGAAAATATTTTAACAACCCTATGTTTTCAGAAGTGATCAGGGTTTCCATGTTCCCGAGCTTATCCATTATTTCGAATCCATAAAACAACATACCAATAGCCGCCCCCAGGAAAGTAACTACAAGGGTGGATACCAGGATAATCAGCACCAGGAACAATAACCGGAGGTATGGCGGCATTTGCGAAAATGGTAACATCTGTTTCATAGTTTCAAATTTGGCGTGAAATTAAAAAGAATGTATTTAATTAAGACACTATTTTTGCCAACGTGAAAATCGGTTCAATCGACATAGGAAAACAACCCTTATTTTTAGCCCCGATGGAAGATGTCACCGATCCCCCATTTCGAAGGATCTGTAAATGGTTTGGCGCCGATGTATTAATCACCGAATTTATATCGTCCGAAGGATTAATTCGCGATGCCACAAAAAGCCGTAAAAAGCTGGATTTTTATGAAGATGAGCGCCCCATTGGAATACAGGTTTTCGGGCATAATGTCGATTCCATGAAAAAAGCAGCCGAAGTAGCTTCGGAAAGTAATCCCGATTTTATCGATATCAATTTTGGGTGCCCGGTGCGAAAAGTGGTTAATAAAGGAGGTGGGGCGGCAGTTCTAAAAGACCTCCCCTTAATGGAAAAGATGACCCGAGAAGTTGTAAAGGTCACATCATTCCCGGTAACCGTAAAAACGCGTTTGGGATGGGATGAGAATAACAAAAACATCGAAGAAGCGGCATTTCGCCTTCAGAATGCCGGCATTGCAGCCCTTACTATTCATGGCCGGACCCGTTCCCAATTTTATAAGGGTATATCCGATTGGACCTTGATCGGTAAATTGGCACTTGATCCTAACATCACCATTCCGATTATTGGAAATGGCGACATTAACAGTGGACCGGTGGCAAAAGCAGCAATTGATGAATACAGACCTGCAGGGTTGATGATTGGAAGGGCTGCAATGGGAAATCCCTGGATCTTTAAAAATATAAAGCAATACCTCACCACCGGTATTGAACCGGCTCCACCCACTATAGATGAAAGAGTGGAAATTTGTAAAACACATTTGCATATGGAAATAGATTGGAAAGGTGAGCGGCAAGCTATTTTGGAAATGCGAAAACTTTATAGTGGTTATTTTAAGGGAATAAAAAATTTTAAACCCTACCGCATGAAGCTTGTAAACCTTGATCTTGCTGATGATATTGACAATCTGTTAACGGAAATTGCGTTCATGTATAAAACAAAATGTTAATAAACTATCATCAGGATTTGTTGTTTTAAATAATGATTTTGTATATTTAAGCAGTAAAAATAAGTAACGTGGAACCTTTCCGAATTTTCATAGTTGAAGACGATCAGATTTTCGCCAAGGTGATGGCGCATCACCTTTCGTTGAATCCTGAATATGAGGTTGAAACATTTTCAACCGGTAAAGAATGCCTCGAAAACCTATACAAAGACCCATCGGCTGTACTCCTCGATTATTACCTGCCCGGGATGAAGGGATTGGAGATACTTCAAAAGCTTCATGAATTTAATCCCGACTTGCCGGTCATAATCGTTTCAGGACAAAGTGAGGTGTCAACGGCCATTGAGTTGCTTAAAAAAGGCGCATACGATTATGTGATCAAGGATGAAGATACTAAAGACCGCTTGTGGAATCTCCTTAAAAACCTAAAGGAGCGCGAACGACTGAAGAAAAAAGTATCTCACCTGGAGGAAGAAGTTGGTAAAAGGTATCAGCTGGGCAACCTGATAAAAGGCGAAAGTAAGGCTATTAATAAAGTGTTTGGGTTAATTGACAAAGCGGCAAAAACTAATATAGCCGTGTCGATTACCGGAGAAACCGGGACGGGTAAAGAGCTTGTGGCTAAATCCATTCACTATAATTCGCCGCGGCGTTCAAAACCCTTTGTACCGGTTAATGTTACGGCCATTCCCGATGAATTGATCGAAAGCGAGATGTTCGGACACGAAAAAGGCGCTTTTACCGGGGCCAACAGCCGGCGCATTGGTAAATTCGAGGAAGCCAACGGCGGCACACTTTTCCTCGATGAGATTGCCGATATGGATTTAAACATGCAAAGCAAGCTCTTGCGCGTGTTGCAGGAAGAAGAAGTAACCCGTATCGGCAGTAACAAGATTATTAAGCTGGACCTCAGGATCATTGTGGCTTCCAATAAAAACCTGATGGAAGAAGTTAGAAGCGGTAACTTCAGGGAAGACCTTTATTACCGGTTGCTTGGCATGCCCATTTATTTACCGCCATTGCGCGAACGTGAAAACGACATCTTCCTCCTGGCAAAGTTTTTCTTGGATGATTTTTGCGAGAAGAACGACATGAAGCCCATGAAGATCACCCCTAAAGCCATGACCAAATTGCGTAAGCATCCGTTCCCGGGAAATGTTCGGGAATTAAAAGCCGTTATGGAACTGGCTGCCGTTATGACAAACGACGGGGTGATCGATGAGGAAGATATCACTTTTAGCTCCACCGGTACCATAAATGATTTTTTGCTCGAAGAAATGACCCTCGAGGAATACGATCAAAAGATTATCCGTCATTTCCTGGATAAATATGACAATAAGGTACGCATGGTGGCTAAGAAGCTAGGCATAGGCAAAACCACCATTTACCGGTTAATGAAAGAAAATAAGGTTTAAATGACCAGCCTACCACCGTTGAACATTTCTGTAAGTTCCCGCTCTTCCGAAAGCAGGTAAGTTTGAATACCTAATCGGGAGGCGGTATCGAGGTTTTCCTGCGAATCGTCAATGAATAGGGTTTCTTGTGGATTAAGTTCATTTTCCTTCAGCACCACATTAAAAATTTCATCGGAAGGCTTACGCATTCCCATCTCATGTGAAAAGTAAGCCCTTTCGAAGAAATCTTTCAGTTCGCCTTCTTTGAATGTTTGTTGAACATAATCATTGTAAAAATGATAATGAATTTCGTTGGTATTGCTCAAAAGAAAAGTCCAGTAATGCTTTGCAACTTGCTGCAATACTTCGATCCTGGCTTGAGGAATTTCCAATATCAAGCTATTCCATGCCTCATCCACCTGTTCATCGGATAATTTAATATCGGCAAAATCTTTTACAGCATCACGAAAATCCTGGGGTTTGATCGCCCCGATTTCAATTTTATAATAAATCCCCTCTTCAATGAGCCTTTGGTGGAGTTGTTCTACATTACTCACCCCCATTTTCTGTAAGGTTTCACCTACCTTTTGAGGTTCAATATTAATGATGACCCCACCAAAATCAAATATAATATTCTTTATGTCGTTGTTTTTCATGCAGTTAAAAGTCTTAAAAAATTAAACAAAGCCCATTGAAATTTACCTGCAAATATGTAATTTTGCAGCTTCAAATCCCAGCCTTAACCGGGATTTAATTTTTGAGCCCATAGCTCATCCCGATGGTTATCGGGAGGTTAGGCCGCCGGACTAATGATCGGAAAGCCCTCCACCAAAAGGATACCTGATTATTAGGATGGATAAAAAAAAGAATAGTAAATTGGGCCCATAGCTCAGTTGGTTACCCGCCCGTACGAGGTACGGTCGGGCGGGGAGTACCTGACTCATAATCAGGTGGTCCTTGGTTCAAGATAGCTAAAGTAATTGATTGATCGTATGGGGATAAACCAAATACAAATATAACGGGCCCATAGCTCAGTTGGTTAGAGCACCTGACTCATAATCAGGTGGTCCTTGGTTCAAGTCCAAGTGGGCCCACATATAATCAAGTAGATAGAGGGGGAGCAGTGGTTCCCCCTTTTTTAGTTACCATGTATTATGTATATGTCATAGAATCGCTTACTGATGGCATAAGATATGCCGGGCTAACTGATGATCCC
>JAIPAP010000052.1 GCA_021740045.1 Bacteroidales bacterium
GATATTACTAATGAGGAACAGGATGTTAAAAGCCAGTCCATACCACCTTTAATGATAGGATTTACAGTACCACTGGGCAGGCGTTAGGGATAGATAGCATACCTAAGATTGCAAATGGCATCGGGCGTCACCCTGCCAGCGGCTTGATCCCTGGTAGCGGTTGGCTTATATATTGATCACAAGGGAATATGCCGGAGAAACCCTCAATCTTTATCAATCGGTACCCATCACCATCAATCTTTCTGGCCATGCTAAAAGGCCTCTAGAGAATTAAGAATTCAGAACAACTGAATTTTGAATTTTAGTCCAGTCCGCCAATTCACGCTAATGGATTACTAATTTTCACAAATAACCTTAGGAAACTAATCACCAACAGGCACATTGTAAATCAACTCAGCATCTCCGTTCATCCTTATCAGGTAACCCTCGCCCGGATTGCACATACCGATGTTGTTCACCCAGTTATCACCGATCTTTTGAAGCACTTCCCCGCTCGAGTTGCGAATGAACTCAAGATCATCACCAATAATGTTTTCAAAGGCGGCCAAAGCGTCGATGCTTTCTTCCGGCAGATAGCTTACAAATTGGTAACCGGCCCCCAGTTGAATAGGAGTGAGCGGATCGATGAGGTCGCCGCTCAGGGTCAGTTCATCATCAGCTGTCATTTTAAACAAATAGCCTTCGGTGGTTTGCCAGTCACCGATGTTGTTGATCCACTCAGGACCGATTTTCTGCAAAACTTCTCCCTCGGAATTGCGGACAAAATCAAGGCTTTCATCTATCAATCCCGAGAGCACAATCATCATATCCGGTTCATCGGGGTTAATGTATGATGATACAAATTGAAAACCTTCATTAAGGTCGGTGGTTTGCTGTTGTGATGAACTGCCCCCTGCAATGTTAAAGGAAGCCGGTGTAATGGCTGTAGCTGGGCTCCCTCCTGTATTAATGGTGTATCGTATGTAACAATCGGTTGAGTTTTCGTCGGGGATGGGCCATTGGTAGCAGCCATTATTGGGAGTTTCTTCGGCTATGGTATTCCACGGGCCTGAGGCACCATTAACGGAGTATTCAAGGCTTACATTCGCGCTTTCATTACCGGGTACGGCGGCGGCCCACCGGATGTTTCGGATGCCACCGGCAAGGATGATCTCATTGCCTTTTGGATAAACGGGCGTAACCGATAATTGGCTTGCCGCGGTGGTTTCAACAAAACAATACATTTTATTTTGATATTGCCACCAGCCTTCATTTTCCTCAGCCACCAAAATGATTTCCGGCTTTCCATTGTTATCTATATCACCTCCCACACGCAAGGCTTCTCCATTGCCATTGTCGGGCACTGTAAATTGAGCCACTTCAGTCCATTCGCCGTTACCGTCACCCAACCAAACTTTACCCAAAGCATTCCCAAAGGCCACCAAGTCGGTGTTGCCATCCACATCCATATCCCATAACTGGGTTAGATCAAAATTGCCGCTTGAGGGGAGATTTCTGGATAGATCGCTCCATTGCTGGACTTCGGTATTGAAATACCAAACCTGTGGCTCGCCGTTACTGCCGACAAAGGCAAAATCCATAGCCCCGTCATTGTTAACATCTCCTATAGACGTTCCTGACCTGCCATAGGAGCCACCGCCCGGCAACCCATTATCGTTAAGGTTGAAATTACCGGTGCCATCACCAAAATAACAACTCCCATATTGATGCGATACTGCGAAATCCATGTATCCGTCATTGTTCAGATCGCCAAAATCGAAAAGCATATCGGAGTTACCGTTTAAAAAGCCGAAGCTTTGTTCCCAGGTTCCGTCCATGTTATTTAAGTATACATGCACGCCGGCGCCGGCTCCAAAGGAAATGCTACCGATATCAAGGTCGCCGTCGTTATCCACGTCGGCGAAATCGGTGCCGAACATGCCCCAGGTTTCGCCATTGGTGGCCAGGCCATCGTCCCAGGGTGTCCAATTGGTTCCGGTGCCATCGCCCAAGGCAACTTCTATCAGTTGATCGCCAAGATCATTGGAAGAATAATTATGGTGCATACCATAGCCGGCATCCAGGTGCCCGTCGTTGTTCACATCCCCAATGGCAATGCCTCCGTAGCCAAAATTCCCATTCATTTCGCTGGAGAAATTTCCGGTGCCATCGCCAAACCACACCATTATACCATGCTGGTTGGTATTGATGTAAGGTGAACCGTGATCCCCGATAAACAGGATATCAACATGCCCATCCTGGTTAATGTCGGCAAATTCAAGTTCGGTGCGGCCACCGTCCAGTTCAGGCACATTAAGGCCGCTGGCGCTTTGTTCATAACTAACCTGACTTGATACCGCCATAGTCAGTACTGAAAGAATAATCGTTAAAAGCTTTTTCATGAGGGTCTGTTTTAGGTGATGGAGTGTAAAGTTAATAATTAATGGGCAAAAAAAAACCCGTTTATGATCAAACGGGCTTAGTGCTAGTTGAAAACACATCAATTTCTCATCTTAACCTGGAAAACCAGCCTCTATTTGGTGTATATTTTGAATTTCTTATTTACCCGCCAGGTAATCGGCTATGCTCTCATGGGTTTCGCTGATGGCTTTTTCGCCTTCATGCCAGTCGGCCGGACAAACTTCGCCATTCTCTTCATAATGCTGCAGAGCTTCCACCATGCGGAGCGCTTCATCTACGCTACGTCCAAGGGGCATATCGTTTACCAATTGATGACGTACCACGCCCTGCTTATCGATGAGGAACAATCCGCGATATGCTACCGGTTCACCGTCGAATTCCAGCTCATCATCTTCGTTGTATTCATAATCACCGGCCAGTACATCGAAGTTTTTCGAAATGGTTTTTGAAAGATCGGAAACAAGAGGGAACTCCACACCTTGAATGCCTCCTTTGCTGGGTGGAGTGTTTAGCCAAGCCCAATGAGAGTATTCCGAATCGGTTGAACAACCTACAACAGCAACATGCCGCTTTTCAAATTCGGCCATTCTTTCCTGAAAAGCAATGATCTCTGTTGGGCATACAAAAGTGAAATCTTTAGGATAAAAGAAGAAAACCACATGCTTTTTACCGATGTACTGCTCCAATGAGAACTTTTCAACAATTTCATGGCCGTTCACTACGGCTATTGTTTCAAATAATGGTGCTTTCTTACCAACTAATACTGCCATATTTTTCTGTTTTTGAGTTTAATTTATTTCGCTCGTTTTAAAGATCTAAAATTAAAGTTGTTTATAAACTTAAATTAAATGCTAAATTACATTTTCCATATTAATAAATGATTGCCCGGTTTTGAATAATTTATGTCCTGATACTTGATTTCCACAACCGGCAAACCATAACAAATGCACTATGGTAATGTTTACGCCAGAGTGTGAAGTTTTTGAGAATCCAGGCTGCTATGCAGTTAATTTTAAAATGCCCTAATCTCAACTCTGTTATTGTGCAACTACGCTGTAATTTACCGGGGCGTTATAAAACTTCTTCTATATCAAATTCTAAGGGTTTGCTTTGCCGGTAATCATAAAGAGTGAGTCGACGAAGTTGCAAATAGTTTATCCAATAATCGCGAAGCGTGCTAATGTAACCCTGGCGTGCATTGTCTTTCTCAGTTTGGGCGATGTTCAGGTCGGTGATGTCGATCTTGCCGATAAGGTAACGCTGCTTGGTAACATTGTATCGCTTTCGGGCTACGGTATCACTTTTGGCTGCTATTTGAAGCTGATTTTCCTGCATATTAAACTGGCGGACTTTAAGAAAAATTTCCTGGTCGAAATCGATCTTTTGCTGTTCCACCGAGGTTTTTACCAGTTCTTGGTTGGATTCCGCCATTTTGATTTTTCCTTTGGCCAATCCCCAATCGAGAATGGGTATTTGAAATCCGACCATCAATCGTTGCTGGTCACGCGGGTCTTGGTAGGCTTCGAAAAATTCATCGGCAGTACGGTTTAAGCCATATACGGCATAAAGGTCGGCATTAAAGCGGTTTTCACGCTTCGCCCTGTTTACATTGCTACGGGCTTCCAGCAGCTTGCGCTCAAAAGACAGGGCATCGGCCCGGTTATCATAGGCTTCGGTAATGGCTTTATTAACTTCCACCTGTATGTCATAGGTTTTATTCGGAGGTATTAATTTGATATCAATATCTTCTTTAACGCGAAGGTATGATTTGAGATCGAACAGCTTCATTTCCATATTCAACTCAGCTTGTTCCAATTGAGCATTGGCATTAAGCAGGCTGAGCTCGAGCTGTAAAAGTTCATTCTCGGCTATGGTGCCGAGGTTGTATCTGCCCTGGGCTATTTTATAAAGGGTGTCATTGTTAGCCTGGTTAACGCGGGCAATCTTCAAGTTAATCTGGGCCAGGAGGAGATCGAAAAAATAATTGGTTGCCGTAATGGCAACGCTCTCCATGTTTTCGAGGTAATTTCGTTTGGCTTCCTTGTATTTAAGGGGCTCAATTTTTTTATCCCATTTGAATTCATTATGGGCGAAAAGCGGCTGCCTGAAACCAATGTTTAGTGGGGTAGTGAGATAGGAGGTTATGGTTGAGTCTTGAAACAGGTCTATGCGCTGCAATTCGGAATTAACAAAGATCTGTCCGCCGGTAAGTCCGATATTTTTGGATAACGACATATTTAACGATGAACTCATAAACTCGCGTTCCACAAAGCTTTCCTGTCCGCCCACTGTGATACGGTCGATTGAGCGGCTTAGCTCAGGTAGAGTCCCTTCCAAATCGAGCATCGGCATAAAACCGGCTTTGTAAGTCCGGTATTCCCAATAATTGCTCCTAAAGCGATGTTTGGCCGATAACGCATCGGGCGACTGGTTTTTGGCAATTTCAATTACCTCCTGTAGGGTTAGTTGTTTAATGTTGTTATTCTGCCCCCTTACAAATTGCAGGTTCAGAAAAACGAGCAGGACAATAAGGAGTGATTTAGGTGTATACATGAAAGTTGTGCTTTTATTCATACCTCAATGATGCTACCGGATCTTGTTCTGCAGCTTGTTTGGCCGGCATGTATCCAAATATAATACCAACGGCTACCGAAACGCCAAAGGAGATCAATATGGAATCCCATGATACAATGGTGAGAATATCGGTAAGGCTCATAATGATCTTGGCCAGGGCAATACCAAAAACAATCCCGATCAATCCTCCGGTAATACTGATCAGCGTGGCTTCGGAAACAAACTGGAAAATAATATCCTTTCGTCGTGCCCCGGTGGCCATGCGAATACCGATTTCTCGTATGCGTTCCATGACAGAGGCCAGCATTATGTTCATAATACCAATGCCACCAACAATTAGCGATATACTGGCAATTGCGCCCAGTACGATATTGAAAATATCTTTGGTTCGTTGTTCCTGCTTCAGCAGCAACTCGGGTACCTGTATCTCGAAATCTTCAATCCCCGAGTGGCGTCTTTTAAGCATGCGGTTCAGGATATCGGAAGTGGGGGCAAGGCTTTGGCTTTTATCAACCTGGACAATGATCTTATCAAGCTGATTATGGCCGGCTTTCTCATCATCCGATTCCACCATAATTACTGCATTTCTTGCTATCGCTACTGCATTCCTTCCCTCCAGTTTGTCGGCGGTAACTATCGATCGATCGCGAAAACGGGTCAGGATGGTTTGTATGGGGGCAAATACTGTATTGCTGTAACTGCTGATGCCTGCACTTTTGGTGAATTCGCTGCTAACATTACGACTTCTGAGTACACCCACTACCTTTAACCACACATTACCGCATTTAATATATTTACCAACGGGGTCTTCCTGTGGGAAGAAGGTTGATTTTATCTCTGAGCCTATAATACAAACCGGCTTCCCCTTTTCAAGGTGTTTACGGGAAAACATCTGTCCCTTAAGTAAATCAAGATTGAAAACCCCAAAGAAATCGGGTTCCACCCCATTGAGGGTCACTGTCCGCTGAATACCGCTCTTAACGGCCGGCACCTTGTAACTTACCTGTGGGCTTACCTTATGTACAGAGGGAATGATCTCTCTTATACTGCGGGCATCATCCAGAGTTAGGCCCGGAGAGAATTTATTGGTCATGCTTTTCTGATCCTCACTGTTTTCGTCCCCGTTCTCTCCCGATGAATTATCGAGCGATTTATAGTTGATGATAATGTTATTAACGCCCACCAATTTCATTTGTTCCAGGATCTCCTGCCGGGCGCCATTACCAATCGCCAGCATGGCAATTACTGCGGCCACGCCAAAAATAATACCCAGGGCCGTGAGGATGCTCCTGAACTTATTAAGCCCCACCGATTCGAGGGCTACATTTAATATGTATAAATAGCGCTGCAATGTATTTATGGCTTTAGTGGTATGAGTTCATATGTTTCGGGCTCTTCGGGAGCGGTAAGCAATACTTCATCTCCTTCTCTTAAGCCTGCTTTAACAATTATTTCATTTTCGTTGCTTTTGCCTACTTCAATTTGCTGTTTTACAGCCCTGTCAGCCAAGTATACATAGGTTACACTGTCGTTGGAATGGATGCATTCCAGCGGCAGGTGCAATACATCATCAACCACATCGGTTATGATTTCATTTTTGGTAGTCATGGCCGGTCGCAAAATGGTATCCGATTCATTTAGTAAAATATTAACTTCGAACACCTTGGCATTTGAATTTCGCATTTTTTGCCCCATATTGGCTACTTCGGTTACTTTGCCCGTATAGTTTCTGTCGGGAAAGGCGTCGATACCAATTCTTACTTCCTGTCCGGTTTTTACTTTACTGATATCGATTTCATTCACATAGGTTTTTGAGATCATTTCCGAAAGATCCGGTAAGGTAGCCACCACATTATCCCATGCACTGAGCGTTTCGCCAACACCCTGCTTCTGGCCTCTCCAGTTACGCTTATAAACCACCATACCGGCTTGGGGCGCTTTAACCGTAAAATCTTTCTGAACCTCCCGCATTTGCTGGTATTTTCGCTGCGATTGATTGAGTGAGGCCGTTACCTCCTGCATATCGGCAGCGGCTTTTTCCAGCTTAAGCTGATAATTTTCCCGGGCTTGCTTCAGTTCCCGCTTTTGTTTTTCCAGTTCGATCTCCAGCTTACGGATGGTTGCCGGTGGTTCATATTTCGATTGTTTCAGCTCGATCTTCTTTTGTTCCATGGCATACTGCAAATTCACCAGGTTTTCGCGGGCGCTCCGTAAGGTGAGGGAGGTGTCGAGCCGGGTTTTGGTATATTGCGAGCGCAGCTTTTCCAACTCGCTCTCCAAGTCTTTTATCTTATTGGTAATTTCCGATTTATCCAACTCGGCCACAAAATCACCGGAATCAACCACGGTGCCGTCAGGTACCATTTTGCTGATCTTTACCTGGTACACCTGGATTTGCCGCAGTCCTGAGGGGCCATAGATCTGCTCACTGTTTCGGGCTTCCAACTCACCGGTGGTGGTTACACTTATTACGAACTCACCTTTTTTTACCGGTACGGCTATCTGCTGGGAGCCGCTTTCACTGGTTCCCAAAAAATACCACGATAAAACGATGGCCAGGATAGCAATGCCAAGGGCAATAATTATATTACGCTTCATATTGATTGGTATGTGGTGTTTTGTATTCCTAATGCAATTAGTAATACTGATCTAAAGTTTGTATTGGTCGAGTTATGGTTTGAAAACTTTATCAAATGCATCTTTGGTTAATATGTGCTCAAAACACAACGTTTCATCACAGGGCCTTGGTATAAGGCGACCTGAATTCCTTCTCAAAGGTAGAATTATTTTGGGAAATGGAATATATATTATCCATTTAAGGATGTTTTAATCCTTAATTTCCTCTTTGACTTCTTCAGGTTTCCGGGCTTCACGCTGGCCTATCATTTTTTTCTGTTTCCGTTTTAAGTAACGATAGATCTCTACTTGCGAGCGCATTGCTTTGGCCCCTGTGGATGCTTGTTTATAGTCATTTTTTTCCTGGTTGTCGAGCAAACGGGCCTTATCATTATCACTCAGTTGTATTTGAAGCATATCCCAAAGTTCTTGCTTTATTTCCTTATTGTACACCGGTACAGCGACTTCAATACGATGGTCGAAGTTACGCACCATCCAGTCGGCTGAACTGATATAATACAGGGGATCGCCTTGATTGCAAAAGATAAATACGCGTGAATGTTCCAGGAATCGGTCTACTATGCTGATGGCCTCGATTTTATCGGAAATACCGGGGATACCAGGAACCAAAACGCAAATGCCACGAATGACCAACTTGATTTTTACGCCTGCTTTGCTGGCGCTTATCAGTTTACGGACAATTTTTTTATCCACCAGGCTATTCATTTTTAATATAACCCAGGCTTCCTTGCCTTCTTTGGCGGCACGTATTTCGCGGTTGAGCAGCTTAATATAGAAATTCCGCATGCTAAAAGGGCCTACTACAAGCTCTTTAAAGCGGGGCGGATTGTATTTGCTTTCGAAAAGATAAAAGACTTTATTCACTTCATTAGTCAATGCCGGGTTTGCGGTAAGCAAACCATCATCGGCATAAATGCGTGCTGTTTCTTCATTAAAGTTACCCGTACCAATATTGGCGTAATAAACGTTTTCACCATCTTCTTTTCTTCTGATCAGCAACAATTTGCCGTGAACCTTAAAACCAGGAATGCCCTGTATAATTTTCACCCCTTCATTCTGAAGGGTTTGGCTCCAGTAAATGTTGGCTTCTTCGTCAAAACGGGCCTGCAACTCCAGGAATACAGTTACCTGCTTTCCGTTACGGGCTGCATTTTTAAGGGCATTGATCACATTCGAATCCCGTGCTACCCGGTAAAGGGTCATTTTAATCGCGCGTACCTTGGGATCAATGGAAGCTTCGCGCAACAAGTCGATAATATGCTGGAATGTTTGATAAGGATAATGCAACATGATATCCTTTTCCTTCATGGCGGCCATAATGCTTTGATTGATCGGCAAGTCGGGGTGCACCAATGAAGGCAGGTGCTCATGTTCCATTTGCCGGCTTCCCACGTTGGGGAATTTCATAAAATCCTTGAAGTTATGATAACGGCCCCGTGGTGTGAGGGTGTCGTTTTTGGTGATTCCCAGCTTTCGGGTGAGGGTCTTAAGCAGATTGGCCGGCATCGATTTGTCGTAAATAAACCTTACCGGAGTTCCTGCTTTTCGCTGTTTGAGGCTTTCGGCCATAACATCGATAAAGCTTTTGGATACATCATTATCAATGTCAAGCTCAGCATCGCGGGTGAATTTTACAGTATAGGCATCATATTCATCATAACCAAAAAGATCAAAAATATCGGACAAGGAATAACGGATAACATCATCGAGCAGGATAATGTATTTGTTCCCATCAATTTCGGGCAGGATAATGAAGCGGGGACATGAATCCGATGGGACTTTCATCAATGCATAACGTTCCTTTACATCATGATGGTTGCTTTTAAGATCGATGGCCAAATAGATCGATTTATCTTTGAGTGAAGAAGAGGCCTCGAAATTCGATAGCATGATGGGAAATAAGTGTGGCCGGATGTTGTTGCGGAAATATTTTTTAACATAACTTCCGTGTTCCGACTTAAGCGTTTTTTCATCAACCAGGTAGATGTTATGATTCGAAAGCTCTCGAACAATATGCCGGTAAATGTTTGCAAATTGCTTTTGTTGCTGGAATTCTATTTCACCGATTTTGTCGAGGATCTCCTGGGGGTCAAAATCGATGTATGGATTATTTTTCTTCTTGTTGTACATTACCATGCGGTTGAGGGTGGCTACCCGCACGCGGTAAAACTCGTCGAGATTATTGGAGAAAATTCCCAGGAACTTAATACGTTCGATCAAGGGTGTAGATGGATCGGCGGCTTCCTGCAGCACCCTTGCATTAAAATACATCCAACTTATTTCACGATTCATCAATTGTGCACTACTACTTCTTGGCATATTCGCTACTCCCTGCATTTATACATACAAACACCTTTAGCTCATCACTTTTATCGACTAAAAGGCTCTTAATATGACGTAATTATCAAGCCTTTATTTTCTATCAGGAGCCTTTTTTCTTCTTGATTTTTTTTGGATTGATAACAAAGATTGGTTTGTTTTTAGCATCGATGATCCCTTCCCATTCATCAGTATCAAATTCAATGCACACTACCCCTGAGGTGGGCAAGGAATCGAGCTTATTGGTCAGGAACTTATTGGCAAAATTGGTAATCGTGGGGTTGTGTCCAACAAGCATCATTGATTTGCTTTCCTCGGGCAAATCGTAAAACTGGTGGAATAGCGAATCGGCGTCGGTATGGTAGATTTGTTTTTCAATACGGATGTCTTCCGGGGGGTAATCGAGGGCCTTAGCCAGTATTTTTGCAGTTTCAAATGCCCTAACAGCATGTGATGAAACAATCAGATCAACCCTTACTTTTTTCTTTAGCAGTTCGTCAATGACCAATTTGGTCCGCTTCAGTCCTTTTTCAAGTAAAGGTCGCTCTAAATCCGATAGTTCGGGATCTTTCCACGAGGATTTTGCATGTCGTACAAGGTAGAGTGTTTTCATATTTAGCCCCCTCTTCTTGATTTGCAGTTATATATTTAACTGATCATTAATTAGTTTTGTTTAAATATACAATTATTTTGTTTTAAATTCAAAAACCATTTTAGCCAAAAATATATAAACCATCGGATTATCAGTTTTTTAGAGTGTTAATAAATTATTAATAATTGAACATATGACAAAACATTGGACTAACAAAACAAAAAAAGCGGAAAACAACCAGGTCTTCCGCTTTCGCAATTATTTACAAACATACGTTGATTAACCGGCAAACAATGGGTATTCAATCATCATATCGTTAACCCGATTTTTAACCGATTTTATGGTTTCTTCGTTGTCGATGTCCCTGATTACTTCATCGATCAGTTCAACAATGCCTTTCATCTGGTCCTCCTTTAATCCGCGGGTGGTAACAGCCGGTGTTCCAATTCGTAAACCGGATGTATGAAGTGGGGGGCGGCTGTCGAAGGGGACCATGTTTTTATTCACGGTAATATCGGCTTGTACCAGTGCATCTTCTACTTGTCGTCCTGAAATGTCGGGAAATTTAGGACGAAGATCGATCAGCATCAGATGGTTGTCGGTGCCGCCCGAGATCACGTGATAACCTTTATCGGCAAAGGTCTGCGCCATTGCCTGGGCATTTTTCTGAACTTGCTTTATGTAGTCGAGATATTCATCCGTTAGGGCTTCACCAAACGAAACGGCTTTGGAAGCAATCACATGCTCCAGCGGTCCGCCCTGAATACCAGGAAATACGGCAGACTTGATCAGGGTAGAGAATTTCTTTACTTTACCTTTCTTGGTGCTTAATCCCCAGGGGTTCTCAAAATCACGACCAATGATGATCATACCGCCTCTGGGGCCGCGAAGGGTTTTGTGCGTAGTGGTGGTAACAACATGGCAATGAGGGATGGGATCGTTCAATAATCCGCGTGCAATAAGCCCTGCAGGATGTGCCACATCGGCCATAAGGATGGCGCCAACCTTATCGGCAATTTCGCGCATACGCTTGTAGTCCCAGTCTCTCGAATATGCAGAGGCTCCGGCTACGATCATTTTCGGCTTTTCATTCAAAGCGATCTCTTCCATCTTTTCGTAATTGATAAGGCCTGAGTCTTCATCAACGCCATAAGGGATGGGTTCATAAAGAATACCTGATGAATTGACCTTAGAACCATGGGAAAGATGGCCGCCATGTGACAGGTCGAGCCCCATGAACTTATCACCCGGTTTGAGCACCGTAAGAAAAACAGCCATATTGGCCTGGGCGCCCGAATGGGGCTGCACGTTTACATACTCAGCTCCAAAAAGCTCTGCTGCACGGTCAATAGCTTCTTGCTCGGTTTGATCGACCACTTCACATCCTCCGTAATAACGCCTGCCGGGATACCCTTCGGCATATTTGTTGGTAAGCACCGACCCCATAGCTTCCAGCACCTGCGGACTTACAAAATTTTCTGAGGCAATAAGCTCTATACCATGCGTTTGACGTTGCCTTTCAAGTTCAATAAGATCGAATACCTTGTTATCTCTTTTCATATCGTTAAATATAAATTGGTGTAACATTTCAATTTTGCGCAAAATTAATATTTTAATCTAATTTCTAAATTGTATTGGATTGATGATATGTGGAAGTCATTTCAACACTGGGGGTATTTCCGATGTTGTATCAATAATTTCCATTGGCTGTCGTTTTAATAAGTTAACTTTGCCATTTTGGTAAAACAAGCTATACTATATGATCAATTTTGAAAAGTTTGCACTGGATAATGGACTACGGGTTATCGTTCATACCGATAAAACTACACCCATGGTGGCTGTAAACGTGCTTTACGATGTGGGTTCCAAGGATGAACAACCCGATAAAACAGGTTTTGCCCACCTCTTTGAGCACCTGATGTTCGGGGGCTCGATGAATATTCCGGTATATGATGAACCCCTCGAAAGGGTGGGAGGGGAAAACAATGCTTTTACCAATAGTGATATGACCAATTATTACCTCACTCTTCCGAAGCAAAACATAGAAACTGCTTTTTGGCTGGAATCGGACCGTATGCTCAACCTGGCGTTTTCCAAAAAAAGCCTCGAAGTGCAGCGGAATGTTGTTAGCGAAGAATTCAAGCAGAACTATTTAAACCAGCCTTATGGTGACTTTTGGATGTTACTCAGGCCAATGGTATTCGAGGTTCATCCATATCAATGGCCCACTATTGGCAGGGATATTTCCCACATTACGGGCGCCGAAATGGAGGATGTTAAATCGTTTTACCACAAATTCTACAATCCGAACAATTCAATCCTGAGCATTGCCGGTAACATTGAGGTTGATGAAGTTAAAATGCTGGCCGAAAAGTGGTTTGGAAGTATTCCGGCAGGAGAGACCTACAATAGGGTCTTGCCGCAGGAACCCCATCAAAAGCAAGCAAGGCAAGAAACCGTGGAACGGGATGTCCCCTTTGATGTGCTTGGGAAAGCCTATCATATGGCCTCGCGTCTCGACTCCCGCTATTATGCTCATGACCTTATTACCGACTTGTTCTCCAATGGCGATTCCTCGCGCTTTACCCAGGAACTGGTCAAGAAACAAAAACTCTTTAGCGATATCCAGGCTTTCGTTACCGGAGAAATTGAGGAAGGACTTCTGGTCATATATGGAAAGCTTCACCACGGGATTACTTTTGAAGAAGCCGAAAAGGCTATCGAAGCTGAACTGGACAAGCTTAAGGCTTCCCTGGTTGATAATGACGAACTTCAGAAAGTTAAAAACAAAGTGGAAGCTACACTCACATTTTATGAGATGCGGGTGCAAGAGCGGGCATTTCAACTGGCATATGGTGAACTTTTGGGTGATGCCTCACTGGTGAACCATGAAATCGATAAATACCAAGCTGTTAAACCCGAAGACATCCAGCGGGAAGCTAATGCAATATTAATCCCTACCAATTGTTCAACCCTTTATTACAAAGCTAAAAACAATCATAATGAGCAATAGCAGAACCAAACAACCCGAAATACAATCCCTGGATACGGAAAACCTGGTCGATAACCTGATACAGCCGGTTAAATACAAGCTTGATAATGGTATTCCGGTGTATTTGCTTAATAGCGGTAAGATAGCGTTGTCGAGGATCGAGTTTATTTTTCCGGCGGGAACCTGGTTTCAGGATGCCTCCCTGGTTGCAAGATCGACCAATAGTCTGCTAAAGGAAGGAACTTCCGGGAATTCGTCGGAAGAAATATCCCGTAAGCTCGATTACTATGGGGCGCATCTGGACAACAATATATCAAAAGATAATGCATACATAGAGCTTTATTCCCTTAATAAACATCTCAAAAACACCCTTCCGGTTGTTGAAGACATTATCAAAAATGCTGTTTTTCCGCAGCATGAGTTTGAAATTTTCGCCAATAAGCAAAAACATAATTACCTGATCAATAGTCAAAAGGTAAGCTATCTGGCCCGGACCCATTTTACAGAATACCTTTTCGGGGCGGAGCACCCCTATGGGCAGCGCTTGAATCCCGAAGATTTCGACCGTATAAGCCGTGAGCAATTAATAGCGTTTCATAAAGCACATTATTCGGCCGATCAATGCAAGATCATTGTAGCTGGCTTGGTTGATGAGGATGTTATTGGTCTTTTAAACGACCACTTTGGAAAGGAAGACTGGTCATATAAGGCGTTGAACGGAGCACGTGAGTATCAGGTCATTCCTTCACCCGAACTTCGGCATTTTATTCCGAAGGAAGAAGCATTACAATCGGCCTTGCGAATCGGGAAGCGCATGTTTAACCGTAAGCATCCCGATTATATAGGAATGCAGGTTGTTAACACTATTCTTGGCGGATTTTTTGGCTCGCGCCTGATGAAAAATATTCGCGAAGACAAGGGGTATACCTATGGTATTGGCTCGGCCTTGATTCCATTGCATCGCTCCGGGGTGTTTTTTATCACTTCAGAAGTAGGCGCAGAAGTTGCCGGAAAGGCCGTGGAGGAGATTTACAAAGAGCTTAAGAAACTCCGGGATGAAGCGGTAAATGATGAAGAACTGCACCTGGTAAAGAATTATATGAGCGGCACCTTCCTCCGTAGTATTGATGGCCCTATTGCTGCAGCCGACCGCCTGAAAGATATCCTGGAATACGACCTCGATTATCATTATTATGCAAAATTCCTGAAACGCATCAAGACAATTACTGCGGAAGAAATCCGGGAATTGGCCAATCGTTATCTTACGGAAAACACCCTGCACGAATTGATTGTAGGGAAAAAATAAACCAAAAACGGGAAACCATGCTGAACCGGTTTCTGATCATTTTGCTGATAAGTCTTTCCGCTATCGCTCATGGGCAGGAAAATTATTTGCGGTGTATTGAAGTGATTAACAACACCAGTACATTAATAACGTGGGTGCCGCCTGTTGAAGAAGCCGGCTTTGACCATTATGAGGTGTTTATCAGTGAGGAAATGAATCAGCCTTTTACCTCAACAGAAACCATTGAAGAATATAATGAAACTTTTTATCAGCATTTCGATACCCCTCGCGAAGGTGCTCCTTGGTATTTTTATGTGGTAACTCATACCAATGGCGGCGATTCAATTATTTCTGATACCCTACAATCTATTGTACTCCACCTTGAAGCACAGAACAACAAAAGTGTAGCTTATATGGAGTGGAATGCTCCGCATATTCCCCTCTTGCCAACAAGCGATGATGAATACAAAGTTCAGCGGAAATTTCCCTGGAATGAGGATTGGATCAATGTTGAAACTACCGGTCAAAGGGAGTTTGAGGAAAATCCCCAGCTTTGCGGTGATACGGTTGCTTATCGAATTGTGATGGGTGATGAGGCCGGTTGCGTTTCAAAATCATATGTAGCTAATAATTTTTTTCAAGATGTGGTTCAGCCGGCTGCTCCCCAGATTGACTCCATAAGCATTTCACCACGAGGCAATACACAAATCGGCTGGCAGCCAAGCAGTTCAAAAGATACTAAGGCTTATGAGATTTTTCGCCTCTCAGGTAATACATGGTCTAAATTGCCGGGTAATCCCCAGGGTATCGACAGCACCTTCTATATCGATGATTCTTTTAAGTCATGCGGACAACCTGTTTTTTATGCCATAGGGGCAAAAGATAGCTGTAATAACCGCACAGGCAATCCCTACCAGTTTGCCCGGAAAACTATGGCTTTGAGTTATAGTACCAATCCATGCACAGATAGCGTCCAACTTCAATGGACCGGTTATGTGGGAATGAAACCCAGCCTGGGCGGGTACCGTATCTTTTTTTCAAAAAACACCGGCGCTTACCAGGAAGTAGGCTCAACCGGTAATGGAGATACCACTTTTACTCACATCCCCCAATTCGAAAGCGAAGATAAGCTTTGCTATTTCATCCGGGCATTTTCCTCGGATGGAACAAAAACCGCTTCCACCTGCCGGGTTTGTTTTACAGCGCATAAACCCGAACAGCCCGACACCCTTTATGTAAGAAAAGCCAGCGTAAATAGGGGCGGAAGTATCGACCTGAACTATCGGCCCGATCTATCGTCATTTGTTCAGGGTTTTATCATTCAGCGAAGCTCTTCGGGAAATACATACCAGGCTATCGAAACAATCGGGCAAGTCAACAATGAATTTGAAACCTTTGCCGATGCAAGTGCAAACCCCAATCAGCAGGCTTATTATTACCGGATGATCACACTGGACAGTTGCAATAAACCGGCCGACACCTCGAACCGGGTCCGGACCATACATCTCTCGGGTGAAGCCCTCGGCCGTAAGGCAAATAGTTTGGAATGGAATAACTACGAAGGCTTTGAAAATGGTACGGAGAAATATCAGCTTATCCGGAAGGAAGAAAATAAACCGGCCTCAATAACTGATCTCCAAATGGGTATCAATAGCTATGAAGACGATGTCTCCAACCTGATAGGTGGAACCGGGATTTTTACTTATCGAGTCAGAGCCATCAGCAATGAAACTTCCTGCAGCACTGTTGATACAGCCTGGTCGAATCAGGTCACCGTACAACAAGCCCCGGGTCTTTTTATGCCGAATGCCTTTTCGCCCAATAATGACGGTAAGAATGATATTTTCCGGCCTTTATTCGTTTTTATCCCTGAAGGCAATTATGTGTTTCGCATCTATAACCGCTGGGGTGAACTTATATTTGAAACCAGGGATAAATCCAGGGGCTGGGACGGTAAGCACAATGGTAAACCGGTAGAACCGGGTACTTATGTATACCAGGTTCAATATTCGGGCCGGCAGGGAAATACACACAAAAAGGTAGGCAATGTTACATTGGTGCGATAATGCGCAGTTTTTACGGTTAATATACTCTTAACAAATTTTAAGAATGATTCTCTCCTATTTTTCATACCTTTGCGCCATTTATAATAGCGGGCAATATAACCGGCAATACCAAGGTTATCAACCCGTTAGAGGTAAAAATCAATAAGGAACAAAAAGAGACGATAATATAAGCTTATGAGCTTCTTTTCAGATAAATTTCATGGTGAGGGCCTTACATATGATGATGTATTGCTGATCCCCCGCTATTCGGAGGTGCTTCCCCGCGAAGTGAACACCTCAACACAGTTTACCCGGGATATTCGTTTAAATATTCCGGTTGTTTCGGCTGCGATGGATACGGTTACCGACTCGATAATGGCTATTGCAATGGCGCAGGAAGGTGGCATAGGAGTCCTTCATAAAAATATGAGCATCGAAAAACAATCGCAGGAAGTCAAGAAAGTTAAAAGGGCCGAAAACGGGATGATCCTCGATCCGATTACCCTTAAAGAGGATGCTGTGGTGGAGGATGCACTGAACATTATGAGCGAGTATAAGATAGGAGGTATTCCGGTGGTGAACGGTGATCATAAACTAGTGGGTATTGTTACCAACCGTGATCTGCGGTTCGAAAGAAACCAACGCCGTCCGGTGAGCGAGGTGATGACCCGCGATAATATCATCACCATTTACGAATTTACCGATTTTGAAGAGGCTGCCGATATTCTTCAGCGGCATAAGATTGAAAAACTACCCGTGGTCGACAAGCAGAATAAACTGGTTGGACTGATCACTTACAAAGATATTATCAAAATTAAAGCACGCCCGAATGCCTGTAAGGATGAACATGGCCGCTTACGTGTGGCGGCAGCAGTAGGAGTTACCGCCGATTTGCTCGACCGGGTTCAGGCTTTGGTTGACCATGGAGTTGATGCCATTGTGATCGATACGGCGCATGGTCATTCCAAAGGTGTGCTGGATGCAGCAACGAAAGTCAAAAAGCATTTCCCGGAAACCCAGTTGGTGGTTGGAAACATAGGAACAGCCAGGGCAGCCGAGGACCTTAAGAATATAGGGGTCGACGGCGTAAAAGTAGGAATAGGTCCAGGTTCTATTTGTACTACCCGGATTATTGCAGGAATCGGCATTCCACAATTATCGGCTGTATTCGATGTGTCACAGGCACTTGAAGGCACCGGTATTCCGGTGATTGCCGATGGTGGCATCCGCTTTACCGGTGATATACCAAAGGCTATAGCAGCCGGGGCCGATACCATTATGGCCGGATCACTATTTGCCGGCGTGGAAGAATCGCCCGGTGAAACCATTATTTATGAAGGCCGGAAATATAAAACTTATCGCGGAATGGGTTCCCTGGAAGCCATGCAAAAAGGATCGAAAGACCGCTATTTCCAAGATGCCGAGGATGATATTAAAAAACTGGTTCCCGAAGGAATCGTTGGTAAGGTGCCCTATAAAGGAACCTTGTCGGAGGTGATGACACAATTGGTTGGCGGATTGAAAGCAGGAATGGGTTACACAGGATCATCCAATATCAAAGCCTTACAAACAGCCTCTTTTATGAAGATAACCGCAGCAGGGGTTGCCGAAAGTCATCCCCATAACATTACCATTACGCGGGAGGCACCAAATTACAGCAGGCAATTATAAACCAACATAAACGAATTATCCATTCGGATAACCTATGAAAAACAACCCGATTATGATACGTATGAAAAAACCCTACATCTCTTCAGCAATGATAGCCACGTTTTTGGCTATCCTCTTTATTGTGTCATCATGTTCGAGCACCAAGAAATCACCTGGTGCCAAGGCTTCGAAAAAAGAACCCGTATTGATGACTGTTGGTGACGATAAAGTTACCAAATCGGAATTTATCCGTGTTTACAAAAAAAATAATGTACAAGGTGAAGTCATCGATAAAAAATCCATCGATGAATACCTCGACCTGTACATCAATTTTAAGTTAAAGGTGAATGAAGCCGAAGAGCTTGGGCTTGACACCGTAAAGGAGTTTAAGCAAGAGCTGGCAGGCTACCGTGAACAGTTGGCTAAGCCATACCTGGTTGATGATGAGTCGCGCAAACAATTGATGCGTGAAGCATATGAACGCATGAAACAGGATGTAAGAGCCAGCCATATTTTAATTAAAGTAAAGGAAAATGCGGCTCCGGAAGATACCCTGGAAGCTTATAAGCGCGTTATGGCCTTGCGTCAGCGCATTCTCGACGGTGAAGATTTTGCCCAAGTAGCCCTGGAAGAATCGGAAGATGCCTCGGCACGCGAGCGGAAGATTCGCGGACGGGTGATTCCCGGAAACAAAGGCGACCTGGGTTATTTTACCGTGTTTGATATGGTTTATCCCTTTGAGAATGGCGTTTACGAAACCCCTGAAGGTGAGCTCTCCATGCCCGTTCGTACCCGTTATGGCTATCACCTGATCAAGGTGACCGATAAGAAGCCTGCTCTTGGTGAAGTGAAAGTAGCCCATATTCTGATCCGCATTCCCGATGGTGCTGACCATGCCGATTCGGTAGACGCCAAAAATAAGGCTGATAGCCTATACAATGCCATTATCAAAGGCGCCGAATTTGCCGAAGTAGCTAAAAAGCATTCCGATGATCCGGGTACAGCAAAAACCGGTGGCGTTTTACCAAAATTCGGGTCAAACCGGATGATCCCCAAATTTGTGGCAGAAGCTTCAAAGCTGGATGAAATCGGTGAGGTTAGCAAACCCTTCACCACCCGCTTTGGATATCACCTGGTAAAACTTCTTGAAAAGGATTCCATCGGAACATTTGAAGAGGAAAAAAAGGAGATTAAAAAGCAACTGAAAAAAAGCGACCGCTCCGAGATCAGCAAGGAAAGTATGGTGGCAAAGATCAAGAACGAATATGGTTATGAACTCTACCGGGAAGAGCTCGATGATTTTGCCAAAGTACTTACCGATTCTATCTTCCAGGGAAAATGGAATGTTTCCAATTCCGATAGCCTTACGGAACCACTCTTCAGGATAGGCGACAAAAAATATAACCAGCAGGAATTTGCCCAATATCTCGATAATAAACAGCGTCGCCGTAGAGACACCATCGATTTCCGGATATATGTGAAAAACCAGTATGAAAAATTCCTGGAAGAAAAGGCCATTGCTTATGAAGATAGCATGCTGGAGGAGAAATATCCCGATTTTCGTTTCCTGATGCAGGAATATCGTGACGGTATTCTTTTGTTTGAACTTACCGACCGGAAGGTTTGGACTAAAGCAGTTGAAGACACCCTCGGGCTGGAGGATTATTATCAACAACATAAAGATGAGTACATGTGGGGCAAACGCTTGGAGGCTTCCATTTTCAGCTTCGAAAACCCGCAAGAACACCTGGAAAAAGCAAGGGAGATGGCTGAGGCCGGCAAAAGCGAAGATGAGATATTGAACCATTTTAATGATACAACCCAGATGGTATCGGTAGTACATAAGAAATTTCCCAAAGGGGAAAATGATGTGATCGATCAGGTCAGCTGGGAGCCGGGTATCGTCATTAGTGAAAATAAAGATGGCGAGGAAGTGCTGGTAGTGGTTCACCAGGTGGTGGAACCCGAACCGAAAAAGCTCAAGGAAGCACGTGGATTGGTAACGGCCGATTACCAGGATTACCTGGAGAAGAAGTGGATAAAATCTTTGCGCGACAAGTACGAGGTTCAGGTTAATAACAAAGTGCTCGAGTCGATCAAAAAGCAATTAACGGCTAGTGAATAAGATTCTGATATTACTTGTTGCAACGGCATTCTTGTTAAATGGATGCATGCCTGGTCAGGACACCGACTCGGGAAAGGTCCTGGCCAGGGTGCATGATCAATACCTGTATGAGCGTGACCTTAATAAGGTTATCCCCATGGGCGCAAATCCGGCCGACAGTTTATCGATTTCGAAAAGTTACATCCGTAACTGGATACGTGAAAAACTGGTATTGCATCAGGCCCAGGAAAATTTGCCACAGGAGGATATGAATTTTGAGAAACAAATTGAAAATTACAAGAATTCGCTCATCATTTACCAGTATGAAACCCGATTGATCAACAAGAAACTGGATACCACAATTAGTTACCAGGAGGTTGAGCGCTATTACGAAAACAACAAGGAGAATTTTCAACTGAAAGAAAATATCGTCAGGATCAATTATGTTAAGTTACATGTTGATTCACCTTACGTTAAGGAATTCAGGGAGCTGCTTCAGTCCAATCAGGTTGAGGACAGGGATTATCTGAAAGAATTCAGCGCCAAGCATGCCAATGAATATTTTTTACAAAACGATGCCTGGCTGTATTTTAATGATGTGGTTAAAGAAATCCCCATCAAAACCTATAATCAGGAAGCCTATTTGAAAAGCAACCGCTTTGTCGAAATCCAGGATTCGGCCTATAATTATCTTGTGAAGATAAGGGATTTTAAAATTAAAGACAGTATTTCACCGTTAACGTTCGAAGAGGAACGTATAGAGGACATTATCATCAATAAGCGGAAGATCAAGCTAATTGAGGATATGCGCAAGGAAGTGTATCAGCGGGCACTCGATAACAGCGAATTTGAAATTTATTAGAGAAGAAAAGTTTATGTTGAAAATGCTAAAGAAGGCAGGATACTCATTAATAACATTAATAGCAGTTTTTCTATTTTTTGGACAGGCCACTGCCCAGAATAGTAATGAAGACGCTGTTGTGATCGATGAAGTGGTTGGTGTGGTAGGCGATGCAGTAGTATTGAAATCGGATTTGGAAACTCAGTTTCTTCAAAGCAAGGCACAGGCTCAGCAAGCCGGCATGAAGCAATCGGACATTACCAAATGCGGTGTGTTGGAAGATTTGCTTTATGAAAAGTTGTTGCTGCACAAGGCCCAGATCGATAGCCTTGAGGTGACTGATAGCCAGGTGGAGCAGGAAATGGATCGCCGGTTCCGTTTTCTTATCAATCAATTTGGTTCCCAGGAAAAGATGGAAGAATTTTACGGGAAAACCATCGTGGAATTCAAGGACGAGTTGCGCGACATGGTTAGGGAGCAATTGATGGCCGAAAAAGCCCGTCAAACCATTACCACCGATGTCAGGGTAACACCCTCGGAGGTGAAATCCTTTTATAAGAACTTGCCTCAGGATAGTATTCCCCGAATCAATACACAATATGAGATAGCTCAGATCGTAAAAGAACCGCCAATAAGCAATGTAGAGCTTGAAGCCACCAAGAGCCGGTTACGCCGCATGCGTGAGCGCATTATAAATGGCGAGAGCTTTTCAACGTTAGCTGTTTTGTATTCACAGGATAAAGGCACAGCCAAGGAAGGTGGAGATCTTGGATTGGTCAAACGCGGAGAGTTGTTTCCCGAAGTGGAAGCAGCAGCATTTCGGCTCAAAGAAGGAGAAGTTTCCAACATTGTTCGAAGTGAAGTAGGCTATCACATTGTAAAACTTCTTGAACGCCGCGGTGAGTATGTGAGGATCCGGCATATATTGCTTCGTCCCGAGCCTTCGCCCGAGGACCTGGAGCAAGCGAAAAACGAACTCGACAGCATTGCCAAATTAATAAGAACGACCAAATTAACTTTTGAAGAAGCCGCCGAAAAATTCTCCGATCACCCAAGCAAGGTTAACGGCGGTATGTTGGTGAATGATATGACCGGAAATACACGTTTTTCGGCCGATCAATTAGATCCGAATGTTTATTTTGTGGTAAATAAAATGGACGAAGGCGAAATATCCAAACCCGTGCTCACCACTACCGATGAAGGAACCAAGGCTTATCGTATTTTGTATCTTAAACTCAGGACCGAACCGCACATTGCCAACCTGGAGGAGGATTATGAAAAGGTCCAGCAATGGGCACGTGAACAAAAGAAAAGCCGGGTAATGCGTGATTGGGTGAACAAAAAGCGGAAAAATACCTATGTAAAGATCAATGAAAAGTATCTGGATTGTAACTTCCGGTTTAATTGGAATCTCTGAACAAATTCTTCCGTAATGGGGTTGAATCCCCTTATGCTATACTAAACATAAAACAATATGCAATACAAATCTGATGTTGAAGCACTGGATGCTTTTGGTGAAAAATACAAGCAACTTACCGACGAAATAGCCAAAGTAATTGTAGGCCAGCAGGATGTGGTCAAAAGCATTGTTATTTCCATTTTCAGTAAAGGTCATGGATTATTGGTGGGTGTTCCCGGCCTGGCCAAAACCCTCATGGTCAATACCATTGCGAAGGCCTTGGGTTTAAGCTACAGCCGTATTCAGTTTACACCCGATTTGATGCCTTCGGATATTATTGGCGCCGAGATACTTGATAAGGAGCGAAATTTTAAATTCATCAGGGGACCGGTCTTTGCCAATATTATCCTGGCCGATGAGATCAACCGTACACCGCCCAAAACGCAATCGGCCCTGCTGGAGGCCATGCAGGAAAAAGCCATTACGGTTGCCGGCCAGCGCTATGAATTACAGGAGCCTTTCTTTGTCCTGGCAACCCAAAACCCCATTGAGCAGGAAGGTACTTATCCGCTCCCCGAGGCTCAGCTCGACCGTTTTATGTTCAATATCTGGCTCGATTACCCCTCCTTTAATGAGGAAGTGAATGTGGTGAAAAATACCACGGCCGAAGCCGGTGCCGAGCCAAATATTATTTTGCAACAGAATGAGATCCTCTACTTCCAGGATTTGATCCGCCGGATCCCGGTTCCGGATAATGTTTTCCATTATGCGGTCAACCTGGCAAGCCGCACCCGACCCAATACCAAAGAGGCTCATGAATGGGCGAATCATTACCTTACATGGGGTGCCGGCCCGAGGGCTTCGCAATACCTGATCATTGGGGCGAAATGCCATGCCGCCATTAACGGTAAGTATTCACCCGATATAGAAGATGTGCAGGCCGTTTCCATGCCCATCCTGCGTCACCGCATTGTCCGCAATTACAAATCGGAAGCCGAAGGTGTCAGCATCCAGGATATTATCGGGAAGTTGCTGGAGGAGAAATAGTATAGATCAGTTTAAAGTTTTTCGTTAATATTTAAAGTTGGTTGCCGGGATTTCGGGTTCCAGGTTCTCTGCCTTTATCACCTTTAGGGCGGATTATTCTCATCAATAAGTTCCAGGGATCACCAATTAACGAATTAACCAATTAACCAATTAACGAATTAACCAATTAACGAATTAACGAATTAACCATTCACCCTTGCTCCGGCCTTGGACGATAATAAGCTAATTGAAGTGTTCATGTATTTACCATATCGAATTGGATTTTGGGAACCAAGGGCAAAAGCTATACTTTTGCAGGGATTAGCCAAAACCAATAAACCATGGAAAACACAGCATTGGAACTTGACGAAAACCTTAGAAAAGATCTGTTGAATGCCCAGCGGAACGAAATTACCGAATACCATATCTATAACAAGCTTGCACGGCGGCATAAACAATCCGGGAATGCCGAAATCCTGGAACGCATCGCTCATGATGAGCATCGTCATTACCGGTTTTGGAGAGAATACACCGGAAAGGATGTTAAACCGGATAAATGGAAGATCTTTAAGTTTTATTGGATCGCCCGTATACTGGGACTGACGTTCAGCATTAAGCTCATGGAACGTGGCGAAGAAAACGCCCAGGCAAGTTACCATCGGATAGCTAATAAAATTGCCGAAGCTCAGCGCATTGCCGATGAAGAGGACGAGCACGAACATGAGCTTATTAATATGATCGATGAAAAAAGGCTCAATTATGTGGGATCTATCGTGTTGGGCTTGAACGATGCCTTGGTGGAGCTAACCGGAGCCCTTGCCGGGTTGACGTTTGCCCTGCAAAACACCCAAATCATAGCCCTTACAGGATTGATCACCGGTATAGCCGCTTCCTTTTCCATGGCTGCGTCCGAATACCTCTCGAAGCGCTCCGAAGGGGAATCGGAAATTGCCCTGCAATCATCGCTTTATACCGGTACGGCCTACATCGTTACGGTATTTTTACTGATATTACCCTTCTTGCTTATTACAAATCCCTTTATCAGCCTGGCGATCACATTGGGCATAGCCCTGTTGATCATATTCATGTTTATCTATTATGTGTCCATTGCCAAGGATTATAATTTCAAGGCCCGGTTTCTCGAAATGGCCGGCCTGAGTCTTGGCGTGGCAGTGATCTCCTTCTTTATCGGTTATGCCATAAGGATATTTTTAGGGGTTGATGTGTAGGTGCATGAAATCTGCTATGATCACAACCGGACTGCCGGGATTCCTTATCTTTGTATAAACCATATGTGATATGAACAGAGAAGAAGCACTAACATTACTTCACGAGTATATTAAGGATGAAAAGATGCGCTATCATTGCTATGCATCCGAGGCTGTATTGCGAGCCATTGCCCGCCGCTTGGGGCGTGATGAGGAAAAATGGGGACTGGCCGGCTTGCTGCATGACCTGGATGTTGAAATGACCGAAGCCGATCCCAAGCGGCACGGATTGGAAACTGCCAGGATATTAGAGGAAAAAGGCCTCGATGCCGATCTTGTTGATGCGGTAAAAATGCATAATGAAGAAGCCACAGGGCAGGAGCGGAGCACTGAATTCCAGCATGCGCTGGCGGCCGGTGAAACAATTACAGGATTGATCATTGCCACAACCCTGGTCTATCCCGATAAAAAACTGGCTTCCGTTAAACCCAAGTCGGTGACTAAGCGCATGAAGGAAAAAGCTTTTGCCGCTTCGGTCAAGCGCGATCATATCCGTGAATGTGAAAAGATCGGGATTCCGCTTAATGAGTTTGCCGCCCTTTCAGTTGAGGCCATGCGCGAAATTGCAGATGATATTGGATTATAAAAACATCGTTGTTAATAATTTTTTTGGTTACAAATGGGGTAGCCATTTTTAAAATTCATATTTTTATACAGTATGTTTACAAACCTCATCAATAAGCTTCCACCTTTTTTGCGTAACAAATACGTGCTGGTTACCCTTGTGTTCCTGGTTTGGCTGCTGTTTTTCGATAAGAATAACCTGATCATGCAGTTCCGGCTCTCACAAAACCTCGAGGACCTGAAAGAGCAAAAAGAGTTTTACGAAGAAGAGATCACCAATGACTCCGCCAACCTCAAAAACCTGATGGGTAATCCTGATAGCCTCGAAAAATTCGCCCGTGAAAAGTTCCTGATGAAGAAAGAGAATGAGGATGTTTTTTTGATCATTGAGGAATAGGCGGTTTTTCAATTCGCTCAACTTAGGCATAATTCAAAATTCTAAATTCAGTTGTTTTAAATTCTTAATTCTCTATAGGCCTTTTAGCATAGCCAAAATATTAATGGTGATTTATAGAGATTGATGAAGATTGAGGTTTTCTCCGGCTTATTTTCTGGTATTCAATTATATAAACCAACCAATACCAGGAGAAAAACCGCTGGCAGGTTGGCACACCAAGCTCCTTGCAATATCCATTCACCGAACATCTCTCCCTCACTCCGGTCTCTCAGTCGCTTAGTCACAACAGGTGCAGCTACTGAGGGTCTACGTCAATCGCCACACGTATGGGTTTGTAGTCGGGTTCGTTATTAAACTTACGGATGATCTCGGCCATTTTTTCCTTCATCTGTTGATGCTCGCGGCTGCGCTCGAATTTTACGATGATGTTCTCAAGATAGAGGTTACGAATGCGCGAAACCAACGGGAACTCCGGGCCAAGGACACGCTTGCCGAAGGCTTGCTTAAGACGATAAGCCAGTTCCTTGGATGCCTCATTCAATTTATGGGCATCTTTATGTTTCAGGGTAATGCGGCTTAAGCGGTAAAAAGGCGGGTATTTGTAGTTTTTGCGTTCCAGTATCTGGCTCTTGTACATGGACTCATAGTCATTGTCGATAACATTGCGGATGACCGAATGATGCGGATTGTAGGTTTGTATGAGCACTCGTCCGCGTTTGTTTTTACGGCCGGCCCTGCCGCTCACCTGTGCCATAAGTTGGAAGCTGCGCTCAAAGGAGCGGAAGTCGGGGAAGCTCAGCATGTTGTCGGCATTCATTACGCCTACCAGGCTTACGTTGTCGAAATCCAACCCTTTAGTCACCATCTGTGTGCCGGTTAAAATGTCGATGCGGCGGTTTTCGAAATCAGAAATGATGCGTTGATAAGCATTTTTACGGCGGGTGGTATCCAGGTCCATGCGACTGATGATGGCATCGGGGAAGTACATGGCCAATTCCTCTTCAATTTTTTCTGTGCCGAAACCTTTCATCTTAATGTCGGCGCTGCCGCACTCGGGGCATTTTTCAGGGATGGAAGTTGAAAAGCCGCAGTAGTGACAGCGAAGACGGTTGTGTTTTTTATGATAGATTAAAGTGACATCACAATTCTGGCACTGGGGCATGTAGTGACAGGTCTGGCATTCGAGGCGCAGCGAAAAGCCCCGCCGGTTCTGGAAAAGGATCACTTGCTCTTTATTTTCCAGCGATGCACCGATCAGTTCCAGCATACGATTTGAAAAATGCGATTTCATCTCCTTGCGCCGGGTGGCACTTTTAATATCCACCACTTCGATCTCCGGCATTTGGATGTTGCCGTATCGTTTGTGAAGCTCCACCAGGCCATATCGCCCCGTGCGGGCATTGTAATAACTTTCAATGGCAGGCGTGGCCGAACCTAACACCACTTTAGTGTTATGCAACTGTGCCAGGTAAATGGCGGCATCGCGGGCATGATAGCGCGGCGCCGGATCGAATTGCTTGTAGGAATTGTCATGTTCTTCATCCACAATGATCAATCCCAGGTTGTTGAACGGCAACATCAAGGCCGAACGGGCGCCCAGCACCAGCTTATACCCATTGCCTTTGGTGGTTTGTCCGGCAATGACCCGTTTCCATATTTCCACCTTTTCATCTCTGCTGTAGCGTGAGTGATAGACGCCGGTCAAGGGACCGAAAAATTTCTTTACCCGGTTGATGATCTGCGCCGTTAAAGCGATTTCCGGTAGCAGATACAGCACCTGTTGCCCCTTGCGAATAGCCTCGTCGATCAATTTGATGTAGATCTCCGTTTTCCCCGATGACGTCACCCCATGCAGCAACACCACCTGCTTTTCATTCAATTGTTCCCTGATGCTTTGTAGCCCGAACAGCTGCTCTTCCGAAAACTCAATGCTATCGACCGGATGAGTGGTTTTATATTCTTTAAGGCGGCTTACCGTCTTCTCAAATTGCTCCAAAATGCCTTTATCCACTAAGGACTTTAACACCGAGGCACTAGCATTGCTTTCCTGCAAGAGTTTTGAGCGGCTTATTTCATCACTCTCCTCATTTTTCCGGCTCAGGTTCAGGTACATCATGAGTACCTCCAGTTGCTTGTAGGCGCGTTTGTTCAACTCATCAAACATCTGGCTTAGGGCATCTTCATCATAGTAATCCCCGGCAAGCTTAACGAAGGTCTCCTTGCGGGGTTTGTATTCATCCACCAGTTCTTCCTTAACCTGCACCACCTCTTTATCGATAAGGGTTTTGATGAGAGGCACCACCTTGACCTGTTCCACAAGCTTTGAAACCTCACTTAAGGTGAGGCTTTCCTGGGTTTCGAGGGCTTCGGCAACCAAGTATTCCTTTTCATTCAGGTTGGAATAATTCTGGTTGAAGTTCGGATTCAGTATGATGCGCGATTCGCTGGCCAACTTCAGCGATGAAGGCAGGGCCGTGTTCATCACTTCCCCTTCATGACAAAGGTAATAGGAAGCCAGCCAGTTCCAGAAATGGTATTGCGATGGTGTAACAATGGGCTCATGATCGAGCACGGACAGGATGTACTTTACGGAACGGTATTCAGGGACCCGTTCATGGATTTCCCTGATCAGGCCGGTGTAGATTTTTTTCTTGCCAAACTGCACTACCGCCCGCATGCCCAGCTTGATTTCTCCGGCCAGTTCGTGCGGTACGCGGTAAGTAAAGGTTCCCGGCACCGGCAAGGGAAGCAATATTTCAACAAACCAGGTCTTGCGCTCCATGTGATCCGATTCCTTTGGCTTTTTTAGGATGAGAGTACCTTGGCCATTTCCAAGAGCTGTTTATCGATCTTGTGTGCCCGTTTTCCCGTTTTTTCCAGTGAGGTTAACACAAAGCGGTTGTTCACAATGCCCACCATCTTGCTTCTTTCACCGCTCAGTAGGTGCATTACCGCATCATAACCCATGCGGCTGGCTAGCACGCGGTCGTTACAGGTGGGCGGGCCGCCCCGTTGAATATGGCCCAATACGGTTACCTTGGTTTCGTATTCGGTAAAACCTTCTTCCACCTTGCGGGCAATTTCATAAGCTCCACCGGCATCGTCACCTTCGGCTACGATGATAATGCCCGAAGTTTTATTCACACGACGTTCATGCTGGAGCCATTTTATCAGTTCATCGATATGGGTTTCGGTCTCGGGAATGAGGATGTCCTCGGCGCCGACGGCTATACCACTGTTGGTGGCGATAAAGCCGGCATCACGCCCCATCACCTCTATAAAAAACAAGCGATTGTGTGAACCGGCGGTGTCGCGTATCTTGTCTACAGCCTGCACTACAGTGTTCAGGGCCGTGTCGTAGCCAATGGTGGAGTCGGTGCCGTACATATCGTTGTCGATAGTCCCCGGCAGGCCAATGACGGGGATATCATATTCCTTGGAAAACTCCAGCGCGCCCCGCAGGCTGCCGTCACCTCCAATGACGACCAGGGCATCGATTTCGAGTTTTTGGATTTGATGATGCGCTTTTTTGCGGCCTTCTTTGGTTTTAAACTCCTCGCTTCGTGCCGTTTTCAGGATAGTGCCCCCCCGCTGGATAATATTGGAAACCGATTTTTTTAAGTTGAGGTGAAACTCCCCCTCGATCATCCCTTGGTAACCGCGGTAGATGCCCGTTACCTCGATGCCATGATAAGTTCCTGTGCGCGTTACCGCCCTGATGGCGGCATTCATCCCCGGCGCATCACCACCCGAGGTCAACACGCCAATATGTTTGATATTTGCCATAATCAACTTATAATTTTAAACTACGAAGATACAAAAAGGCGGAGGGATTTCGTGCTTTCCCGGTAAATGTAACGTATGAGATGCTGGAGTTCATTAGTTACGGTGCGCTGCACCTTGGCGGGCATGCGGTTTTTGATTTTGCTATAAAGATTGCGCGGCTCTGCCGCTTACCATGAAGAATCCCAGCATACTGGTTAGCCGCAATATTTATATGCTATAAATATTGCATGGCTCTGCCGCTTGTCATCCGGATTGCCCATGAGCTGATAAATTGAAATGCTTATCATTCGAATAATATTATGATATTAAGCAAATTATAGAAAGGCGCAGCGCGCCGAAAT
>JAIPAP010000053.1 GCA_021740045.1 Bacteroidales bacterium
CACCAAAAGAAGGATTGAAACCGATCAATCATACAAACAAAGGAATTGACCCGGCTACTCACAGACCAAGCTCCACCAAAAGAAGGATTGAAACCAACTTCACTCGGTTCTTTAGAAGATTTGGGCTATCTCACAGACCAAGCTCCACCAAAAGAAGGATTGAAACAAAAAGGTTTAGATGAAGCAGAAAGCGGCACTAAACTCACAGACCAAGCTCCACCAAAAGAAGGATTGAAACTACATATTGCTATCCCACAACACAGCTCTATCTGACTCACAGACCAAGCTCCACCAAAAGAAGGATTGAAACACGCCACTGCCAGCGGCACTCGATCCTTGTATAATGCTCACAGACCAAGCTCCACCAAAAGAAGGATTGAAACCCGACGATTACGTGCTTTGGCTTGAAAGAAAAATCTCACAGACCAAGCTCCACCAAAAGAAGGATTGAAACAGTGTCCGTTTGATTCATCAGGCTCTTGGTTCATTCTCACAGACCAAGCTCCACCAAAAGAAGGATTGAAACAAAATCGTTTCCGATTTCTTGTCAGGAAGGTCCTCGACTCACAGACCAAGCTCCACCAAAAGAAGGATTGAAACGCTGTATCTACATTGAAACATTCTCCTTCACTATCTCACAGACCAAGCTCCACCAAAAGAAGGATTGAAACGTGATTGTGGTTAATGTTGGTAGGCTTCTTTCTACTCACAGACCAAGCTCCACCAAAAGAAGGATTGAAACTTTACGTTCTCTAACTGCCCCACTACCCCGGTCCTCTCACAGACCAAGCTCCACCAAAAGAAGGATTGAAACGGCAGTTAGTGTTCTATTTGCGGCATGGTGCGAAACTCACAGACCAAGCTCCACCAAAAGAAGGATTGAAACCTACTGGTAAAGAATACACAATAGTATCTGTTGACTCACAGACCAAGCTCCACCAAAAGAAGGATTGAAACCATAAGAATAAATACTATTCCTGCTTCTTTCATCATCTCACAGACCAAGCTCCACCAAAAGAAGGATTGAAACTGCTACCTATCTTTAAAAGACCGTCAACCTCAAGATCTCACAGACCAAGCTCCACCAAAAGAAGGATTGAAACTTAAAATCGGTTTTTTTGTCAAATACAAGATGAGATTCTCACAGACCAAGCTCCACCAAAAGAAGGATTGAAACCGAATGTTCTGGAATATGATGATACACAGAGAAACTCACAGACCAAGCTCCACCAAAAGAAGGATTGAAACACAAGCTGTCATATTGTCTCTTGTGTTATAATCACTCTCACAGACCAAGCTCCACCAAAAGAAGGATTGAAACGTTAATTCCAAATCGTTTAGCAGGCTAACAGTGTAACTCACAGACCAAGCTCCACCAAAAGAAGGATTGAAACACGCTATCAAAATGATAGACTCTGCCGTATTTCCGCTCACAGACCAAGCTCCACCAAAAGAAGGATTGAAACATGATACGCAGCAGCGCAACACTACTCTGGGCGATCTCACAGGCCAAGCTCCACCAAAAGAAGGATAAGACTGATCATTCTTCCCCGCCGTATCAACTGATCTAATGAATATAGAATTGATTGTGTTTTATTCAGCTTGCAGATAGATGTGCGTAAAACCTCTGCCAGGATTTATTCAGGATGTTCCAAATAGATACTTCCAAGCCGGGAAACCGCTGGCAGGGTTCTGCCTACCAATCCAATCCCCCAACCCACACCATCAGCCCGTTGTGCTAAAATTAACCAGCGCTAAAACCGCCGGCTATTTTTTTGCCAACTGCCCGTTGCCAACTGCCAACTGCCTATTGCCAACTGCCAACTTATACCAAGGTATCCCGCCAGACAGCCGGAATACACCTACAGAAGACGCTCCTACTGCAATATCACCATCGCCTGGTACACCTTATCCCCGGTGAGGAGGCGGAGGGAGTAGGCGCCGGGCTCGAGGTGCTGCATGTCGAAGCGGAATTTGTCCTGCGATCTTATTTGCTTGATCACTTCGTTGTGGATCTTGCGGCCTGTCATGTCGATCATTTGCAGGCGTGCATCGGCCATCAGGCGGGGTAGCTGTATGGTGATGGCTTTATCCGTGGGGTTGGGATACACTTCCAGCCGTTCGGTGTAGCCTTCGCCAATGAAGCTGCCGGGGCAGGATACAATTTGCACCTGCATGCTATCAATGGTCACACAGCCGCTGTCGGTCACGATCACATAGGTGTCGATAAAGCCATAGCCGGTTCCGGTGGAATCGACGGTGATTTGTGGCTCGGTGGAGCCATTATGCCACAGGTAGGAGTCGTAGCCGGTATCCACCTGCAAGGTGAGGCTGTCGTAGTCGCACAGCTCCGTGGTGTCGGTTCCCAGGTCGATATTGGGTGTGGAGATCACACGGGTGGTGTCGATATCTTCACCCACACAACCGTATTCGTTGGTGATCTGGTAGCTGATGGTATGCAATCCCGGACCGGCTCCTTCGGGATAAAACACCGAGTCTTCGATGCCGGGGCCGTAGTAAGTGCCGCCGGGGGGTAAACCGGTAAGGGTATCGGGGTCGAAGTTAGCACAATAGTTCAGGTCCAGGCCGCTAAAGCTGGCCGTGGCGCCGGGCGCTACATTCACTACAATGCTGTCGGAGGTTTCGCATCCAAATTCGCTTGCTGCATTCACATAATACACGGTGGTATCTCCGGGGGCTGCCATAAAGGCCTCGGTGGTGTCGCCGGTGTTCCATTCATATTCCGCTGCACCGTATGCATAGATCAAAATGCTGTCGCCCGAGCATATGGTGGTATCGGGCAGGATGTCGAGCTCGGGGAGGGGATTTACCGTTACGGTGGCGCTATCCACATCCGAACAACCGAATTCGTTAAACACATGCGCATAATAGAAGGTATCCTGCACGGGCGACACATCTATTGATGAGGTGGTGTCGCCGGTATTCCAGAGGTAATCTACTCCGCCGCCGGCGTATAACTCGGTGGTATCCATTTCACAAATCACGCGGTCGGGCCACACTACCGCCTCGGGCACCGGGTGCATATTCACTTCCACGGTGTCGGTATCGGAACAACCTTGCAGATTGTAAACGGTAACCGTAAAGATGGTATCAGTGACGGGCGAAACCTCAATTTCGTTGATGGTGTCGCCGGTGCTCCAGTCGTACTCATAGCCGCCCATGGCATGCAGGGTGATGGTATCGCCCGGGCAGATGGTGGTATCGGGCCAGGCTTCGGCCGTGGGCAAGGGGTACACCTCCACATTTACGGTGTCGATATCCGAGCAACCGAATTCATTAAAAGCCTCAAGGGTATAAAAGGTGTTGAATTCCGGCGCCACGGTAATGGATTCGGTGGTATCGCCGGTATTCCATAAATAGCTTTCACCGCCCGAGGCGTATAAGGTTACCGAATCATAGCGGCAGATGGCCGTATCGGGGTAGGCATCGGCATCGGGTATGGGATCGACCAGCACCTCAACGCTGTCGGTGGCCGAACAGCCATGCTCATTAAAACCTTCCACATAATACATGGTATCCTGCAAGGGGCCCACCTCGATCATAGCGGTGGTATCGCCGGTGCTCCACTGGTAGCTTTCGGCTCCGGAAGCAAAGAGGAAAATGGAATCGTATCGGCAGATGGTGGTGTCGGGGAAGGCCTCCACCCCGGGCACGGGATGCATGTTGATCTCGACGGTGTCGCTGTCGGTGCAGCCCGGTTCGTTGTAAACGGTTACGATAAACAGGGTATCGGTGGTGGGCGTTACTTCAATTTCATTGATGGTGTCGCCGGTGCTCCACTCGTAAGCCACTCCGCCGGTAGCATGCAAGGTGACTGTTGTCCCCGGGCACACGGTGGTATCGGGCCAGGCTTCGGCCGTGGGCAAGGGGTAAACCTCCACATCTACGGTGTCGATATCGGAACAGCCGAATTCGTTAAACACTTCCACGGTATAGAAGGTATTGCTTTGCGGGGCCACGGTGATGGAATCGGTAGTTTCGCCGGTACTCCAGAGGAACTCTGTGCCTCCCGAGGCATACAGGGTAACCGAATCGTTGCGGCAGATGGCTGTATCGGGCCATGCCTGGGCATTGGGGATGGGGTTCACCAGGACCTCTACCGTATCGGTGGTGGAACAGCCAAATTCATTAAAGGCTTCCACGGTATACAGGGTATCCTTCAAGGGCGCTACCTGTATGGTGTCGTTGGTTTCGCCGGTGCTCCACTGGTAGCTGTCGCCTCCCGTAGCGATCAGGAATATGGAGTCATATTGACAAATGGTGGTATCCGGCCCGGCTTGCAGATCGGGTAGGGGATTGGTGAAAACTGAAACGGTATCGGTATCAAAACAATCATACTGGTTAAAGACGGTAACCGTATAGAATGTATCGACTACGGGTGCTACCGTAATGGTGGCGGTGGTATCACCTGTGCTCCATTCGAACGCAATGCCTCCCGAGGCCTCGAGGGTGATGGAATCGGCGGCACAAATGGTAGTGTCGTTCGAAACCACGGCAGTGGGTGTGGGCACTACGTTCACCTGTACGGTGTCGGTATCGTGGCAGCCCTGATCGTTGTAGACGGTCACCCAGTATTCGGTGGTATCCATGGGGCATACCTCTATGCTTTGGGTGGAGTCGCCGGTGCTCCATTCATAAGTTACGCCCTCGCTGGCGGTGAGAGTGGCGCAGGTGCCGGCGCAAATAGTGGTATCCGCCCCGGCATCGGCTTCGCATTCGCAGTATCCTTCGGGCATTTCCACGCCGGGGATGTTGCAGAGCCTGTCGCGGAAATCGTCATGTGTTTCGCCGGGTGGGACCATGTCTACATAATCCATGGCAATTAAGGCATCCAGGGTTGATTGGGTGTCTTCGGCCTTGCTCACGTAGATCTCGGCATTTTCTTCAGGAGGGATGACTTCCTGCCCGTCCCACCGCAGGTTTAGCAGCACCTGGTTGGTACCGATGCCCGTATAGGTGTGATTGCTGCCGCCCACAATATCGATAGCCCCGATTTCGGCATCGGCCGAAATGTTCATGGTAAGGGCATAATGCCGCAGGTCATCGGGCACATGGGTGTCGAAGAATTCGATGTACATCAACTGCCCGTCGATGGTAACGGTATAATCGATGGTATCCCGGATGGTTACATAATCGAGCACTTCTTCAGCGCTGGTCATCCAAATGCGGTCATCGCCATCTTTGCCGTAAGTATCGGCAATATTGTTCATATGCGTTTTAAAGGTCTCGAAGCTATAGCCTGTATTGGGATTGGTTATGCTTTGAGTGTAGGCAGTCAGCCAGGGATGGGTTGAGTCATCGCTTACCACCGAAAGTATATCGACTATGTTTTTCATGTTCACCGATTCATAAACATTCCGGCGGTACATTTGCAATGTATCCCAATCGTGGTTGTTTTCGACCACGGCATGCGGGTTACCATACTGGAAGGATTCATCGTAAACCACTGGGTAGCCCAGTTCGAAAGCCGGACCGGTGAAAGAATCATCACCCTGGGGATTGACAAAAACATGGGGATCGACGCCGGTTTCGGTGGCATTTTGGGTGTTGAGCTTGATGTAGCTGTGGTCGCGCCCGATGGAATAATGATGATCGATAGTGGTGGTTTGCTTAAGGCCGAAATTGTAGAGCCCCCAGCCTTCCTGGTAGAGTTCCTCCAACTCGGGCCAGGTGGCATAGATCTCCGAAAAAGCTCCTTCGGGATCGTGCACATCCTCATCATTTTCGGAAAAAGAAAATATGGTGGTTCCCATTTTGAAGTTCAGGTCGTTGCCGGCGCCGTCGGTGTATTCAAGGCCGGGATAAGTTTGTCCGCCTACTTCGCCGCCGTTTAAAAAGGGTAAAGCATGGGTGTACACTTCCTTTTGGGCCGCATCAAGATGGAGGGTAAAGGCAAAATCCTTATCGTACATCAGGGGTGTTTTTTCGATGGTGTATTCGGTTGGTTCCGAATCGAAGGCAATAATCACCTGGTCGATGGTATTTTGCTCGGGCGGGCTTTTTACATATACGTTTACTGTATCGTAATCGACGCAGCCATTTTCATCGATCACTTCCACACTGTATTCGGTGCTATGCATGGGTGATACTGTAATGGCGCTGCCGTTTTCACCGTTGCTCCATAAGTAGAATTCGCCGCCGCCGGCATGAAGGGTAACCGACTGGTTTTGATAAATAATGGTATCGGGCCAGGCTTGCGCTTCAGGCAAGGGATTAACGACCACTTCGGCTGAATCTTCATCGATACAACCGTATTCATTGAAAACACTCACCGAATAGGTTGTGGTTTGTTCGGGGCTTACCGTTATTTGACTGCTGGTATCGCCATTACTCCATAAATAAGCGCTTCCGCCACTGGCGTGAAGGGTTACACTTTCTCCCTGGCAAATGGTGGTGTCGGGGTATGCCAGGGCCTCCGGTAAAGGATTAACCACTACTTCAACGGAATCGAGGTCGGAGCAGCCGAATTCGTTAAAGGCTTCCACCGAATAGTAGGTATCCTGGAGCGGGGCCACGGTGATTTCGTTGCCTGTTTCACCGGTGTTCCATGTGAAGGAGCTTCCGCCCTGGGCGTAAAGGGTTACCGAATCGTATAGGCAAATGGCCGTATCGGGCCAGGCATTAGCCTCGGGTAATGGGTGCATGGCAACCTCCACGGAATCGATGTCCGAGCAGCCTTCTGCATTAAATACTTCGGCAAAATAGGTGGTGTCTGTTTGGGGACTGACGGTAATTTGCGAGGTTGTATCGCCGGTATTCCAGAGAAAGTCCACGCCGCCTTCGGCATGCAGGGTAACCGAATCGGAGGGGCAAATAGAGGTGTCGGGATAGGCATTGGCTACGGGGGCAGGTTTTAAATCCACAAAGGTGGTATCATTGGCCGTGCAACCATATTGATTGGTAACGGTAACATAATAAAAGGTATCCTGAACAGGAGTAACATTGATGTTTGCTGTTGTATCGCCTGTATTCCAAAGATAATCACCTCCACCGGTTGCTTCGATGGTAAAGGTCACACCCGGGCATACCGTTGTATCCGGCGATGTAACTGCATTTGGGCTGGGGGCAGTGTTTACGGTAACCGTGTCGGTATTGTTACAGCCCAGTTCGTTATAAACCCTTACCCAGTATTCGGTGGTGTCATTGGGGCAAACGATAATGCTTTGGGTGGTGTCGCCGGTATTCCATTCATAATCGGTGCCTTCGTTAGCCGACAATTCAACACAATTGCCAATACAAGCGGTGGTATCGTTACCGGCATCGGCTTCGCAATTGCAATAGCCGTCGGGAAGCGAAACATTGGGAATATCGCACAAACGGTCGCGGAACGCATTTTTTTCCGGGCCGGGTGGAACCATTTCCACGTAATCCATGGCAATTAGGGCATCGTTGGTGGTTTGGGTCGATTCGGCTATGCTGACGTAATTTTCGGCATGCACCTCGGGCGGGATGATCTCGGCGCCGTCCCATCGCAGATTGATGAGCATTTCCTTGGTGCCGGTACCGGTATAGCTATGGTTGGTTCCTCCCACAATATCGATGCTGTTGATGGTAGTATCGGCTTCAACGGTGAGGGTGAGTTCGTAGAACCGCAAATCGGTGGGCATGTCACCATCGAAGGTGATCACGGCAAAATTCCCGTTCTGGTTCACATTTAAGTCGATGGTATCGCGCAGGATAAGGTATTCAAGCACTTCCTCTTCGGTGGTCATCCAGATGTTGTCATTGCCGTTTTTTCCATAGGTATTTTCGATGTAATTCATATGGCTTTTAAAGGTGCTGAAGCTATAGCCATTGCTGTTATCATTCACGGCGTGGGTGAACACACTTCTCCAGTGTGCTTCGCCGCCGGCGCTCATCTGGGCCAGAATATCCACCAAGTTGGGAATATCTACCGATTCGTAGGTGTTTCTTCGGTACATGGTTAATGAATCCCAATCGTTATGTTGATCAACGTTAAGTGCAGGGTTGCCGAATTGGTATGATTCGGTAAAGGCGATGTCGTAGCCCTGGGCATGAGCCGGATCGGTAAACGACACGTCGCCGTTGGGATTAATAAAAATCCTGGAGTCAACACCCACCGGGTAGGCATCCTGGGTTTTGCGTTTAATGTAACTATGGTTTCTCCCGATGGAATAGGGTTTATTTATGCCTACTCCGGAGGTGAGCCCGTGATTGAAAATGCTCCAGCCTTCCTGGTACATTTCCTCCAGCTCGGGCCAGGTTACATTGATCTCCGCATAATTTCCGTCAGGGTCGTGGGCATCAACATTGTTATTGGCAAAGGAATAGATGGACGAGCTCATCCTAAAGTTGATGTCGTTGCCGCAACCGTCGGTGTATGTGAGGCCGGGATAGGTCTGCCCTTCGACTACACCACCCGTAAGGAATGGGTAGGCATGCGTGTAGATATCCTTTTTGCCGTCGTCGATATGCATACCGAAGGCAAAATCTTTATCATATTTCAGTGATGCTTTCTCGATACTTAAAGACGCGGGTGCATCTTCAAAAGTAATGATCACTTTTTCGATGGTATCCTGTTGCCCCAGGGTGATCAGGGGGACAATGAATAATATGCTTGCCAGGTGTATTGCTTTCAGTTTCATAAGCCAGTGTTATTTGAGCCGGATATTTAATATGAAAACGACCATCGGGTTTTCCTTCGTTGATCAAAATTATATATGAAGGTAACCTCATGGGTTGAGTTCAGTTGTCCGGCATTAGTACCGTTTGAAAATTCATAAGCATATTGGAATCCCAATCCTTCCAATATATCGAGGCCGGCGGTTAATCCCACTACTGCGTTTCGCTGCACATAAAGCCCACCTCTGAAACCTTTCTTATAATTGATGAGCGCCGCCACCTGAAAATTCGCCGGATATTCCTGCCGGTTGCTGTAGATCAGGTAGGTTCGAAGTATCCAGTCTTTATCGAGCTCAAAATTGGGATTGGCAAAGAGGTGTATGGATTGGTTCAACAAAAGGAGGTTGTTTTCTTCATCCGGACCATATTCCGAATAACGCTTGATAAGCACCGGCAGGGTTGCCCCGAAGTACATTTGCTTAAACTGGTAAATGATGGATGCCCCTGCGTTGAAGCTGGTGCCATGGGTTTCCCTGCCGTTGTTGAGCAAGGGATCGTTTATGTGGGCAACCTGCACATCGCTGAACGAAATGCGGTTTTGAAACAGGTAACCCGATAAGCTAAAATGAATTCCATGCTCATTAGCCAATTGAAGGTGTACCGAATAATCCGCTTCTATTTTCAGCAGACGGTATACCCCGTGATTATCACTAACAATTCTTCCGCCTAAGCTGGTGCTGTTGGTGAGGGGGGTAAAACCACCCACCGAATAGGTTTTCGGTGAATTATTCACGCCGGTCCATTCGCGCCTGTAGTTAAACCAAATACTGTTATCGTTCAAAATCCCATTATAAGCCGGCGCCAGGGCCGAGGGATTCACCAGGTATTGACTGCCCCGGTTAAATTCCTGTCCGGTCGAACTAAAGGGTATTACGAAAAAAACTGCAACACATAGTATGTTAAAAAGTATAGTATGCTTCATCGCAAAATACTTATGGTGCCACTTACAACCTCGTTGTTACCGCATTCCACTACGTAATAGTAGCTTCCTTCGGGCAGAGGTTTTCCTTTATATCTGCCTTTCCAATCATTCTGATAATCATCGCTCGAGAATACCTGCACACCATCGCGGGTAAATACCGAAACTTTGCAGGGCCCCCGTTGGGTGATGTTGTTGATCCTCCATTGATCGTTAAAGCCATCGTTGTTAGGTGTAATCAGGTTCATAATATCATACTCACCTGAAATGGGTGACGGACCGCCGCCGGTTCCTCCACTCACATTGATCTCCTGTGAATTGGGACAGCCGTTTTCGTATACAGTCACCGTATAAGTACCGGCTTCGGTAACAGTGATGCTTGACACATTGTCTCCTGTTGACCATCGTACGCTGTCGAATGGGGTATTTACCTGCAGGGTTAAACGCCCGGTGATTCCCAGGCTGGTATCGGGGGGGGCATTTAATTCCAGCTCGGGGCTTTCCCTTATTTCGATGGTGCGGTAATTTTCATTCTGACAACCAAAACTGGTGGTTATTTGCATGTAAACCTGGTAGGTTCCCGGCTGATCATAAACATGGGCAGGGCTTTCAACGGTTGATGGATTGGAATCGTCGCCAAATTCGTAATAAAATGATTCAATTTCTCCTTCCTCAAGCTCAATCCGGTTTTCAAACAGGGTTTCAGTGCCTGAGCATGCTTGCTTGAGGTTAAAGATCGGGAACGGATTTTCGGCCACATACACCTGCTGATAAGTAGCCGAGGAAAAGCTGTTTTCGTTTACAATGCGCAGCCCGACAGTCTTGTTACCCCATTCTTCATATACCATAATGAGGGTATCGCCCGAGGCATCGTCAAATTCACCGTCGCTGTCGAGGTCCCATTTCCACAATACAATTGGACTGTTGCTGGTTGATGTGCTGATAAGCGTTGTTGTATCGCCCAGGCAAACATCTTCCGCTTCGAAATCGGCCTCAATCTGTGCCTGAAGCCCACCCAGGACAAATAGAAACAGGCCGGTGATTAATAGTTTTTTCATTTGCTCAGTTCCCTGCAGTTTATAACTATTCAAAATTAAACAAATTGCCGACAACATACAAAGTCAGTACAGCTAATTTGTTCTAAAGTTTTACAGAGTTATCAACATCAGGCATCTCTGATATCGATTATATCGCCTTGCTTAACCTTAGGGTCAAATAAGGTATCTGCTATAACCTCACCCACCTGGGCAGGGTCGGAGAGCTTATGGTTTTTCTTGAGATCAATGAATTTATCCACCATGGCAAAGTCTTCCCTTTTCTGGGTGCGGATCAGGTCCTGCATGGCCGTGGCTACAATACCCGGGGCAAAAGAGAAGATTTTTACAGGATTTTCGGCATTTTTTTGTTCCTCGGCTACCGTCCGGGTTAGCATATCGATGCCGGCTTTCCCGGTGCAGTATGCGCTCCAGCCATAATAGGGGTTTTGGGCCGCGCCTGATGAAATATTCATAATGCTCTTGGGTATGGCCAGGTTTTGTGTTTCCCTGATAAAGACCGAGGTCAGGATCATCGGCGCCAAAAGGTTTACATCCATGTGATCGAGGAGCTTTCCGGTGTCCAATTTGTGAATGGGGCCGATGGGCTCGAGCAATCCTGCATTATTCACCAGGGCTATACGTTCGGCATTGTTGCGATCGATCAGGAGCATGATATCGCCGGCCAGTTGTTCCACTTCTTCGATCCGCGAAAGGTCCTTACTGAAATATTCAATATCAACACCCTGATCTCTGGCTTGCTGTGTCAGATCATGATTTTCTTTCCGGGAAATACAAATCAAATAGTTACCCTTTTGAATTAATGCCCGTGCAGTAGCTTCTCCTATTCCCCTGGAAGTTCCTGTAATGATAAAATAGTTCATAAGCACTAACTTTTAATTGTATATAAATAAAACAAAAAAGGCCGCTTTTGTTTATAAGCGGCCTTTGAGATTTATACAAAATAACATTTAATCCAAGCTGAGCATAAATCGCTCCAATTGGACCTTAGTTGCACTCCAAAGCTTTCATTTGTTTCTGGGCTTGTGCTTGAAGCTTGCCTGTGCTCACTTTGCCAAAGTATGAGCAAGCCTGGGCATTATCACCTTTGCCTTGATAAGCTGTGGCGAGGTCGAAATATATCTGCGACTTAACTTCTTTATCCGATACTTTGTCTATAATCTGCTTGCCATGCTGAATGGTTTTATCCCATTGGCTTTGGTTATTATATATGGACATGTAAAGGATATGGGCTTGTGTATGATCATTGCCATAATTCAATGATTGATCAAGATAGCTCTCGGCCTGGCTCCAGTTTTTATCCTGAACGGCTTGATTGGCCTCAACCAGCAATTTGTTACTAACCGTTTTGGTGGCTTTGCGGGCTGTTTTGGTATCGTTTTTCTTCATGGCAATCTCAATGGTTTTATCCATCACTTGCTTCATCTTTTCGATATCGCCAAGTCCTTTGTATACCAAGCCTTTTCCGAAATAAGCCTTTGCATAATCGGGCGAAAGTTCAATGGCCTTATCAAACCGGTTCAATGCTTTTTCGAATTCCTTTTGCTTGTAGCTTTTGATACCTGTAATATAATGAAGCTGAGGGATGATTTTCTCAGCCTTTTGTTTGGTTTTGTCGTCATTGTACTTTTCCCCGTATTTAACAGCTTTTTTAAAAGCATCTATGGACTCATCATATTGCTTTTGTTTATATAAATTAATAGCGTGCTTGTACTGCAAGTTGGGGATTTGCTTTTCCGCCCTTTGCTGAAGATCGTAGGCATCGGGACCGATCTTTTCGGTTATTTTAGCAACTTCTACAAAATTCTTAACGGCAGCGCCCGGGTTGCTTTTTGCCAACTGGGCTCCTTTGTTATACAAATCGGCTGCCTCTTGCTTGGTTTGAGCCTGCACTCCCAAACTCAAGCCAAACACTACAAGTAAGGTTAGGATTACCGCAAATCTGGTTTGGATCATCTTTTTCATAACTGCTTTTAATTGGTTTATACTTTACTTAAAGAGCTCACAAATATATAAATAACAACATAGCTTCGAAAAAATTCTTCATTAATGAATGTAAAAAGTTGATATTCAATATACAGTAATTCAAAGTATGTTAAATTATATATTTACATGTATTCATATATGATATATCCAAAACTATACCAAATATTTATTTGGCCATAAGAAAATAAGACTGTAAAACCAGACATTATTATACTAGCAACCATAAAAACCGATAAAACTTAAAGGAATTGGAATATGAAAGCATCCGAAAATTATTAATTTTGTAGAGTTTACAAGATTTTATATGTAAGCCATTGAATATGAACATAAAAGAATCATGAACCTTAATAAAAAATATCAGCAGTATGGATAATGCAATTTTTAAATTTGAGCGACCGGTTAACGAAGCGCCGTTAATGTATGAACCCGGTTCGAAGCATAAGAAAGAATTGAAAAAGGAATTGGAGCGTCAGAGCTCTCAAACCATTGAGATTCCTTGTGTTATTGGTGGTAAGGAAGTAAAAACCGGCGATACGGCCGATTTTGTTGCTCCGCATGATCATAAGCATGTGCTGGCGCGGTATCATAAAGCCGGCGATAAAGAAATGCAGATGGCGATTGAAGCGGCCATGGAAGCCAAAAAGAAGTGGGAAAAGATGCCCTGGGTTGAGCGCGCCTCCATCGTTATGAAGGCTGCTGATCTGCTCACCAAGAAATACCGTTACGTTGTAAATGCAGCTACCATGCTTGGCCAGAGCAAGACCCCCCATCAGGCTGAGATCGAGGCCGTTTGTGAAGCTGCCGACTTTATGCGTTTTAACACTTGGTATGCCGGAAAAATTTATGAAGAGCAACCCCTGTCGGTGGATAATGTCATTAACCGCACCGAGTACCGTCCGCTGGAAGGATTCGTTTTTGCCATAACGCCATTCAATTTTGTGGCAATTGCCTCGAACCTCCCGCTGGCACCGGCATTAATGGGTAATGTATCCCTGTGGAAGCCCGCCACCACTTCATTGCTTTCCAACTATTACATCATGCAGATCTATAAAGAAGCCGGATTACCCGATGGCGTCATTAATTTCCTTCCCGGAAAAGGTTCCGTAATCGGTAAGAATGCTATTGAAAGCGAACATTTTGCCGGGTTGCATTTTACCGGCTCAAAAGGTACATTCGATTACCTTTGGAAATCTATTAGCAACAACCTCGACAAGTACCATGTGTATCCACGCATTGTAGGTGAAACCGGCGGAAAAGACTTCCTGATGATGCATAGCACGGCAAACGTTGACGCCACGGTTACAGCGCTGGTTCGTGGAGCTTATGAATATCAGGGTCAGAAATGTTCGGCGGTTTCACGTGCTTACATCCCCAAATCGAAATGGGATGAGGTTCGCGGAAAGCTGGAGAAAATGATCAAGGAAGTAAAAATGGGTGATGTACAAGATTTCACCAACTTTATGGGGGCCGTTATCGATGAGGCTTCATTCGATAATGTTGCCGGTTTCATTGATCAGGCAAAGAAAGATAAAGATGCCGATGTGATCATTGGTGGCGGCTACGATAAGTCGAAAGGCTGGTTTATCGAGCCAACCGTTATACAGGCTCACGATCCTAAGTATGTTACCATGCATGAGGAGTTGTTTGCACCCGTACTTACTATTTATGTGTATGATGACAATAAGTACGAAGAAACACTTGATCTGCTCAACGAAACCTCAATTTACGGCTTAACGGGCGCCATTTTTGCCACCGACCGTTATGCCATTATTCAGGCAGAAGACAAACTGCGTCAGGCAGCGGGTAACTTCTACATCAATGATAAGCCTACAGGAGCTATTGTTGGTCAGCAGCCCTTTGGCGGAGCACGTCGCTCAGGCACCAACGATAAGGCAGGTAGCATTATGAACCAGTTGCGTTGGGTTTCGCAGCGTGCCATTAAGGAAAGCAACGTGATGCCCACCGATTTCCGTTATCCTTATATGGGCGAGAAATAATTATAGAGTGGATGATGAAGAAAATGCAATAACACATAAAAAGCTGTCTTACTCAGGCAGCTTTTTATCTTTTGATCATTAACCATAAACAAAAATATTTCATTATGAAAGCAGAAGTGAAAACCAATTATCCCGTAAAAGACATGCTGAAGAAGCTTGGCATCGAGGACATGAACTATGGTGCCAGCACAGGAACCGAATGGCTCGAAACCACCGGAAAAGTTGTGGATTGTACCTCCCCGGCCACCGGCGAGAAGATCACACAGGTTAAACTGGCCTCCAAAGACGATTATGAAAAGGTCATGAAGAAAGCCGGAGAGGCCTTCAAATATTGGCGTAAGGTTCCAGCGCCCCAGCGCGGTGAGATCGTTCGCCAGATGGGCCAAGTGCTTCGCGATAACAAGGAGTGGCTTGGCGCTATGGTATCTTATGATATGGGTAAGATACACCAGGAAGGTATGGGCGAAGTTCAGGAAATGATCGACATAGCTGATTTTGCGCTCGGCCAAAGCCGTATGTTGTATGGTAACAGTACCCATTCCGAAAGACCTAACCACCGCCTTACCGAACAATGGCATCCGCTGGGAATTATCGGTGTTGTTACGGCATTCAACTTCCCGGTAGCCGTTTGGGCCTGGAATACCATGAATGCGTTGGTTTGTGGTGATGTTGTGGTTTGGAAGCCTTCTTCCAAGGTAATGCCCACTGCTGTTGCCGTTCAAAAGCTGATGTCGCAGGTGTTGAAGGATAATGATCTTCCCGAAGGGATTATCAACCTGGTTGAAGGAAAATCATCCGAAATAGGTGACACCTTACTGGAAGACAAGCGCATCAAGCTGGTATCAGCAACCGGTTCAACTCCTCTGGGTCGCCGGGTGGCAAAAATCGTTGGCGAACGCTTAGGCAGCACTATCCTTGAATTGGGTGGAAATAACGCCATTATAGTTACCCCCAGCGCCGATCTGGATATGGCCATCAGGGCTACCTTGTTCGGAGCGGTTGGAACCACTGGTCAGCGTTGTACCACCACCCGCCGTATGATCATTCACGAAAGTATTTATGATGAGTTTAAGAATAAATTGGTGAATGCATACAACCAGCTACCGGGTAAGATTGGAAACCCGTTGAAAGAAGGAATCCTGGTTGGTCCTATGATCGATACCCTGGCCGTGGAGGATTTCCAGTCGGCTATGAAGAAAGTGGAAGAAGAAGGTGGTAAAGTGATCTATGGAGGTGAAAAATTGCAGGATGATAATAATGCAGGAACCTATGTAATGCCGGCCATTGCCGAGGTGGAAAATCATTACAAGATTGTGCAGGAAGAAACTTTCGCACCATTGCTTTACCTGATCAAGTATAAGGAATTCGATGAAGCGCTTGAACTTCATAATGATGTGCCACAAGGGCTTTCATCCTCTATCTTCTCAACCGATGTGCGGGAGACCGAAAAATTCATCTCTGCCGTTGGCTCCGATTGCGGAATTGCCAATGTTAATATAGGTACATCCGGCGCTGAGATTGGCGGAGCATTCGGCGGTGAAAAAGATACCGGCGGCGGCCGTGAATCGGGCTCCGACGCCTGGAAGGCCTATATGCGCCGTCAAACCAATACCATTAATTATGGGCATGAAATGCCGCTTGCACAAGGCATTGAGTTTGATATTTAACATGCATTGAAAATGATTTTAGAGCAGGGACTTTTGAGGGTTCCTGCTTTTTTTTGATATCTACCAGTGTCCGGTAACACTCGCAAAACCTTTAACCCGCAACAATTAGATCATTAACCACCCATACTGCTTCATGTCCTGTGTTGATTATGTAATTAAAATACATATAACAAATGCAACTTAGTTGCATATTTTTTTGTTATTTAAGGTAAACCTGGAGCGTAATCTGTTGTTAATATTATCGATTTATCAATACAGGAGCATCAATATATGCACTTCGAGAAAGTAAAAGAACATATGCGAACCAAATCAGTTGGCATAGCCGGCTGTGGTGGGCTGGGTTCAAGCTGTGCCATGGCATTGGCCCGGGTAGGCATAGGTGAACTGGTTCTGGCTGATTACGATATTGTGGAAGAGGAAAATCTGAGCCGGCAGTATTTTTTCCGGGATCAAATCGGGAAACTAAAAACCGATGCCTTGCGGGAAACCATTCACCGGATTGATCCTGAGATTAAGATCCATACCTTCGATATAAAGTTATGCCAATCCGATATTGTTGAATTGTTTGGCAGATGCGATGTGGTGGTGGAAGCTTTTGACCTTCCCGATATGAAACAAATGATTATCGAAACGGTACTCACCACCATGCCCGAAAAATATATAGTAGCCGGGCTTGGATTAGCCGGCATGGGACTCACCAATGAACTGAGAACGAGCAGTTATGGCAGGCTATACGTTTGCGGCGACCAGCAAAGTGTTGTTACCCTTGATAATCCAACCCTAGCCCCCCGGACAGGATTGGTGGCTCATATGCAGGCTAACCAGGTAATGGAATTGCTATTTCAGGATCATCCCGGTATCAACCCGAAAATATTTTCAAATCATGATCAGATTGTCACTTAACGGAAAGGAAAAAGTATTCGAACAACAGGAATTGCGACCTGTCGATTTGATCAGATCCATGAAGCTGCGCCCACGACATGTGATTATCATGCAAAACGGCAAAGCTATTCATAAGGATAATTTTGGAAAAACACAATTGAATGATGGTGATGAGGTAACCTTGCTTAAGATGATCAATGGCGGATAACCTGGTCACTTGGTTTTATTCTGGTTCTTTCCTTTAATATTTCGGCCACCGTGAAGGTGCTCCCTCCAATAAAAATAACATCTTCTTTATGAGCTTCGCTTCGTGCGGCCTTTAGCGCAGCTGTAACCGAAGGGTAAACATCGCCGGTAAGCCCATGCTTGCCGGCTTCGGCGGCTAGCTCCTCAGCGGGAAGGCCCCGGGGAATATCGGCTTTACAGAAATAATAAATGGCTTCATCGGGAAATAGCTTTAAAACGGAATCAAAGTTTTTATCGTTAACCAAGCCCAGAATTACCCTGAGTGATTTCCGGGGAATTTTTTGCAGTTGCTCCATGACGTAGGTAAGTCCGTCTTCATTATGAGCTATATCGGCAATAATGGTGGGTGTTTTGGCGAGGATCTCCCAGCGGCCACGAAGACCGGTTTTTTCCACCACATCATTAATTCCTTTCCTGACTTGTGATTTGGTAAATTTGTAACCCCCTTCTTTAAGGATTTCAATGGCCATAATGGTAGTAACTACATTATTTGCCTGATAGGAACCGAAAAGGGGGCAATTGAGTTTGGAGATAAATAATTCTCCCTTACGCAGCACATCCATCTCCATTTTGGAAACCCGCGTTCCGGAAATATCAATATTTTTTAATTGAAACCGCTTATCGGCATAAAATATCCGGGAATTATGCTGCCGGGCCTTCATATCGAATAAAAGCTTAATCTCCGGCTGGGTTTCGCCAATAACTACCGGTACATTATCCTTGATGATACCGGCCTTTTCGGCTGCAATTTTCTCATGACTGTTACCCAAAAAATGCATATGATCCATTCCGATGTTGGTAATGATCGATAACTCGGGTTGAATTATATTGGTGGAATCGAGGCGGCCGCCCAGGCCCACTTCCACCACAGCAATATCGACTTTTTCGCGGGCAAAAAAATCGAAAGCCAGCGCCATGGTAATCTCAAAAAATGAAGGCTTTATTTTGTCAAATTCGGGCTTATAATGGGTTACGAAATTGCATACGGTGCGCGGAAGGATCTTGTTCCCATTAATTCTGATGCGTTCCCTGAAGTCGACCAGGTGTGGCGAGGTATACAAACCTACTTTAAATCCCTTGGTTTGCAGGATGGACGAAAGCATATGAGAAACCGATCCTTTACCGTTGGTACCGGCTACATGGATGGTTTTAAACTGCCGGTGCGGATTACCGAGCAATTCCATCAATTCATAGGTCCGCTTAAGGTCCATTTTATAGTTTGCCGGCCCCGTCCTTTGATACATCGGGAGATTATTGTAAAGATAATCAAGTGTTTCCTGATAGTTCATAACCTCATGCTCCTCCTTTTTCAAAACCCCGCAAATTTATGCAAAGAAGATTAACGATGGAAAAGGAGTAGGATTATATTGCGGGCGCCCGATTAATAATCTTTGTAATGCAGTGGTTTGGCCGTTTATTAGTTGAATGAGCGGATGACTATTGTGTTAATTTAACCGGATAAACTTATAGGTTATCGTTCCCTTTTGTACTTCCGGGGCAGAACGGTCGGCGGAAAAAACGGCATTTTTGGCTGCTTTTTCAGCCTGCCGGCGCAAGTTGAGGTCGGATATGTTGGTGCCACGGGCACTAACGATAGCTTTGGTTACATTACCGTCGCGGTCAACCCAAATATTGACCACTATCTGTCCTTGCTCTTCCGATTTGTACTCGGGTTTGGGCAGGTATTTTGCACCACGACCTTTGAGGCTAAACGAAATGCCTTCACCTTCACCGCCTTTTCCTTCGCGATTGGCGGCATCCTCATCGCCCAATTGTTTTCCCTGGTCACCGGTTTCACCGGTAACGCCTTCGTTTTCGCCTTTGGAAGCATCCTTACTTTTACCTTTGTATAAAGCCCTTTCGTTTATTTCCGGTTTTTCCTGCTCTTGCTCTTCTTCGGGCTTCACTTTATCTTCTTCAACGGGCTTTTCCTCTTCCTTCTCCTTATCAACAGGGGCATCCTCCATACTTGGAGCCTCTTGCGTTTCTTGCGTTACTATTTCCTCACTTCCCGATGGAGCAGGAGACGGTGGGGTGGACTTTTCGACTACAGAGGGCTCTTCCGGCTGGGTTTTACCAGTGCCTTCCTCGGTATATCCCAGGTTAACGACTAAGCCCTCGGAGCCCGGTTCCGGAATTTTGGTGTTAAGGGTAAAGGCCAGTAATATGAGCAATATGATCCCATGGAACAGCACGGTTCCCAATATTCCCATTATTTTTTCCCGGCGCGTTTTCATTCTAATTCTTGGGTTTGGTAGCCAAAATTACTTTGTGTTTTGTATTCAACCGTTTATTCACTTTGTTAACGGCATCGATCACATTTACCACATATTGTATGGGAACTGTTTTATCGGAACGCAGAACTATAGTGCCGTTCTGCTTCCCGCTCAAGTTTCGGGTAATACGATTTTCAAGATCGTCTTCTCTGACCTGTTTTTCACCTATAAAATAATTGTATTGCTCATTAATGTAAATAGTAATGGTTTGTTGAGCACGCTGATTGCTTTCGCTGCTCGGGAGCAGTACGTTTATAGCATTGGGACTTACCAGCGTGGAAGTTAGCATGAAAAAGATGAGCAACAGGAAAACCAGGTCGGCCATGGTAGCCATACCGAAATCCAGTCTGCGTTTATTTCTTATCTGAATAGCCATATTGCTTCAGCTTTTTATTTTGATGCCGGTTCGTGAAGTAAGTCAATAAATTCTGTTGCCCGAGCCTCGAGCAGGAATACCAGCTTTTCAATGCGGGCTACCAGAATATTGTAGCAAATGTAACCGATAATTCCCACGATCAAGCCGGCAATAGTGGTCACCATCGCTTGGTAGATCCCCGTGGATAAGGTGGTGATATCAATATTATTACCAGCCATCGACATATCGTAAAAGGCCTTTACCATCCCGATAACCGTACCCAAAAAACCGATCATAGGTGCAGCACCGGCAACCGTGGCCAGGGCCGCAATGCCTTTTTCAAGCCGGGCTACCTCTAGTTTTCCCACATTCTCAATAGCCGCATTAATGTCATTAAGGGGCTTCCCGATACGTGAAAGGCCTTTCTCTATCATGCGGGCGATAGGCGACTTATTGCTTTTACAAAGTGTCATGGCCGATTCGATGCGGTCGTCATGAATAAAATCACGAATATTTTCCATGAAGTTGTCTTCTTCTTTCGAAGCCCGCTTGATTACAATGAACCGTTCAATAAAAATATAAATGGCGATAATGGAAAGGATGGCTAAAGGGACCATGATCCACCCGCCTTTCAGGGTTAATTCCCATATCGAGAGCGAAGCCTCGTTTCCACTTTGCGCTGCACTGGCAATTGTATCGGCAGCAGCATTACCCTGCTGATTAATCTGCAAAAGAATTCCTGTTATCATGTGTACCAAATTTTGCTTATAAAATAACGAATGGTAAAGATATGGATAGGCTTGTTAGTTTTATTAGTTTTCAACAGTTTATTGTTAAATAACTCAAAATGGGCGTCATTATTATAGTGTGATGAATCGAAGCATTTAAAAATCATTGGAGGGATTTGATTTTGCGCCTTATAATAGTTCATTATCAATATCTTTACAGGTTTAAAGGACAAAAGCGCAAGTTTTTCAGCATGATTTTGTCAAAGGAGTAAAATAGAACGCTGACGGAAGAATTTAATGAGCGAAAACGAATTGATCGGCCGGGTAATTGATGGCGACGAATCTGCTTTCAGACGGTTGGTGGAAGATTACCAGGATATGGTAATACGCACCTGCAACGGATTTGTTCACGACCGCGAAGATGCTCATGACCTGGCACAAGATGTTTTTGTTGAGGTGCTTGAATCCATCCATAAATTCAGGCGCGAATCAAAGCTATCCACATGGCTTTACCGGGTGGCGGTTAATAAATCGCTGAATTTCGTAAGCAGGCAAAAGCGAAAACAATGGATAAGCAATCTTGAAAATGCCCTGGGGGGAAAAGGTTATGATATTATTGATAAAAGCGGTGATTCGGACAAAGAAATGATCAACAACGAACGATCCCGCATCCTTCGCCAAGCTATAGAGTCTTTGCCTCAAAATCAAAAGATAGCCTTTACCTTGAATAAATATGAAGAGTTGTCTTATAAGGAGATAGCCGAGGTTATGAATGTATCGCTTTCATCGGTAGAATCATTGATCCATAGGGCAAAAATGGGGTTACAGAAAAAATTGGTACATTATTACAAAAAATAATTGGACACAGGGCGCAAGAAAATGCCGGTGTATTTGTCAAAAATAAAATTGAAAGCAATGAAATGCAGGGAAGTACATAACAAGATTTATTTCTTTATTGATAATGACCTTGCGGAGGAAGAGGCCTCCCATATCAGGGAGCATATAGGCCAATGTGATTCATGCAGGCATTTGTATGAAGAAATGATGGCAACGGTTTCGGTTATTGAACGGGAAAAGCAAGTGGAGATCAACCCGTTTTTCTATACCCGCCTGCAGCAACACATTCAAAATAATGAACCTGTTTATGTAAGAAAACCATCACTCATAAGAAGTTTGCAATGGATTCCGGCAGCGCTGGTAATCATTGGACTGGTAATAGGGATCATTCTTGGCAACGCGTATTATAAGAGTTGGACCTATGCCGATACAAGTGATCGCTCGGAAAACATACAATCTTTAAAAGAAACCTATTTCATTGGCGAACAGGAAACAGAATCACTGGCTTACAGTTTTTATAACTTTGAAAACAACGAAGAATGAATTTTTTCAATAAACAGCGGTTACTGATATGGGCCTTGATCATACTGGTGGTGATTAACATCGGGGCTATTGGTACCATCATATATCAAAACTACCGTTTTAATCAGCAGTTTGCACCACCACCTATGGATAGAGAAAAATTTGACCGTGATGATGAGCATGATTTCTTTTTTAAGCGGGAGTTGGATTTGGATAAGGAGCAACTGCAGCAGTTCAGGGAACATAAAAAAGAGTTCTTTGATAAGGTTAACGAACTCAGGAGTGATATTTATGCCCAGCGGCAAGAGATGATCAGGGAACTATCGAAAGACGAGCCCAATAAAGAGAGGCTGAGTGAATTAACGGAAGAAATCGGCCGGTTGCACAGCCAAAAGAAGAAAATCACCATCAATCATTTTATGGAATTAAAGGAATTGGTCAATCCTGAGCAGCGCCGGCGCTTAAACCGGATGATCAAGGAAATGATCAGGAATGATGGCCCTCACTATGAAGATAAGCATCACAAAGGTAAACGTTATCGCCGGAGGCATAATGACGATTGCTCGAAAAACGGTAAACGATTTGAAAATAATGATAATGAAGAATAAATGGCTTAATAATTTAAAAGGAGTAACTATGAAAACAACAATGAATCAAAGAGCGGTAATGAGCATGGTGGTTGTATTTCTTGCGGGAATACTTATGAGCGGCAACATCTATGCACAGCGTGGGCATGGATGGGGCAAAGGGCCCCACGAAGATTGCCCCAAAGAACATCCGATGATGAAGATGCTGGATCTTTCGGATGAGCAACAGGCGCAAATGAAGGAACTTCACACCAAACACATGAAGGAGATGCTTCCGATAAAGAACAAAATGGGCGAACTCAAGGCTGAACTTAATACCCTTTCAACCGGCGACGACGTGAATATGAATGCCGTGGAAAAAAAGATTGATGAAATAGCCGATTTAAAAGCCAAGATGATGAAGAGGCATCAAAGTCACCGGCAGGAAGTGAGAGATATTCTTGACGATGAACAAAAGGTCATATTCGACGCTCATCATAGTCGCATGGGTAAAGGATGTGGCTTTGGACATGGACGTGGCCACTATGGCAAAGGATTTCATGGAAAAGGCCGTGGACTTGGACCATGCGGACAAGGAATGGGGCCAGGTCCTAAAGGTAACTGATACCTAAGTTGAGCGATTTGAACGCAGTGAAAAATCGCTTTACTTAGGTATAATCCCGTCCCGAAGGTTTTCGGGATAGAAATTGTTGTGTTTCACCGAATGGGTGAGGTGAAATGCTTACAATTTCTTAATCCCCGATGTTTCGGGGCAGGCTGTGAGCGAGAATCGCTCAATTTGGGTGATAGACTGATTGTGACTGATTACATGATGAAAACCGTCCTGATGCAGTGCAGGGCGGTTTTTTTATAAACGGTATACTGCGCCGCCACAATGATCCATTTTGCCCCCGGTAACCGACTTAAGAACATTTGTTTTCCCTTCCATCCTTAATACCCCCAGCAAGCCGAAAATAAGCGCTTCTTTGTATTGTATAGTCCTGTCATCGGGGATTTCAATGCACAATTTGGTGTTCGCATTAATCCGTTCAATAAGAAAATCATTGTAAACGCCTCCCCCCGTGATAAATAAACTTCCTTCGGTAGTCTTATGCGTAACCTTTCCGATTTGTATGGCGATATGTTCCACCAGTGTTCTAAGTTGATCGGGGATGGAAATTGCTGCTTTATCGATTACCGGCAAAAATTGCTGCTCATACCATTCTCTTCCAAGTGATTTGGGTGGATTTTGATCGTAAAAGGACAAACTGTTTAATTTTTCAAGCAAGGCTTTATTGATATTTCCCTGCCGGGCCAGATCGCCATTGGCATCGAAATCCTTTCCAATACTTCGCGTAATGTGGTTTAGTGCCATGTTAACAGGGCAAATATCAAAGGCTATACGGTCATCAAGTTTTTCAAAGGAAACATTGGCAAATCCTCCCAGGTTAAGGCAATATTCATGATGACTGAATAGCAGCCGGTCGCCAATAGGTACTAAAGGAGCCCCTTGCCCGCCAAGGGCTACGTCAAGACTCCGGAAATCATTAACCACAGGAAGCCTGGTTATACCGGCAATAGCTGAGGCATTTCCGATTTGAAGGGTTATTCTTTTTTCCGGTTGATGGAATACGGTATGGCCATGTGATGCAATGAAATCGGGAGTGAGCTCATTTTTTTGGATGAAATCAATCACCTTTTCGCCAATAAGTTTTCCGTAATCGAGATCGAGTTTTGTCAATTCCAGGCCGGAAGTATCCGGGGCCTTAATCAGGCGTTCTTTCCATTCCGGTGAATAATGAATTATTTCAGCCTTTACGATTTCGTATCCCCATCGGTTTTTATCAAAACGTATATGGCAATAGGCTATATCTATTCCATCCAACGAGGTCCCCGACATTATCCCGATCACACGCCACGTTTTCATCATCTACAGGTATTCGGTTATACGTTCAAGTTGCATTCCGCGCGAAGCTTTGATCAATAAGAGGTGATCATTAACAGCTTGCTGTCTGAGCCATTCAATCAACTCCCCGGTTGACGCAAAGCAGGTAAACTTATCACTACAAATCCCCGAGAAAGCTTCGCCGGCCAATATCACTGTGTTAAAAGCCAATTTATCCAGTTTATACAGAATTTTGCGGTGTTCTTCCGCACTGCTTTGTCCCAGTTCCATCATGTCGCCAAGGATAACCCCTTTTGATCTTCCGGCTGCTTCCATGGCGGCCAGGTTATCGAGGGCAACTTCCATGCTTGATGGATTCGCATTATAGGCATCCATGATGAGCCGGTTGTTTTTGGGAGTGTCTATCAGTTGCGAACGATTGTTATGGGGCGTATAATTTTTTATGGCTTTAAGTATTGCTGCTACAGGCACTCCAAAATATTCGCCTATCCGGATAGCAGCACAGATATTCAGGGCATTATATTTACCGATCAGCCGGCTTTCAACTGTGTAATCCTTTCCTATGTTATGCCAGTTGATTTTAACAAATGGTGAAACTGAAAGTAAGCTGAAATCGGGCGTTTTGAGTCCGTTTATCCCGTATTCAATTTTTTCAATCCCGCGGGCATGTTTTTCCAGGATTTTGTTATTGCGGTCGATAAAGATGGTTCCATTGGTTTGAGCAATGTATTGATAAAGCTCTGTTTTGGCCTTAATTACACCTTCGAAGCTTCCGAATCCCTCAAGGTGGGCTTTGCCTATGTTGGTGATCAATCCATGGGTTGGCCGGGCAATTTCGCTCAGGGTGGCAATTTCACCAATATGATTAGCGCCCATTTCAACAATAGCCATCTCAGCATCATCGTGTATATCGAGAATGGTTAACGGAACACCCAGATGGTTATTGAGATTACCCTTGGTGGCGCAGGTTTTGAATTTTTTCGATAATACGGCATTAATCAGCTCTTTGGTGGTGGTTTTGCCGTTTGACCCGGTTATCCCAATAAACGGGATGTTGTAGTGATGCCTGTGCTTCAGGGCCAGCGCCTGTAAGGTTTTAACAGAATCATTTACCGGCAGGCAACGCTTGTTAATATTGTAGGCTTCATTATCGATCACGGCATAAGAAGCGCCCTTTTCCAGTGCTTTTGCAGCAAACCGGTTACCGTCATTATTTTCACCCTTTATCCCGAAAAAGATATCACCTTTCTTCACCTGGCGTGAATCGATGGTAACGCCCCGGTATTTTCTGAATGTATGGTAAAGGGTATCGATAATGGCTTCCATATTTGCGAAAATACATAAAAAAAACCTGAAAGCTTGGGACCTTCAGGTTTTATGCTCATTATATCAATAGCTTATTTTTCTTCAGGTGTTGGGCCAACGCGTGTCATGGCACAACGGAAGCCAACATAATCGGTTGAGCGTTCCTGGTGCATGAAGCGCCGGGCGCCGGGGCTGAGGTAATAAGGCGGATCGCGCCATGAACCTCCTTTGATCACCCTCGATTCATCACTGATGAGTGAAGCATCGCCATAGTCATACATATTTTGCGTAGTCCCCGGTTCTGTAGGTTCTTCGGCCCAATCGGCACCGATCAATGTTTTTTGGTCACCATCGCGATAATTCCGGTTGTCGGCTTTACGGTAATTGAGCCTGTCCATGGTTTCTTCCGGGGTAACCTTGCGGTATTTCATCCGGCCCAGGCTATCCTTGGGGGCGAATTTTCCATCTTCGGTGGTTACTTTAGTTTTGAATACATTTCCACGGAAGGGGCTGTAATCCGAAACATCGAGGTGTGACAACGGGCGGTAAACATCCTGCACCCATTCGCTCACATTTCCGGCCATATTATAAAGACCGAAATCGTTAGGCCAGTATGATCCGACCGGAGCAGGCACATCGGCGCCGTCATTCAGGTCGCCGGCAGTTCCCATGTAGTCGCCCTTTGAGCGTTTGAAATTGGCCATAAGTTCACCGTAATGCTTTTTATCGTCATTGCGGAGGTAGCTGCCATCCCATGGATACATGCGACGTTCGGTGATGCGTTCCTTAACGGCATTTCCGATAAGGCCATAAGCAGCGTATTCCCATTCGGCTTCAGTAGGTAACCTGTATTTGGGCAATAAAATACCGTCTTCCATTCGAACGCGTCGTTCCCCCGTACCTTGAGGATCGAGATCTTCCAGGGGTTTGTTGACAAGGCCTTCATATTGCCCGGCCAGATAGGCTTCGGTAGAAAAATTATTTTGTCCTTTTTGATCGGGGTCCCATTCCAAAATGCCACGTTCTACAAGAATACGTTCATTTACCCGGTCGGTTCTCCACAGGCAATAGTCTTTAGCTTGTACCCATGATACGCCTACCACCGGATAGTTGCGGTAAGCAGGGTGACGCAGATACAACTCGACCAAGGGTTCATTGTAGGCCAGCTCTTCCCGCCACACATTAGTATCCGGGAGGGCTTGACGGTATACCTCAGGCATCTCCTCGCCGAAAACACGGCTGAGCCAATAAAGATATTCTACGTAATCAACATTGGCTACTTCGGTTTTGTCCATGTAAAAAGTGGGAACTGTAACTTGCCTGGAGATGTCGTCCCAAGTGGATATTGGGCTTTCGGCCGTTTGCCCCATCACAAAAGTACCTCCTTTAACCAATACCAGGTTGGGGCCGGTTTTTTGCTCTTCGTAATCCCTTACTTCAAAACCGCCTGTCTCAGGGTTGTTATACTCCCATCCGGTGGTTCGGGATTGCTTTTGAGAACAAGATGAAAATACGATAACCAGCGCGAATAGGGCAAGTTTGAAAATGATACTACCGATTCTAATCATGCTTTGATCTTATTTAATTATTGTCTATAACTAAAATTCCGGACAATTTATTGCTTTTGGTTTCGATCTTTTTTCCCGGCAATCGAACAGCCAGGCAAATGAAACCTCATGCGCTCCTCCTGTTGATCCCGACAGTGATGATAATGTAACATCAAAACTGTATCCAATCCGCAACTTTTCATATTTCAGCCCGAACAGAGCAATTAACGCATCACTTTGTTCAAAATTGTGCCTAAGCCAAAGCCCGGCCGAGAATGGAAACTTATTAAAATAGGTGCCGATATTCAGTTGATGAAAATCACCCTGTTGCCGGTACAAAATATTGGGCGACAGGGCAAAGCTTTCCTCATCATGCTGTATTTCCTTTCGCCCTAAATCGATAAGCGTTCCGGCATGGGCGGTGATGCCCAGGTTGAGCGGTATATCTTCTTGTGTATAAAAGGAAATGTTGGGCTCGGTGATGTGATGAAAGGCAGCCCCGACGTATGTATTCCCATTACGGCTAAACACAAAGCCCCCTGAAAAATCGGGATAAAACAGGTTGGTATTCTCCGGTGGTGTTTCCGACCCCGATGAGATGGTTCCATCAGGCAGACTTATTTGATCGGCAAAAACCAGGTTAGCCCAATCAAGCTGGTGCTGCCTTATGCCTCCCTGAAGGGCTGCGTTTAGCGAAACCTCCGGGCTAAGTTTTAGCCTGTATGAATAGATCAATGAAGCTTGGTTGCGTGAAAAATGCTCCCCCAGTTGATCCGATTGCACAATTACCCCAATTCCTCCCGAAAGCTCCTCGATGAACTGGTCATAAGAAATGTTATAGGTAACAAAGCTTTTGCCAGCAGAAGGCCATTGATTACGGTAATTAAGGTTTACGCGGGGACAAATCCTTGAACCTGCAAGAGCCGGATTCAGATAAACCGGGTTGGCATAGTATTGCGAAAATGCTGCATCTTGTGCCTGGGCACTTTCATGAGCAATCAAAACCGGCAGAAATGCCGCAATGAAAAGCGTTTTTCGGAGCATTTTTTTTACGATACCGTTGATAGCAGGCAATTATACAAATATTTTTACAGGTGATAACGGAACCCGGGTAAAAACATTGGGGGATAAGGCAATGAATCTTCCATAAAAAATTGCTATAAGCTCGGATTCCTGCATCAATACGATGCGATTTTTGCTTAAGTTCCTTTATCCGGGGTTATGACCAAGGCATGAAATGAACCGGCATACCTGTTCCAATACACATGAGCTGGCAATATTAAAGCCTCTGTGTCGTTAACAATTTAATGTATTGATGGTATTCCCGGTTCATGTAAAAGATATAATACGGATGAAGCATCTTTTTATAATTACTTCCACCATACTATTGTTCATACAGTTTTCTGCTGCACAAACCATCACCGGTGAAAAGACTATACGATGGAATGATTTACGTAAAGTGCAGGTGGCAGAAGAGGAATGGACTAGTGTTCTCGATTTTGAAGGAGCCGTATATAATTCACCGGAAGAATTACCGGAGTATTCCGAACACTTTTTAACCGGGGCTCATAAAATCAGCGATTATCAAGTTTTCTTGAGCGATAAAAGATTCGAAGCCTTTGGAACGGAAGCATCTGATTATTTGGAAAAGTTTTCGCATGAAATCGGGCCAACAATCTCCGTTGAATCATCACTGGCAAAAACACGGCAAAAGCAAGTGATTATGCTTCGCCTCATGCCCATCCGGTTTAATAAGGAAAAATCGCAATTTGAAAAATTGGTGGCTTTTCGGGTAAATATCGCTTATCAAGGCGGTAAAAAAGGAGGCCAAGCCGAAAAGGAAATGAAGTCGAAGAAAAGCTCCGTGTTGGCC
>JAIPAP010000161.1 GCA_021740045.1 Bacteroidales bacterium
CCCAGCACCCCTTCGCCTCCATTTACGTAAACCCCTTGTCTTTCCGAGCGAAGCGAGGAATCTCCTTGATGTTTACCGGACACCAGTGATTATTTTAACTGAAACCCCGAGCATCTTATTAGTAACGTGCTTTATTTAGACCTATTCTGTTTTGAACATTTTTTTCATTTACAGGTTTATCTCATTACAGAACAGGGGACAACAACCATTAGTTTTTATCGATAACGGAATTCCCGGAATAAAATCCATGGATATTCCGCATCAATATATTGACATGAATTAAAAAGATCATGATCATGAGAAACAAATTCCTGGTCCCCTTGATGTTTACCGGTATAATCCTGTTGATAGGCTTTAGCCATTGTACCCATGATCCCGTGAAGCCAACCGGCAATAACGGTCAAGATCCATGCGATCCGGATACGGTTTATTTCAAAAACGACATCGATCCCATATTCACATCCACCTGCGCCACTTCCGGTTGCCATGATGCCGAAACAGCACAAAATGGCGTTAATCTCACATCCTATTCCAATATCATTGAAACGGGCGACGTGGAAGCGTTTAGTCCCGAGGACAGCAAGATCTATGAGATGATCACTGAAGAGGAGGCTTCGGAACGGATGCCTCCGGGAGGCCAATTACCACAGGAACAAATCGATGCTATATATACCTGGATTGCCCAGGGCGCCAAAAATAACGAATGTAACGAAAAGCAAAACTAGCCGAATGAAACCAAAATTTAAGGTCATGCAAAACCCTAAAATAAGCAGGCCGGCATTGCTGCAAGGCCTCTTGATCATGCTTGTTGCTATAGCGGTAAACGCTTGTTACTATGACAATGAAGAAGACCTGTATCCGATGTCGAACACCGATTGCGATACAACCAATGTAACTTATTCAGGAACCGTCCAGCCCATATTGAATGCCAATTGTGCTAGTTGCCACAATGAAACCACAGCAAACGGTAATGTGATCGTGAGTAATTATCCCGATCTGATGACGGTGGTCAACAATGGCCGGTTCTGGGGCGCCATCAATCATGAGCCGGGTTACACTCCCATGCCCCAGGGCGGGGGTAAGCTTTCGGAATGCAGATTGGCCAAGATCAGGAAATGGATCGACATGGGGGCACCCAACAATTAATTGATAAACCAAAATTTAAGCGATATGAGTAAGTGGTTAAAAATCATCATAATCCTGGCTATAATCGGTGTTTTAGCCGGATTGGGAGTTTATTTCTTCCTCTATAACAAACCGCATCCCGATTATGCCGAAGAAAAACCGGAATATAAACTTGAAGCGCAGGAACTATTCGAAGCTTTCACCGGTAACCGGAAACAAGCTGAGAAAAAGTATAACGGAAAGATCATCCAAATAAGCGGTACACCCGATAAGGTTCAAAAAACCGACTCGCTGACCATTGTCGTGTTTGCCTTTGAGCAAGGCATGTTTGGTAATGAGGGCGTTAGGTGTACCATGCTTCCTGCATATGTTGAAGCATCGAAGAATGTGGCGGGGCAAAATACGGTCATTAAAGGTTATTGCTCCGGCTATAACGACTCCGATGTAATTCTTGAACATTGTTCTTTACCTGAAAATCAATAAAAAAATAAAATGATATGAAGACACTAACTTCCATATTAACAGCCATAACACTGCTGTTGGCAGTGAATTCAACTCATGCACAACGGTATGTGACAAAAAACGGAAACATCACTTTTTTTTCCGAAACGCCCGTTGAGAACATCAGGGCCGTGAATAAATCGGTAAACAGTGCCTTGGATACCGAAACCGGGCAATTTGTTTTTAAGGTGCTGATGAAATCCTTTCAGTTTAAAAAGGCCTTGATGCAGGAAGATTTTAATGAAAACTATGTGGAGTCTGATCAATATCCGAACAGCACATTCCAGGGTAACGTAGTTAATCATAAGGACATTGATTTTGATAAACCTGGAACCTATGAAGCCACAGTGAAAGGTGATCTTACCATTCATGGGGTTACCAATCAAATAAAGGAAACCGGAACATTTAAGGTGGTCGACAAGGAAACCATTAAAGGAAACTCAACCTTCACCATTAAAGTAGAGGATTACGACATTAAGATCCCTAAAATTGTAAGTGAGAAAATTGCCGAGGAAATCGAGATCAAGGTTGATGTTACCCTGAAAAAACTGAAAAAATAAGTGTTATGCATCTACAACTGAAAAGCTTCCTTTTACTTCTAACCGTTTCATTCTGGGGAGTCCAGTCATCTGCACAAGATCTGATGGACCTGGTTGAAGATGAGCCCCGTGTGGAATATGCCACCTCCACCTTCAAAACCACGCGGGTGATCAATCATCAATCCATCAAAAAGCCTCATGACGGCACTTTGCTGTTTATTATCTCCCACCACTTTGGAAGGCTCAATCAGGGTGCTTATGAGCTCTTTGGGTTGGACAACGCTACCATTAGGCTGGGGTTTGAATACGGAATTGGCGACAGGCTTGCCATTGGAGTGGGACGCAGCTCTTTCCAAAAAACATATGACGGTTTTGTAAAATACAAGATATTGAGGCAAAGTTCCGGTAAGCGCGTGATGCCCCTTACCATGAGCTGGTACTCGGGCATGGAGCTGAATTCCCTCAAATGGCAAAACCCCGACAGGGATAATAAATTCAGTTCCAGGCTTACTTACGTTCATCAGCTTTTAATGGCCCGCAAGTTCAATAGCAGGCTCTCGCTGCAAGTTTCGCCCACCGTGGTTCACAAAAACCTGGTGGAAACCACCGATGATCCTAATGACCAGTATGCTGTTGGTGTTGGCGGAAGGTATAAGATCACCGATATGTTTACGGTAAATGCCGAATATTTTGCCCGTGTTAACGAACCGGCTACCGGCGAATACTATAATTCCTTATCGGTGGGTGTGGATATTCATACCGGCGGACACGTGTTCCAGCTTCATCTTACCAACTCAAAGCCGATGTTTTATAGCGGTTTCATTAGCGAAACCCAGGGTGACTGGATGGATGGCGACATTTATTTCGGCTTTAACATCAACCGGGTGTTTACCCTGAAGAAGCCGGAAGAGTTCAAAGATAAATAAGCTTTTTGATTGCAGGCAAAATGTATTATGTTTGTAAAAAGGCCTGCATCAGTTATGCATCAGGAAAAAAAAGCACTCATTTACAGCGTGATGATCCCGGCACTGCTCATTTTGCCGTTGTGGATCATACACGGAATTCAATTTTGGGGTGGAGTGGAGCTTCATTGGTTGGGGATCAAACCCCTTTCCACTGAAGGTTTATTGGGTATTCTCACTTCACCCCTTATTCATGGCGACTGGGATCACTTGCTTTCCAACACCGTTCCCTTATTTGTTATGGGAGCGGGTTTAATCTATTATTATCCCAAAGTGGCGCTTCGTATTTTTATTCTCATGTATTTGATCACGAATATTTGGGTATGGGTGTTTGCCCGTGGCAATGCCTATCACATTGGAGCCAGCGGTTTGGTATACGGCCTGGCCAGCTTTCACTTCATCAGCGGTTTGATCAGGCGAATACCGCGACTCATGGCTTTTACCATGCTGGTGGTGTTTTTATACGGCAGCATGGTGTGGGGCGTTATCCCCGATTTTCATCCTACCAAAAACATTTCCTGGGAATCGCACTTGATGGGCGGTATAGCCGGTTTTATCCTGGCCATCTATTACCGTAACGAAGGTCCGCAACGAAAGAAATACGACTGGGAACTAGAGGAAGAGCTGGAAATGCAGGATGAGGAGGAAGATGAAGACCGCGACAATCTTGACGGGGATGAACAAAAGTCCGATTCCGCTACCCATAACACTTCCAGCCAGCAGCAGCCGGTGAAGATCAGGTATTTGTATAAGCGGGGAAGGAAATGATTGATTGAATGTGGTTGATTGGTTGATTGAATGGTTGAATGGTTGAATGGTTGATTGGTTGATTGTAAGAGCAAGACGGGGATAGTGATGTGTTGATGTATTGATATGATGATGTGTTGATGTGCTGATTGTTAGCTTCCATTCAAAGAAAGTAGAATATCTGTTTACATCTTTAAAAAGCACCCTGTAATAATGGTGGAGATTTCAGCCTGCTGGCAGGTCTCCCGCAGAAATGGCAAAGTATAGTTGTGATAATAAGCGCTCCGGATCACGAATTTAATTTCCGGGCTTTACGCTGCGCGTTTCCGGTTTAGCCATAGCCTGTCGTATGCCAGTAGCGCAATTGCGGTAGCAACTCCAATGCCGGTAAAGATGATCCAGATATTTCCCGGATGATAAGTCACCCAAAGATGATTGGTCAGTTCGGTGGTGGTCATGCCCATTTTTTCGGCAGCTGCATGTATGTAATCATTTTGGGTAAAATCTTCGGATATTTTTGGCACATCAAGCCCGCGGGCAGCAACTTCCTTTTTCAACAAGGTCATTTTTCCGGCAACAGCTTCATATACGTCACCCGAAAGGATGCCGGCAAAAAAATTACCCCCGGCCATCGGCAGAAAAGAGCAGCCCATGTAAAGCGCTACCTTGTCTTTCGGGGCAATTTTTCCAATGTATTCAATGATCTTGGGCGAACTCGCCATCTCACCCACGGCAAACACCAATATGGTTACAATAAGGTAAAGGCCGTTCTGTGTCATAAAAGTGAGGCCCAGTCCAATGCCTGCAATGAATATCCCGGAGATCATGGCATTTAACGGCTTGAAGCGCATCACCAGGGTAGAGATCAACAACTGGAACAAAACGATGTAACCCGCGTCGATATTGGTCATCATTTCGGGGGCAATGGTCCCCCGGTCGGTGCCGATGGCATTGGCCAATCCCGGTGATATGGAAGCCAGGGCATCATACACCACGGTGGTATCCACCCATTGCTCGATAAATACCGGAAGGGTATAGAACAACTGGTTATACATGGTCCAAAAACCCACGATAATGATCAGGAAGACCAGGAACTTAAAGTCTTTTAAAGCAATGTAAATATTTTTCAGGATGGTCAGTAT
>JAIPAP010000054.1 GCA_021740045.1 Bacteroidales bacterium
GCTTTTCAGCTCCTTTTCGATGAGACGGGTCACCAGGTTCTCAATATCCTCAGGTGAAGTGCCCGGATAAATGGTACTGATGGAGAAAAAGGGAAACTCAACCTCGGGGAAGTTCTCCTTGGGAGTGGATTGATAGGCAATAATCCCAAAAAGCGTGAGAATTACCGTGAAAAAATAAATGGTGACCTTATTATTGACTGCATAGTCTGATAATGCAAATCTTCTTTTCTTCATTTCAAAATGTTTTTACCGTTAGTTGATTGTAACCTCTTCTCCGTCGGCCAGGTCCTGATAGCCTGCAATGATCACCTTTTCACCGGGCCTAAGGCCTTCGAGAATTTCCACATCAGTTTTATAAGTACGGCCGGGGGTTATCCATATCTTCCTGGCTACATATGTATCGCTGTTCTTTTCAGCTATAAAAAGGAATTGACGCTTGCTGGTTTTTTGCAAAACATTTACCGGCACAACCAGGGCATCTTCAGCAGTGTAATCCAGTATTTCAAGGTCGACGATCATATTAGGCATCAATCCGTCCTCTAAATCAGGGGTGGCAATTTCTATCTCAAAAGTGCGGGTGTCGGGATTGATCACATTACTTACCGCTACAACCTTTGACTCATAGGTTTTATCGCCTTTAAGGGGAGATACATACACCTTGTTTCCTTTTTGGATCTGTTTGAGGTAATCCTCGGAAACCTGGGTTTTGATCTTCATCTTCGAAAGCTGAACCACGCGCATGGCAGGCATGCCGGCGCCGGCCATCTCACCTTGCTTTATCATCAGTTCATCAATGGTGCCGCTGATGGGTGATTTGATCTTTGTTTTACCATATTGCTCTTTAACGGTTTCCAGCTTTTTCTCCAATGATTCCTTGTTGTTTTTGGCCTGAAGGTATTGAATTTCCGAGCCGATGTTCTTATCCCACAAACGCTTTTGGCGCTCATATACCGTACGGGCCAGTTCAAGGCCGGTTTCTATTTCATCAATTTGCCGCTTAATGATGGAGGCATCCACCTGTGCCAATACCTCTCCTTCGGAAACCTTATCGCCCTTTTCAACATAAACTTTGGTAACTACACCCGGACTTTCCACAGGGATCATTATATTGTTATCGGTTTCCACCTGTCCCTGTACTTTTGTGAAGTGCTTGAAAGTGACGGGATTTAGGCTTTCGACAGAAACATAGGTTTTTTTGGTGGCTTCCAGTTCTCCGCCTTTACCGGTGATCTCCTTTTCCAATTCGGCAATTTGCTTGTCGATGTTATTTAATTCCTGTTCCACCTCGTTGCGTTCTTTACGCAGTTCGGTAAGTTTATCCTGGTTGCTTTGGATACCGCACGATGCCAGGAATAATGTCAATATGAATGAAATAATGAGTTTTTGCATGATTGACAGATTGTTTTATAGATTATTATATTTTTTATTCAAATTAACTTTGGCTTTCAGCATGTTCAGCATGGATTGATAATAGCCCGATTGCGTTTGCAGAAGCTGGTTATTGGCTTGCGTGAGGTCCATGCTTGTTGCCAGCCCTTCCTTGTATTTAGCAAGGGTTTTATCATAAATTTTTTGAGAAAGATTCAGGTTTTTTTGCTGGTTGCGGTAGTTGGCCACTGCATCGGCCAGTTCTACCTTCGCTCTTTTTACATCAACCCTGATCCCTTTCACGGCCTGATCCTTTTGGTTTTTGGTTTTCTCCAGGTTCAGCTTAGCCTGTTTTACCTTGCTGAATCGCGCAGCACTATGGAAAATGGGAACCTGGACATTTAGACCAATGATATCCGGAAAAAAGAAATCAAAATCGGCTTGCTGGGTTTTTTCCTGGTGACGGTAAAATCCCGAAATAGTAGGCAAAAACTCAGACTTCTTCAATTTCACATCCAGTTCCTGCATTTCCGTTTGCTTTTCGAGCAAGCGGTAATTTATGTTGTTTTGGACTTGAAATTCCTTTTCCAGTAATGATTCAGCAGCCAGGTTAGCCACTACGGCATCGAGACTTTCGGTCAATTCCAGGTTCGTTTCCATATCCATGCCCAGTTGCATCTTGAAGAGTTCATAGGAAACTTCCACCTGGCTCTTCAAGGTTCTAATGGCGTTTTCGATGTTCATAATGGAAAGGCTTACCTGGTCGAGGTCGGTATCTTCCACAAAACCTTCATTCAGCATTTCCGAGATCTCGTATTCGGTTTTTTCCAGGTTCTCAAGGGTGTTCTCCATGATCTTCACATTTTCTTCCAATACCAATATCATGTAATAGGTATTGGATACATCTGCTTTTACTTCCAACTCCGATTTGGCTTTTTGCTCTTGTGTAAGCTCCTTGTAAAGCTTGGAAGCCTGCAATCCTACAATGTATGAACCGCTAAAGATCAACTGCGAAACGGTTATATCAATAGTTGTGGACTGTTTGGTTCCCAACTTGATTGGGTTTTCCACATAAGTCAGTTCATAGTTGTAAACGCCCGGATAATCCTCATTGGGGGTCTTGTTTAATACCGGGGTGGGGAAACTTGCCGTAGGAACATCAAAAATGTTCTGATAAGCCACCTGGGCATCAACCTGCGGCAATCCCTGAGCCGTGGTTTCCCAGATCTTTTTCCTGGCAATGATCACATCAAGCTTTGCATTCTTCATCTTCTCATTGTGCTGCATGGCATATTCCCTTGCTTCTTCACGGTTTAGCCGCACTGTTTCCTGCGCTGAGGCATGGAATGTAACCATAACCAAAAGCAGCAGGCTTGTCCATTGCTTAATCCTCTTCATCACTAAAGTTTAGTTTTTCTTTTTGCTTTAGAAAATATTCGGTTCCTTTTTTATTGGTGATTCCCCGGATGTGATTTTCAAACATCACACTAAACAGGGTCTCGAACGGATAATCCTGATTCATAAAAGCCTCCGAATCATGGATATCCTCAATTTTTTTCACATACAGCCGCGAAACCAGGTCAATATTCACGTCGGTGCGATACAGCCCTTCACTGATGCCTTGTTCCATATTTTTCTTGATCCGTTCAAAAGCCATTTCGCGTTTAACACCGAAAAAATCCCGGTATAATTCGGGATGGTACTTTTGCAGATCGAATAGCATGGAAGGGTTCAATCCTTTGATTTCCTTATTGATCCATTTGGAAACCTCCAGCAGGGTGTCGATGGCATTGTATCCTGAGCGGGCCAGCTCATCATAACGCTTCTCATCCTGTTGGCGTTGGTATTCAAGGGTGTGTTTCAACAAATTTTGTTTGTTGCTAAAATACTTATACATCGTTTTCTTCGACATCCGCATTTCGCGGCAGATATCATCCATAGATACGCTACGTATCCCGTAGCGGCGGAAGATATCGAGAGATGCCTGAAGGATTTCTTCTACTTTACTGTCCATTATCGGTTCCTCTTTTCATCACTTTAGTGGTTTTTCATGCTTCCTTTCCGGCACACGAATAGTTATACGACCGATCCCGGAAAAGGTTACACAGTTGAAACATTATTTTTTCGTAAACGTCGCGACAAAGGAAACGAAAAAATTATAAAAACGTTTCCTTTGTTTCGAAAATTAACAATTAATTAATTTGAACATTCCGATGATGGTTATAGTATAAATTGAAAAAGAAATCAGGTAATTTTGTGGTCAATGGGAAGTACAGATTTGCGAAAATTTACGTTTTAAAAGTTAATTTAAGGAATATGTTTTAATAAGCATCTAAAGATTAAACTACTGCTGCATTAAATGGAGCAGTAAAATGGGGTGCTGCTATGGAGATTTATGGATATATCATTTCAAGATGCGCATCGTAAATACGGGACCAGTATATTCAGCGTAATGGCCAAGCCCATTAGCGCCCTATGTAATCTGGGATGTATCTATTGCTATTACCTGGAAAAGTCGGAGCTTTATAAGGGTAAAGTTAGCATGAAGATGTCAGATGAAGTGCTGGAAGCGTTTGTTAAGCAATATATAGAAAGCCAGCATTTGCCGGAAGTAGAATTTGTGTGGCAGGGAGGAGAACCAGCTTTGGCAGGTCTCGATTTTTATAAAAAGGCGGTGGCATTACAAAGGAAATACCAAGGCAACAAAACCATCATCAATTCTTTTCAAACCAATGGAACAATACTGAATTACGAGTGGTGCCGCTTTTTTGCCCACCATGATTTTCTGATTGGCCTTTCCATTGACGGCCCGGAAAAACTGCATAATCAAAACCGGCGGTTTAAAAAGGGAGCCGGAACTTTCAGGCAGGTGATGAATGCCGTGGGTTTGCTCAGAAAAAACAATGTTCGCTTCAATACACTAACGACAGTGAATAGCGAAAATGTCAACTATCCTGTTGAGGTGTATAATTTCCTGAAATCTATGGGGAGTCAGTATATGCAGTTCTTACCCATAGTGGAGCAAGAGGCTCAAGCAGATGTTAGCTTAAAGCTTATTTCACCGGCTTATGAAGGTTTGGCAAATATTACCTCATGGTCTGTGGAGCCTTTGGCTTATGGGAAATTCCTTAGCGGGGTTTTTGATCAATGGGTAAAGAAGGATGTTGGTCGGCACTTTGTACAAATTTTCGATTCCACGCTGGCCAATTGGATCAATGTAGCCCCTGCACTATGTGTTTTTCAAAAAACCTGTGGTGAGGCTGCCGTAATTGAATCCAATGGTGATCTGTATTCTTGCGATCATTTTGTTTACCCCGAAAATTACCTTGGAAACATACTGGAAACCCATATGAATGATCTGATGAAAAGTAAGCAGCAGATTAATTTTGGTTTTGCCAAGGAAACCATGCTACCCGAAAAATGCCATAATTGTGGGTTCAAACACATTTGCAACGGAGGCTGTCCGAAAAACAGAACGGTTAAAACAATGGAAGTTGAAAAAAACCTGAATTACCTCTGCGAGGGTTACCAATATTTTTATAATCATGTGGAACCTTATATGAACTTTATGGCTAATGAGCTTCGGAATCAGAGGTCGCCGGCGAATGTGATGAATTTTGAATGAATAAACAATTAGTTGAGCCTAAAAAGTCTTCAAACTGCTGCTTTTTACTATTTTACACCTAACTTCGCCTTAGGCGGAGAACTGTTAAAAATCAGCATTTTGAAAAAGTCTACTTTAGTCCCGAAAGTTTTCGGAATAGGGGCTGAAAGGCTTTTTAAACTGCACTCAACAATTTAACCATCACCACCCCAGGTTATTCCGTATTTGTTTTAAAATATCCCGGACTTCGTTCTCGCTCATCCCGGTTTCTTGGGCGATAGCTCTATAATCCGGTTCCTTTCCGGCGTTGATAGCGGGGAGGGCCATATTCATTGCTTGGTTCAATTTGTCCATACTTTCTTGCTCTTCAGGTTCCGGGTCTGCTTTGAAGAGCCTTTCATAGTCAAAGAGCCGAACCTCTTTATTAAGTATTTCTTCGGTCATCATCAGCATATTTGGATTTACACGCACATCAGGGTCATTGGTCAGATTAAAGCCGAGCTTATTGAACTGTTCAAGCAGGGCATCAAATCCCCTTTCGGTCACAGCGGTGAGCGATAATAATTGTTCCGGTTCATCATAATAAGCAACGGCGAAATGGGGATGCTGATCCCATTCTTTCAGCCCCAGGCGATACACATCAGCATTATACTCCCTGTTAAAATAGGCAGTCAATTTTGATGTATCCAAAGATTCAATATCGTATTCGGCAAGTATATAAAGCATTCTATCGCCTGCTTTGGTGGAGATAACGGGTTGTTGGGCTCCTGAATAAAGCATTATGTAAGGAACAGGATTTTCTTCAATATCAGCCGCTACCTCCATATCATCCTCAAAATCTTTATTAGGGTTCAGTTCGGTAGCAAAAAAGTAAATGTCATCGGGATCAAAACCTCCAAAGGCGCCAATTGGGCCGTAGGTTTGCCAGCAAGCCCCGTTAAAGCATCGAAGATTGAACCACAGGGTAACGGATCGCTCCTGTAGGGTTTGGGTTGTGGCCGGTGAATAAAGCAGGAAGGATTCCCCGGTAAACACATCCTCCATTTTATAAAAATCTTCATAAGGATTATCAAGGATAACACTAAAACTAAATTGCCAGGGGTTTTCCGCATAATGCCGAAGATAATCCCGGAATTCTTGCCTGCGATCTTTGATCTCGCTATGATTCAGGTATTTATTAACAAGGCCGTCTTTTTTGAATATCCGGTGACTCAGGTATTGAGCATAAAATCGATTTACATCCGCTGGATCGAATTTGGGGAGAATATGACTGAACCGGTCAAACCGCCTGAACATCTCTTTCTCCAACTTATCCTTGCGGGCTGCATAATATATAAGATAATCATCTACCACTTCACGGGAGATTTTCATATCCCGATCACAAATGGATTTTATTTCTTCATAGTTGGGCATCATACTTTTTCTTTTTTAACAAAAAAAACAATTTATTTCCTAAACATTCATTAACATATAAAAAATGCCTGAAGTATCATACAGAATGGATTTTTTATAAGGATAGAATTCAGGAAAGCGCCATTACCCTAGTGTGCTTTAATTACTTTAATATTGGCAAAATGTTGAACGCCATCAGTAAGCTTTAACAAATAGAAGCCGGCAGGTAATGATTTGCAATCCCATTGCACAATACGCTGGCTACCTTCAAGCGGAATACGCCGAATAAGATGCCCGTGCACATCATAACATTCAATAGCTGCATTCTTGATCTCTTTTTCCAGGTGTATGCTAACCTTGTCCTTAATTGGGTTTGGATACACTTGCAAAATTTCTGCGGAGGCTTCGGCTCCATTCAATCCTGAATTGATTGACTGTTCAAACCGTATTCCTACCGGTCTGTGGTCGGAAACATATTCTTCATATTCCCACCAGCCATTATCGAGGTATTCATCAATTTTGACGGCTTCAACCACACAACTTGAATCATTCAGTTCATCGAACAACTCATCGGTAAGCAAAAGATGATCGAGGTGGGAAGGCCATGTGGGATACGACCAATCTTCACTGTCGCCCTCGGCAATCTCCATGTCGGCAAATTCGTAGTTCTCCGGGTCGTCGAAAAACATCTTAAAAACATTGTTTGCCGGATCATCAGTTAGGTTGTCATTCAAATCACCAACTATAAAGGTTTGTTTTTCAGGAAAATGGCTGTCAACATATTCCTTTAATAAATTACTGGCATCATACCGTCTTGTTTCCTCATCCCAAGGATCATCAGGGTTCATCACATCATCACCACAACATTTAAAATGGTTGTTGATGATCACATAGTCGTTGCCTTTGTAACTCAATTCCATGACCAGCGGAGACCGGGGAAAAGGACGCCAGTAAGGTTCTGCGGTATAAATCTGATAAATATCGTTTATTTCGATGGTCTGTGGCTTATAGATATAGGCCAGCGCGGCGAAATAGCCGTCATGGATGTACCCTTCAAAATCGTCCAACTCATCCATCATGGCATTGAATACAGCGATATTATCAATTTCCTGCACGGCCATGACATCAACATCAAGTTCCTCAATGATTTCACCCACGTATTCCACGGTGGTTTGTCCTTCTTTGGGGAACCACTCAATGTTCCAGGTAATGACTTCGAAAGTGGAATCGGTGCCAAAATCTAAATCTTCCAGGTTTTGGGCTGTTATCCCAGATTGGAATGCCAATAACAGTATTATTGTTACCAAGCCTTTTAAGGCTGCGTTAATATGATTATTACATGTCATAGGTTTTATTTTTCAGGAACAAAGAAACAGCAAATTATTTAAATAGCGTAATTCACAGATTGTTCTTTTCTGATGCGGGGCAGAGAAACAATAGCCATTATTTGGGATGCAGCTTGTTGGTTATAATCTCACCAATTTTTCGGTTAAAATAGACGTTTCATCAATCGTTATCCTAACAAGATAAACCCCCGGCGATAAGCTTTCTATGTTGATGGGCCGGTTCCATCCGGTTCGCTCGCCTTGTTTTACACAACAACCCCTTGAATCGAAGATGGTATAATTAAAACCTGAGCCGGAAATAGGCGCCTTTGCACTAACTGAAAGGAGAAATTTGTCGGTTGCCGGATTGGGTTTCAGTAGTACGGTTGATTCTTTGAAATGATCATTAAAGCCATACGCACTGTCGATTTTCGATTGGGTTACCTGGGCATAGACGCGTTTTTGAAAATCGTTGTAATGAATATCAAAAGCTGCTCCCACGGTAAATACATCTGTTTCCTGATCAATCGCATGCTGGGCTGAGAAATGGGTGGGATTACCCGGAGGCATTGTTGTTTGGAAGCTTTGGCCGTACTGAAATCCTATGTGGGGATAGTAGATGTAATCAAGCATCGCATCTGTAGTAAAATTGGCGGATTTATGGATGGTATAATCCACTTCCAGATCACCGGTTTGCCAGAAGCCTTGATTTAATGAAATATCGATACCGGGTAACTCCAGTGTATCTTTTGATACCAGGATGATCTTATCTTCACGCTTAATGAGGGTGTTTTCATCGTCGTAACAATTAGACTGAAGCTTTATATCTTTTATGTCCTCAACATCAATATTCAATGTGTCCGTAATATGATCGTTCTCCGCTTGCAGTTGCATGATAAGCTCATTATCTGCCATGATCTCAATATGGTGAATGGTGTCATCTGCAAAAATTTCAACAGGAACTTTAGTGCTATATATTTCCGAGGATTTTGGCTCGGTGATGATCGCTGATTGATAGGCCTTAACTGCATCCCAAGCAGGGCGCTTTTGTCCCACGGTATCTTCAAGGTCCGTATATTCAATTAATCCAAACCATTCTTCCGGGTTATCGTTATGCTCAAATTCATTTCCCCCTTTCCACCAGCCATCACTGTAGTTAAACACACAAGATCCGCTCGCTCCGCCATTAACCAATGAGCTATACATATGAAGCACTCCTTCCTTTTGCTCCGTTAAGCTATTGCCGCCATACCCCCAGTTGCCCGGTCCGCTGGGTGAAACCGAAAGCCCGTATTCCGTAATAACCAAAGGTTGACCGGAGGTGCTTATCTGTCTTAAATACCGGGTGAAATTCTGATAACCATGAAGGAAATTAACGGTTACGGGATTATAGATATAAACATTGTAGGCGTTGAAATCAAAGATTGCAGGATCGATGTAGGTGCCATTGCTGGTATTGGCTATGCTTACCGGCCGGCCGGGATGTTGCGCATGGATTATATCGATCAGTTCGTTCCAAAGCGAAACTGTTTCAGTGTAGCCTGCATTGAAAATGGTTTCGGGCCTGGGTTCGTTCATGATAAGGTAAGCGATAATATTGTTGTAGTTTTTCGAATAGCTGAGTACATTATTAACTTTGGCTTTGGCCTCGCTCACAACATATTCATCCCCGAAATCAGCATGAGGATCGATCCAGATGCCCATGATGATCTTTATATCATAAGCATCAAGTAATTCCAGTTCCTGCTCGCTGAAGGCTGCCCAGGTGCGAATGGTATTAAACCCGGCTCCCAGAATTCGCTGTATATCAAAGTGCAATTGCTCCGGCTTAAAGCTGTGCTCCCAGGGGAGTTCTCCAGGCAGTGCTCCAACTTCAAAGCCGATGCCTTTCACAAAGAATTTCTCACCATCGATGAAAAAGTAATTGTTTTTAACCTCAATCTCCTGTGTGTAGCTTGACGTTGAACTACATACTAAAATGGAAATAATAGTTAAAATATAGAGCGTTCTCATTGATTCTTGCTTTTACAAACAGCACTGCCACTATCTTTTATTGCCTGATCACCTTTGTGCTTAACCTCTTGTTATCACTGCTTATCGTCAGAATGTAAAGACCCGGTTCCAGGTCACCCATGCTGATGCTGGTGGTGGCCTTGTTCTGTATCTGTTTGCTCCGGTATATCCGGCCCGTAACATCAGCTACGGTTATACGGGCGTTGGATGCACTCCCCAGTTGCACATTCAGGTCATCTTCCGTTGGATTAGGAAACACCTTGATGTTGGCATGATCTGCTGCTTCGGTTAAGCCCATGTCATCATACGTCAACCCAAAACCGTAGGGAAATAAGGCATTGTGTTCGTGATTGTTGCCCACAATGTTGATGGGGACATCCGTATAAGTTTCGGGCCAGGTATGGGATAGCTTGCCCGTGGGTGAATAGTCGCCAAACAGCACTTCGGCGATGCCTTTACCGCCCTCTGTGCCCGGCAGCCATGCGGCAATAAAGGCATTGGCATCATTTAATTCTTCGCGTATATCAAGTGGCCTTCCCGAAATCAAAACAACCACCATGGGGATGCCCTCGTCACTGATAGCTTGCACAAGGGCTTTTTCCCCGGTACTAAGTGTGAAGCCTTCTCCCGTATTGAGATTAATATCGCCCTGTGATTCGGCGTAAGGATTTTCGCCCACCACCACGATGGCAAAATCGGCTTCCGGTATCTGATTGGGATTATCGGTATAACTTAAGCGTTCACTGCCGATAACCGATTTAGCGGCTTCATATACAGTGGTTCCTTCGGTAATTTCACCCAATCCGCCTTGCCAGGTAATCGACCAGCCGCCACACATGGCCCCGACATCACCGGCTTTTGAGCCGGCTATCAGGATGTCGCCTGTTTCTTTCGAAAGGGGTAACAGCCCGTCATTTTTAAGCATGACCAGCGATTCCCTTGCCGCCTGCCGGGCCACTCCGCGATGAACCTCACAGCCAACAGTATCAGCAAGGCTCATATTAGCATAGGGTTCTTCGAAAAGACCCATCTGGAATTTGACCGCTAAAATCCGCTCAACGGCATCATCAATGCGATCCATGGAAACACTACCTTCATTCACCAATTGGGTGAGTAATTGGGTGTATTCAATATAATTATAAGGCTGCATGGCCATATCGATACCGGCATTCACCGCCGTTCCGATAGCTGTTTTAAAGTCGGGGTCCAGTTGGTTGATGCCGTTCCAGTCACTAAGGACAAATCCCTCAAAGCCCCGTTCTTCCTTGAGGATGCCGGTTAGTAATTCTTCACTGCCATGACATTTCACCCCGTTCCAACTGCTAAACGAAGCCATTACTGAGCCAACCCCGGCATCCATAGCTTTAATGTAAGGTGGAAGGTGTATCAGGCGCAGGGAATCCTCGGGAAGGATGGTGTTTCCCTGATCGATCCCGTGCAGAGTTCCTCCGTCGCCGACAAAGTGCTTGGCGCAGGCCAGGATGCGATTTTCGGTTCCCAGTGAGTCGGACTGAAAACCCAGAACAGCCGCCTGGGTTAAGCTATCAACCAAGCCGGTCGATTCACTAAAACCCTCATAGGTCCGGCCCCAGAATTCATTTTGCGGTACAGCTACACAGGGTCCAAAGGTCCAGTCAAGCCCGGTGGCACTAACTTCCAATGCGGTTATCCGGGCGCATTCCCGCACAAGCTCACTATTGCGGGTGCATCCAAGCCCGATATTATGCGGAAAGATCACGGCATTCAACAGGTTGTTGTGGCCATGCACCGCATCAACTCCGTAAACAAGGGGAATGCCCAAAGGAGTTGACATGGCTTGTGACTGCATATTATTATACATATCAACCCATTCTTCTATGTTGTTGGGATTAGGGGTACTTCCACCACCGCTCAGCACTGAACCCAGGTAGTAATTCTGTATATCCTGAGGTGATGCGATTATGGCATTTCGTTCTGCCTGTGTCATTTGTCCGATCTTTTCTTCCAACGACATCCGGGACAAAAGATCGGCAACCCGTTCATCCACCGGCGCATCCGGATCAAGGTAAATTTGGCTGCGACAGGCGATAGTCAATACAAGCAATAATAATAGTGAGCAAATTTTTACTAATGTCCACTGGGTCATTCTAATTTTTGTCATATATGATAACTAATTAATTACGCGGGGAATATTAATTCTACTTTCGCCCCGCCTTCATTGAGGTTTTTTACTTTTATTTCTCCATCATGGATTTCCATAATCAGCTTGGCGGCTTTCAGGCTTAATCCTAAACTTTGGTCATAATGTTCCTCACCTAAGCCAAAGGTCTTAAATAAATTGTTCAGGGCTTCTTTACTAAATCCTTTACCCTTATCAGCACAGGTGATTATAATGTGATCTCCTTCTTTTGCAAGGTTAATCGTAACGACACTATTTTCGGGTGAATATCTAATGGCGTTTTCAATAATACTATGCAGTGTTCTTTCCAACAAGGTTTTGTCAGCATTAATGATCAGATTTTCAGGTTTCGAGAAGATTTCAAAGGAAACTCTCTTTTGACCGGCTTGCTCATGATAATCGGATGTGCATTTGTTGACAAGCTTAGTGATGTTTATCGGCTCTTTCTTGAGGGGATAGCCGGTTTGTAATTGGGTGATGAGAAGAGCTGTTGTTGAAAAGCGCTCCAATCTGTCAACCGATCTTGTTAGCATATCAAAAAACTGCCTCAGCTCATGATCCTGATCAAGCGAATCTTTTAAAAATTCCGTGGCACCAACAATGCCATTTAACGGTGTACGGATCTCATGGCTGATCATATACAGAAAACTGTTTTTAGCTATATCGAGGCTTTGGAGTTCTTTGTATGCATTTTCCAAATTAAGGTTTGCCTCCCTGAGCTGGAGGGTGCGTTCCTGTACTTTTTCTTCAAGCCAATGATTGATCTTCTCTTGCTTGCGCCGGCTGCGATACAACAAAATGGATATCAGAACGGCTGAAAGCAAGCCAATTCCAATAGCTGCTCCGGCATAATATTGCTTGCGGATGGTTTGTTTATTCAGGTTGTTTTCCAGGCTTAAACGTTTTATTTGCTGTTCTTTTAACTCAGTTTCATACTGGATGTGCAAGCCTGCTATTTTGGTTTCGGTTTCTTCGGTGGAAATGCTATCGCTGTATTGATTATATAATTTATGATAATACAGGGCGCTGTCATATTGATGCAATGACTCATAGATCTTAGAAAGATACTGGTAAGCATCCTTTACATTATCATATTCTTGTGCTGACATTGAAGCCGGAAGGCTTTTCCTTAGATATCGCAAAGCACTATCGTAATTCGAGTTCTTCAAGTAATACTCAGCGACATAATTAAGAAAATCATGTTCCCAATAATGGAATTCGATTTCACGGGCTGTTCTCATTCCTTTCTTACTGATTTGTATCGCTTTGTCATAATTGTTTTGCCGGGCGTAAATTTGACCCAGCACTTGCATAGCAAGAAATTCCATGTTGTGCTTCTTTTTATCGCGATAATAATCAAGTACATCCATGGCATAACTTTCAGCTTTTTCCAATTGATCGAGGTTCTTGTAAAGAAAGGCTGAGTTCAACTTATAGGTGATCAGTTGAAAGGGAACTTCATTTTTGGATACAATTTCATAGTATTTTTCGGTATAATTCAGGGCCGATTCATAGTCACCCCTTCGCATCAGCACCCATGATATATTGAGGTATTGTATTGGTATATCGCTTTCGGGGCGGAATTTCTCATAAACTCTCACCGCCCGGTAGTAGTATTCCATGGCTTTATCATCAAGCCCCATGTTGACATAGGCTAGCCCCAGCGAATTCAAAATCGGACCGTTCAGTCGTTCCCGATTATGCTGTTGCGATAACTTTAACGCATCATTATACTGTATAATAGCCTGCTCATAATCAGCCCTGTGCCTGCTTACATCCCCTTGCATTTGCAAGCATAATACCTGACCTTTAAAGTGGTTTTCTTCCTCATATAGTGTTTTTGCTTTGCTGATCAGAGAAAGTGCTGAGTCATATTGAGCATTTGTAATATAATAGTAAGCCATCAAACGGTTAGAACGGGCTAGCTGTGCTTTATTCCCGGCTTTTTGCCAGAGGTTTTTGGCCTTTTTTTGATAATTCAATAAACTATCGTATTCCCTTAGCCTTCCATAGGCAAACCCTATTCCTGAATAGGCTTCGGCCATCAATTCAGGGCGATCGTATTCATTACACAGCTGAACCGCTTGTCGACCATAGTCGATGGCTTTTTTCGGATGAGTCTTTCGCTTTTGATCGAGTAGCTTTAGCAGCACATCTATTTTTTCACTGCCTTTTGATTTATCCAGAACGTTCATTAAACTGTCGTGCTGTCCAAGTGCAACTGAAAAGGACACTACCAATGCCATTATAACAAGATATTTAGCCGACAATTTTAATTTCATTTTGTTCCCGGATTAAAAAAGGCATGTAAATATAGGGTTTATTGCTGAATTGAATGAATAGTGAACTATGTTTCCTGTTTTATGAATCTATCAGCAAATCCGGTAGGCAGGTATGCCGTTAAATAGAACTGGATAGTTTATTGCCACATAGGCTACTCAAGGGCTACCAACCACCAGCTTGTATACTAAAGAGGTATCCTCATGTTTAAAAGATGTAACTATTCTAAGGCAACTGCTTTGGAAAACCGGCCTAGTTCTCCCTCAGCACAAACTCATCATACTCCAGCTCAAAGCGGAGTTTATGCCTGGACTCCTCCAATGCCAATGATTGAAAAAGTTCCCTCATATCGCCGTTCATAGCACGATCGGCAAGATCGGAATAGAGCCTGAAAGCTGCTTTTTCCTTATTCATGGCAACCACCAGCGCTTCCTGGTAATTCATGTCGGGTGAGGGCTCCACGTTTACCACATAATCGCTGATCTTAAGATCGGTGACCTTGTCTTTTTTGATCTCATAAAGCCCCTGCTCCTTAATGTTGGTCAATTTGGCCTTATGGCCCATCTCTTCTTTGGCAAATTGCTGAAATACCTGCTTCATATCTTCCGAGCGGGCGTTATCGGCCAGACCGGTATAAAAATCTACTGCCTCTTGTTCCGACTGGATGGCAAAATCCAAAATATCGTCTATTGATTTAAATGTTTCCATAGTTACTTTCTTTAAGGTTTTTAAATGATGCAAAACTCATCCTCCCTGAATCTTTAGCGAGGATGAGTTTTTTGTTTTATACCTTCACGGCTTCCACCGGCTGGGCTTTATGTTTAAAAGCTTCTTCGAAATACTTTTCGAAGTTCATGACCAGCGAATCAGCGCCGTAATTAAACATGCGATTTTCGTCATCGCCGCTGGTCGCATGGAAGCGGTATTTATCCTTATCCATATTTACCGGCAACAAGCCAAAGGCCTCGGACAAGACTTCTTCCATTGTGTCGGGGCTTTCTGTGCCAAATACCTTCAACAAAGTGATCAATTGTTTATGCGAAGGTATTTCGGGCTTACTTTCAAATTCCACATCGAACTTCTGTATGTTCTTTTGGGTATTGGTAAAGCTGCCCCCGGTTTCGAAAGACATGGAAGCAGGCAGTATAAGGTCGGCCCTGTCGGCGGTTTCAGTCATAAAGTAATCCTGAACCACTTTAAAGCCTGCTTTGTTCAGCCATTTTTCCACCTTGGCTTTATCTACTGCCGTACCTACCGGGTCTTCGCCAAAGATGAACATATTCTTTACTTTACCCGATTCCAGCAGTTCTTCCGTAGCATTAACCTTTTCGGGAAGGGCATCGATCTTCCAGGTTTGTTTGATATTCCAGAGATTATCCTTGTCGTTAACCGGTACGTTGCCTGTTACATAACCAGGCGCTATGCCCATATCGAAAAGTCCCTGACTGTTGTTTTTCTCTTTAAGAGAGATAAGGCCGTTAGCAGTTTTGCCAAGTTTGCCGGTGATCATTGCCAGGTTGAAAAGTTCCTGGCTGGTGGCCGATGAGATCTCCTTTTCGGAGAAAAGCAGCACGGCATTCATTTCGTTATTGTAGTCGAGAGCAAACTCCTGGATTTTTTCACCGGATACACCTGATTTTTTCACCAGCTCATCAAAATCTTCATTTAGTAAGGATTTTTTATATGCGTCAAATCCTTCACAATTATCATTGATGAACAGCTGGTTTTGCAACTCGGAGCTAAGGAGGAAGTGACTGACGGCCCTCATAAAGTGATAATAGGATTTCACCTTCAACTGCTTGTCCACCTTGTGGGTCATGCTGCTTTCCTTTTGTGTGGTAACCTGCTCAATGGGGATATTATGCAGGAAATGATTGTTAAACACCATAAAGCCGGCAACGGCATTATCGGTATTGATCTCACTGCCGAACAGGTAAAAGCGGCTGGCTTTATCGAGCTGATCAAATGGGACGTTAGCCAGCGAATTTTCGCGGTAACCTTCCCCGCGGCCCAGGTAATGGAAGCTGTTCACATTATTGGTTTTCACACCCACGCGAGCTAGTTTCTGGATGAGGTAAAGCTCCTCGTTGGTCATCCGGGCGCCGGCAAAGAAGGCGTTTTCATCGGGATCAACTTCATTGATCTTATGCTTGATCATTTCAAAGGCCTTCTCGAAACTGACGGGTTTAAAATCGCCATTTACCCTTACCATGGGCTGCGTAATGCGGCCGGTGTCGTTAATGTATTTATAACCGAATTTGGGGAAGCGGCACAGGTTGCCATCCTTGTTCACCTGCCCTTCCATTCCGCTCACACCCATCACAAATCCGGTGCGGTGATCGAGGCTGATCTTGCAACCGATGGAGCAGTAATTACAAATGGTGGGAGCTTCCGCTGTGGGAACCGGCCCGGGTTTAAAGGGAACGTTCTCGGTAATGGCACCGGTTGGGCAAGTAGTAATACACATTCCACAGGATTCGCAAGTGGTGTCCTGCAAGGCATTGCCCATGCTGGGCGCCAAGTAGCTATCAAATCCGCGATTGATCAGGCCAAGGGCATTGGCGCCCACAACTTCACTACAAATCCGTACGCACCGGCTACACAGGATACATTTGTTGTTATCGAATTCCACAAACGGATGGCGGAAATCCACCTCGTATTCCTTGAAGTCACCGTCGAACTTTTGCTGTTCGGCTTCGTATTCGGTTGAATGCTTCTTCAGGTCACAGGTGTAATAAGCCGTACAACCGCATTCCAGGCAGCGCTGGGTTTCATGCTTTGCCACTTCCTCATTGGTATATCCCAATTCCACTTCCTTAAAGTTTACCCGATCCTTGGGATTAAGAGTAGGCATCTCTTCACGCTCCTGATTTACATAATGACCTTCGTAATCATCGGGCACCTGTTCCTTGAAATTATCCTTTTTGCTAAGGAATTCCTTTTTGGGAGGCTTAACTTCCTCACCCTTCAAATATTGATTGCAGCTATGCGAGGCAATGCGTGCCTGACCAATGGCTTCGATCAGTGTTGCCGGTCCGGTCACGCCGTCACCGGCGGCAAAAACATTCTCTATGCCGGTTTGGAGGGTTGCCTCATCTGCATTGATGTCGCCCCAACGATTCAATTTTAATTCCCCTTTTTGGGAATCTTTATTGATGTTGTCCAGAAAGTTCACGTCGGTTTTTTGCCCGATGGCAGCCAGGATGTAATCCAGTTCAATGTCAAATTCCGAGCCTTCAACCGGGATGGGCCGGCGACGGCCCGATTTGTCGGGTTCACCCAATTCCATCTTCAGGCAGGTAACCGACTTTACCTTACCATTCTCATCCCTGTTCACCTTTTTGGGATTGGTAAGGAACATGTATTCCACACCTTCCAGCTTCGATTCATGGATTTCGATAGGGTTGGCCGGCATTTCCTTTTCGGTACGGCGGTAGATCACGTACACTTTTTCGGCGCCGCAACGGAGGGAAGTACGGCAGCAGTCCATGGCCGTATTACCACCACCTACCACGGCTACTTTCTTGCCACTGAAATCAGCTTTTTCACCCGTCATTTCCATTTCCTTCAGGAAGTTGATGCCGGAGAATACGTTTCCGGCATCCTCACCTTCACAGCCCAGCAAGGTGCCGCGTTGCGACCCAATGGCCAGAACAGTGGCATCGTATTTACGTTCCAGGTCTTTATATTTTACATTATCGCCCAGGCGCTGATTGGTGTAAAGGTTAACACCCAGATCGGTGATATTCTTGACCTCCTGATCCAGCACGTCGTTAGGAAGGCGGTACTCGGGAATTCCGTAACGTAACCAACCGCCTGCATAAGGAGCGGCTTCGTATACATCCACATCATGACCTTCTTTGCGCAGGAAAAACGCACTCGACATGCCGCCGGGTCCACCACCGATTACGGCTACCTTTTTCCCGGTGGCTGGTTTGATGTCGGGGACAAATTTGTCCGGTGAGTTCAGATCGATATCTGAGGCATAGCGCTTCAGATAATCAATTCCGACCGGTGCATCCTCATTGAGCAGATTTCGGCGGCAGGCCACTTCACAGGGGCGTACACACACCCTTCCGCACACGGCCGGGAAGGGATTGGTTTCCTTGATCAGGGCCACTGCATCATGATGCTTGCCTTTTTCGATCATGGAAATATAGCCCTGTACATCCACGCCGGCCGGACAGGTTTGCTTACAGGGTGCCAGGCAATCGGCGTAATGGTTGCTCACCAGCAGGTCGAGTGCCATTTTACGGGATTTTCTTACATTTTCATTTTCGGTGTTGATCACCATGCCTTCGCGGATAAAGGTGGAACAGGAAGGTTGCATGCCTTTCATGCCTTCAACTTCCACCACACAAACAAAACATGATGAATAGGGCTCCAGGCGGGGATCGTTACATAAAGTCGGGACCTCGATCTCGTGCCGGTTGGCCAGTTGGAGAATGGTTTCGCCTTTGTTACCCTCTATCTTTTTTCCGTTGAGAATTATATTTAATTTTTCGCTCATATCCTCATTTGATTAGTGGTTATCAGATCGATTAATTATGACAGCACGATGGCATCGAATTTACACTTGGTATAACACAAGCCACATTTGATACAGCTTTCCTGGTCAATTACATGCGGTTGCTTGCGTTCGCCGCTAATGGCATCAACCGGGCAGTTTTTAAGACAAACCATACAACCTGTGCATTTTTCCTCATCCACGGTGTAGGTAAGCAGTTGCTTACAAACCATTGACGGGCACTTCTTATCACGGATGTGGGCCTCGTATTCATCGCGGAAATATTTAATGGTGGTTAGCACCGGGTTGGGAGCTGTTTGTCCCAGTCCGCAGAGTGAGTTGTCGCGGATCTGGTAAGCCAGTTCCTCGAGTTTTTCAATGTCGCCTTCAGCACCATTACCTTCGGTGATGCGATTCAGGATCTCCAGCATGCGCTTGGTACCTACCCGGCAGAAGGTACATTTACCACAGGATTCCTTTTGGGTGAAATCGATAAAGAATTTGGCCACATCCACCATACAGGTCGATTCATCCATTACGATCATACCGCCCGAGCCCATAATGGCGCCCGTAGCATTCACTGAATCATAATCGACAATAGTGTTGGAGAGATATTCCGGGATACAGCCACCGGAAGGGCCGCCCATCTGCACGGCTTTGAATTTCTTATTTCCGATAATGCCGCCGCCCAATTTAAAGATCACGTCGTGGATGGTCATTCCCATGGGGACTTCCACCAAACCGGAACGGTTGATCTTGCCGGCCAGGGCAAACACTTTGGTGCCCTTGCTTTTCTCGGTTCCATATTTATTGTATGCCCCGGCACCGTTCAGGATGATCCATGGCACATTGGCGTATGTTTCTACATTATTAATGTTGGTAGGCTTTTTCCACAGGCCCGATTCGGCAGGGAAAGGGGGGCGTTTGGTGGGCATGCCTCGTTTTCCTTCTATGGAAGCCATCAAGGCCGTTTCCTCGCCGCAAACAAAAGCGCCGGCGCCTTCTTTCACAAACAGGTCGAAACTAAATCCTTTCATACCCATGATATCATTGCCCAGATATCCTTTCTTGCGGGCTTGGTCTAGAGCTATATTCAGGCGCTTGATGGCAAGCGGGTATTCAGCCCGGCAATAAATAACACCATGGTTGGCACCGGTAGCATAGGCTCCTATGATCATTCCTTCAATTACGGCATGCGGATCGCCTTCCAATACTGAGCGGTCCATAAAAGCTCCGGGGTCGCCTTCATCGGCATTACAAACAATATATTTGTCATCGGATTCATTGTTGTAAGCAAACTTCCATTTCATGCCGGTGGGGAATCCGGCGCCGCCTCTCCCTCTGAGGCCCGAGTCGAGTATTTCCTGGATAATGGCAGTTTGCTCCAATTTTTCGTTGGCTATTTTACGAATGGCTTTATAACCCTCGCGGGTTTCATATTCCTCTATACTTTCGGGGTTCATATATCCGCAGTTGCGAAGCACGACCTTTACCTGGTTTTTCAAAAAGTCGTTATCGGAGGTTTCGAAAAGATCGGTTTGAACCACATAATCCTTTACCGGACTATGCTGCCCGAGATGTTTATCGAGGATCTCCACGGCTTTATTTTCATCAATATCTCCGTAAAGATAGGAGCCGGTTTCATCAATTACCTCAACCAGGGGCTCCCGGTAGCACATACCCACGCAACTGGTTTGTTTGAGGTCGAAAGTCAGGTTTTCAGCCTCTTGTAGTGATCTTATTTTCTCATAGGTTTTTTTGGCGCCTGCGGCTATCCCGCAACTCCCCAAACCTACTATTACCTGTGTATTAGCCATATTTTGTTGGTTTTGTTGTTTGTGTATTTATGAGTTCTAAGTTTCAATTTTCAAGTTCCAAGTTTCAAGTTTCAAGTTCTAGGTTGTGCTTAGTTCTACTTAAAAGTCAATGGAATTTGAATCCGCGCTTATCAGATCCTTTTAAGTATTTAATCAGTCCAGAGATCATCCGGCTTATTTCTAGTGTCATCATGTGCAGCTCTTTGTGTTTATTGCTATCTATATAGCCATAATCAAAAGCCCTGTATAACTGTGATCGGCATTCTCCGGCCGATCCCCTGGCATACCCTAAAAAGTTTATAAACTCCTGTTTACCGCCCCGGTCAAATCCCTCAGCGATGTTGTCCATCGAAGAGCCCGAGGAATCTTTGATCTGACCTTTTAATTTGAAATCATCACAAAATGGCTTATTCAGAGTGATAAGATGGATTTCTTTACACAGCAGTCTTGCCGTCTTCCATGCTTCAATATCTTCAAACTTCTCTATCGTAGCCATTTTCTATATCTTTTAAACTCTATAACCTGTAGGCTTATCCGAACACTTAGAACTTAGAACTTAGAACCAGGAACTTAGAACCAGGAACTTAGAACCAGGAACTTAGAACCAGGAACTTAGAACTTTAAACTTGAAACTCTCAACTAATTCTCTGCCTTCTGCTTCTCCTTTATCCGAATATCCTTCACGATCTTGACGGCGCCGCTACCTGTGAGTTTGCCATAGGTTTCGTCTCCTATCATCATGACCGGGGCAAGGGAACAACATCCAAGGCAAGCTACCGATTCAAGGGTGAAGAGTTTGTCTTCGGTGGTTTCACCGTCTTTTACCTTTAGGGCATCCTCCAGCGAATCGGTGATGGTGTCGGCATTTTGCACATGGCAGGCTGTACCGTGACACACCTTGATGATGTGTTTGCCAACAGGTGATAAGCGAAACTGGGCATAAAAAGTAGCGACCCCATAGATGTCACTTAACTTTATTCCGGTTTCATCTGATATTTTTTTAAAGGCCTGCCGGGGAATAAAGCCATAAATCTCCTGCGCCCCTTGCAATAAAGGAATTACATTGCCTTTTTTGTTTTTATACTTTTCGATTAACGGATTCAGCAGTGAAAGATCAACAGCTTCCTGATCTTCTGTTTTTATCTCCGGTTTTATTCTAGCAATACGCATGTTGTAGAGGGTTTTAAGTTTGCGGACTAAAGTAAAAAATGTTTCACAATCCCCCTGAGTATTTCTAAATTTAAAACAATTCCAAATAATGATTTTTAGACACTTAGAGCCACCCTCTCTACGCGCTAAACATTATAGTTGGCTCAGATGTTACAAAAGATGGAGTTTAGAGCTTATATTGTAAGTTAAGTTGGCAATTGGCCATGAGCAGTTGGCAAGCGATATAGATTGAATGGTGCCAGCTGGTTTTTTTAAGCAAACATAAAATAGGAATGATTACAACTGCTTTGTTACGATTGCCAATATAATATAATGTAAGCCAACGAAATGAAAAACCGAATTGATAAGACCAGGTGCATATGAAAATTGGTTTGTTAAAAGAACCGGAGAATGAACACCGCGTCGCCCTGTTGCCCGAGGCTGTGGATATGCTCGTAAAACTCAATGTAGAATTGATTGTGGAAGAGGGTGCAGGCGAAAAGAGTTTTTCTTCCGATGCAGATTATAAAGAAGCAGGAGCTTCTATACAAAGCAAGCAGGAGGTTATTAAAAATTCCGATCTGCTGTTAAAAATAAGTCCCCCCTCGGAAGAGGAGCAGAAGATGTTTACCAAAGGGCAGGTTGTTGTAGCTGTTTTGAATCCCCTTGTGAATACCAATCTTATAAAGGATATGGAAAATTCCAAGCTTACGACCTTCAGTCTCGATACAATCCCCCGAATCACACGTGCGCAATCCATGGATATTTTATCATCGATGGCAACGGTAGCCGGGTATAAAGCTGTTTTGGAAGCAGCCAATCAGCTTCCGGGCTTTTTCCCTATGTTTATGACAGCTGCAGGGACGATTAAGCCATCCAAAATACTTATCCTCGGTGCTGGTGTTGCAGGCCTGCAGGCTATTGCTACAGCCCGCCGTTTGGGTGGTGTAGTCGAAGCTTTTGATGTTCGTCCGGCTGTAAAAGAAGAGGTGGAAAGCCTGGGCGGAAAATTCATCGAGGTGGAAGGTGCGCGCCATGAAGAATCTGCCGGGGGGTATGCCGTAGAACAAACCGAAGATTACAAGCAGCGCCAGCAGCAGCTTGTCCATGATCATGCGGCGAAATCGGATGTGATCATCACCACCGCCCAGATTCCCGGAAAACGTGCTCCTGTGCTGGTTAAGCGCGAAACGGTTGAAGCTATGAAACCCGGCAGTGTGATCGTTGACCTGGCGGCTTCGACCGGTGGTAACTGTGAGCTAACCCAAAATGATGAAACGGTTTACCATAAAGGTATCAGGATTATCGGCAACTCCAATTATCCCAGTCAGATGCCCCTGGATGCCAGCCGCATGTTCGGTAAAAATGTGATCAACTTTTTAAAGCTGATCATTAGTGAAGAAGGCAAGATGAACCTTGATTTTGAAGATGAAATCGTGAAAGGGACTTGCATCACCCATGACGGCAATATTATTAACGAACGCATAAAAGAAATTATAAATCAATAAAATGATATGCTATGGAAGGCGCACTTGAATTCATTTACATAAACCGGGAGATGATCTTTATCGTCATCCTTTCTATTTTTCTTGGCGTGGAGGTCATTTCCAATGTTCCGGCTGTATTGCATACCCCGCTTATGTCGGGAGCTAATGCCATCCACGGCGTGGTTTTGGTTGGAGCCATCATTGTAATGGGTCATGCAGAAGCAACCCTTACCATGGTACTGGGCTTTTTAGCTGTAGTGCTTGGTACTCTTAATGTGGTAGGCGGTTTTGTGGTGACCGACCGGATGCTGGAGATGTTCAAGAAAAAACAAAAAAAGAAATAAGCGCACATGGATAAAGTGATTGAGATAAGCGAGACCATCAAATTTTCAATTGGCGGATCTATCCTTGAGATCAGCTACATCATTGCTTCCGTTTTGTTCATATTCGGGTTGAAGATGCTGAGCCATCCTGAAACCGCTCGCCGGGGAAATATCTGGGCCGCCGTTGGTATGGGTATTGCCGTGGTGGCAACCATTCTTTTTCACAAGATGGCAGGCGAACCTATTGGAAATATCGGATACATTATCGGGGCCATTGTGCTCGGAACGGTCATCGGGTGGATTATTGCCGTTAAGGTTCAGATGACCGCCATGCCGCAACTGGTTTCTTTCTTCAACGGTATGGGTGGCGCCTCGGCAGCCCTTATTGCGCTAATGGAATTTCCCCATGTGGAACAGGAACTTATCGCTCAATACGGTATGGCCAATGGTAATGTGCTGGTGATCCTGCTTGGCCTGATGATCGGTAGCGTATCGTTTGCCGGCAGTATGGTTGCTTTCGGTAAGCTCGATGGCCGTATTGGTGATATTAAATCCACTGCGCTCAGAGTGATCAATATCATCTTATTGGTCTTGTTGATCGGGTTCATCGTTTATATTATGTCGTCAGGGGCAACAGATCCCCGTGAGCTTATGCCGGCGCTCTACGTAATGCTTGCTGTAGCATTGATTTATGGTGTTCTATTCGTAATGCCCATCGGCGGAGCCGATATGCCCGTGGTTATTTCTCTCCTGAACTCCTTTACCGGTATTGCCGCCGCCATGGGAGGTTTCCTCTATAACAACCAGGCCATGCTTACCGGTGGTATTTTGGTGGGATCGGCAGGCACTATTCTAACCATATTGATGTGCCATGCCATGAACCGTTCATTGTTCAATGTGATCGTGGGAGCCTTTGGTAAAGCTGCCGCCGGCGCCGGTGATGAACGTGGCGCTATTAGGGAGGTCAGCTTAAGTGATGCTGCTGTGCTGTTGAATTACTCGCAACGGGTGGTGATCATTCCGGGGTATGGTTTGGCAGTCGCGCAGGCGCAGCATTTGGCTCATGAACTCGATAAGATGCTCACCGAGAGTGGAGTGGATGTGAAGTACGCCATTCATCCTGTAGCAGGTCGTATGCCGGGGCATATGAACGTGTTGCTTGCCGAAGCCGATGTGCCCTATGATAAGCTGGTCGAAATGGAGGATATTAACCCGGATATGCCTAATACCGATGTTGCTGTGGTAATAGGGGCAAATGATGTAGTCAATCCTGCCGCTGAGGAAGATCCCTCGAGTCCCATTTACGGCATGCCCATCGTAAAAGCACATGAAGCCAAGAATATTATTGTGATGAAGCGCGGTATGGGCAAAGGCTATGCAGCCATTGAGAACAACCTGTTTTATGCCGACAAAACCCGAATGCTTTTTGGTAACGCCAAAGAAAGCCTGCAAAAACTGATTGAGGAGATTAAGACACTTTAGTGGTGAAGGGATTTGATGGATTGCAATAGGTTGAGTTTTTAGTATGTTAAGAGCCGAATATCATTTATGAACCTAAAATCCTTCTGGTTCTTTCTTAATTCCCCTGCTGAAGTCTATCAAAACATCCGTATCAATCAACAGAAACTTATTTTCCATTTTCCTTATCTTTCCCAATGATCTTGGCGAATGCTTTTCACCCAGCGGGAGGAGTCTTGCATATCGTCACGTCCTTTCCAAATACCGAAAAAGGGACTTTCATGCTTTTTGGTATCAAGCTGGTCCATATCACCTTTTCGTGCACCATGATAATGATCGTAAAGAAAATCAACGTACTCTTCAACCTTAATCCTGGCGGTATCAGGTAATTCTTTAATTCTTGCTGCTAAAGTTGATGCATTCATTTTTACTCATTTTATTTTTAATGCTAAAATTAACCAAAATATTGTAAAAACTAACAATTTACGGATTTGTAAAAACGCTAAACATGATCAATAGAATAATTCTATTTAACAAGTTTAGCGCCTTTTTTAATCCTCTATTTAAGCACCAGTTTTTTCCTTACAATCTCACCTGCCACTTTTATTTCAACTAAATAAACCCCCGGGTTAAAAGCGGATACATCGAGTTCAATGTTCGAATCATTTATGTTGCGCTCCAGGATCAGTTGACTTTGCATATCATGCATCCGAATCCACTGTATGTTGTTGGATGATGAAACAACTACTTGACCTGTTGCCGGATTGGGGTAAATTCTTGTTGTTCGTGCCAAATCCCCAATTCCGGTGGTGGTAGCGGAAATCCTGGCAATGCTGTATATTCCGTCGCCTTGCGGATAGATGTCTCCTGCATAGGCTTTATGAATGGGCTTCATTTCCAGGGACAATGCCAATTGTTCCCCGTTACGTTCCAGCACCAGTTTAATGAGATTGTCCGGTTGATAGCCATCGCTGTTGTTAAGGGTGCTGAAGGCCGCCAATTCATTATCCTGCCAGTTGTCCGAGTTGATGGTGGTTGTCCCGACCAACTTGCTTCCATCATATGCCATGATCCGGTCACCCGTTTCAATTCCTTCACCGGACATGAGGTAGATGGTATAGACGGGATCGGCGGCGTTACCAAGGATATGCTTGCCGGAAGTCGATTTCTCAGGCCTGAAGCCTTTGGAATCACCCGGATAGATCAACTCATCGCTTCCGTTCATTTTTACCAGGTAGAACTCGTCGGGGACTGCATTGCCTATTCCATTCACCCATGCAGGACCAATCTTACGCAATACATTACCGTTTTCATCACGGATAAAATTCAGACTGTCACCAATGATGGTCTCAAAAGCATCCATCGCATTCAGAGCTTCCACAGGCAGGTAGCTGACAAACTGGTAACCGAAACTCATGGGCACGGGTGTGGTGGGATCGATCACATCTCCCTCGATGGTTAAGGTATCCGGGGCATTCATCCTGAAGAGATAGCCTTCGGTGGTGACCCAATCGCTTATACCATTTATCCAGTTCGGCCCGATCTTGCGCAGTACATTACCGTTTTGGTTTCGAACAATATCCAGGTTACCCAGAATTCCGGGCAATACATCCAATAAATCGGCCTCAAACGGAATAAGGTAGGAGGAAACAAAATTATAGCCTTGTTCCAGTTCAATTTCCTGGCTACCAAATGGAATCCCGCAAAGGGTATTGGATGTATCTGATTCCATACCGTTTTCCAGCAGTTTCGTGATGTAATAACAATACTCGTTGCCGCCTTGCAGGCCGGAATCCGTGTAGGATGTGCCTTCAACGCTATCGGCCACCAGCGTGCCGTCAGAATAATAAATATTGAAAAGCGGCTCATATTGATTTGTTGAAAACTGTAGTTGCACAATACTGTATTCTCCATCACCTTCGGGATAGACCGGTTCGGTCCAGGCATCGCCGTACCAGTCGAGGTAAGTGGCTTCAAATCCAGCTATTTCGATTTGGTTACTTTCATCCCATGCTTTGTAAGTCACCGGGTTTCCGGGTGTGTAGCCATCGCCGCCGACGAGCGTGCTCCAAGCAACGAGGTCATTTTCAAAAGTATTAGCTGAATCGCATACCTGTTCCAGCGTAAATACTCCTACAAGAATATTACCGTCAAAAACAGCCAACTCATCTCCGGCAACCATGTTTTCACCATCAATTCCAGAGTGGGCAATATAAATTGTCCAAACCGGATCGGCCGGGTTGCCTCCAATAAAGTCAAAATGATCGATTCGTGAAGCGCCTTCATGCGGTTCCCAGGTAAGGGTTAATGCCTCAACTCCTGCTTCAATTCCTGTGAGGGTTGGGGCAATGGATTGCAATTCGAAATTTAAAATAATATAATCCCAATAATCGATGCTTAGGTCTGAGATGGTAAATGGCTCATAACCTTCTGCCTCTGCTGTTAAACTATAATTACCAGGTTCCACATTGGTTATTGTGTATTCTCCAAATTCATTAGAGGTTGTAAAATAAGAAGTTCCCTCTAAATAGACATTTGCATCAGGGAGCGTTTCACCGGTTTCCTCATCGCTAACTGTACCTGAAATTATCGTTCCTATGGTATTCAATGCGAACAAATTGGAATAACCATAAAAATAGGTTCCCATCGTGTTCATCTCGAAAACATTGGAACATAATATGATAGTGGATGGTTCATAACTCTTTTCACCGATGGTAAAGACATTGGAATACCCGATGATGTATTGTTGCGAGTGGGCCGTTGAACTCAGAAGCAGGAAGCCTAACAGAATAAGAAATTGTATGTTTTTTGATTTCATGGTATTGTATTTTTAATTTTCATATTCTCATTATTTCAAACATAGCGGCCATAGTACCGCATGCCCAAATCGCGCTTGATGAAATGCCTAAATTCGTCCCATGCCTTAAACCTCACCCTGCTAATCGCGCCACCTATAGTTATAGCGGTGGAGCAAGCTACGGTAGGTAAATAGTCAAAAAGTCAATCGGACTTCGTCCGCTAATCCTTGATGCAGCGGACACTAAAACCATAAGCCTTATCGTAGTAGTCGCGGTAGACACTGCCGCTACTGTAGCCCATTTCACGGTGCCAAACGTAAGTTGAGAAGGTCTCGGTACACGACCACCAATAGCCTTTTTGCCCAAGGTAGAAGAAATACCCATTGCTGAGGCGGTGGCCGCCCGGAAGCGAAGCGAATCCAAAGTCATTGGTGCCGTATTGGTTGCCGTGTTCATTCCAGCGGGGATGCTCGCTGGTGTTGCAATCGTCACCCAGTGGAGAATTAACCTGCCGGCAGGATTTAAGTTTGTTGCCTACATTACCACTGTTAATATCAATATAATTGTTAATGAGATAATTGGTTAGCTCACTCCACTCCGCATCGCTGGGAATATGCCAACCATCGGGACAAATGCCCTGCACACCACTGGGGTTGCCGTTGCTACTGCCTTCACCGTTCATCATTACATCCCACTCATATAACCCGCCGTACATTTCACAGTTCCCGGGATCTTCATCATAACAATAATTGGTTATTTGGTTTCCATTGGCATCACGTGTAGTATTCAGGTTGGAGGCCATCCAGCATTGCTCACCTATCTGGGTTGTAAAATAGGTGTTTCCATCAATATCCTCCACCGTTGGCATGCCGGGGCAAGGGTTGGTGTTTAACCCATAGAAGGCCATTAGCTTAATTTTGGTTTCAGGGCTGTAGCGGTTTGGATAGTTTATGGTAGGGTTCCATACCAGTTGCCGGCTACCGGGGCTTACAAGTCCTGCATCTCCGCTTAGTTCGCTCAAGGACACACCATAATAATATTCTCCAGCATCAAAGCTTACGCGCATATTAATGTAGTACTCATCTTCAGGTCCGCTCAGGTCATAGTAAACATCCACCAGCCCGCTGCCATCGGTGCGTTGCTCGGCGGTTACGTTATCAATGGAGCCTTCCTGTGCTATTGCCTGGGCTGCCAAAAGAAAGCTTACAATCAAAAAAATGAAGAGTTGCTTCATAGGTTTGGGGTTTGGTTTGTTATCGGTTCATTATTTAATGCATATTTAATTCACTATAGCGATAACCGAACATAGCGGTAAGTGATCGAGTAGTTGGTGCAAGTGGCTTTGTAGCGCGCTATTGAAGCAATCAGTTATACTGAAATCAAAAATTTAGAGGTAAAAGTAATAAAAAATTGAATGTGGAGAAAAATGGGAGGGGGTTTTTAATAAAAATTTTGGGAGTGAGGTGAAAATGGGTGGAGATTCCAGCATGCTGGTGGGTTTTCTTTTGCAGCCACGCTATTGAGTGGTTGTTTTGGGGGTATTGATGAAGGTGATGGTATTTGCGTTTGGATAGTGTACTGCAACCGGACGGAGATTTCTCCCTCAACAACCTCGTTATCACTCGGTTGTTTCAGTCGAAAAGACAAAGG
>JAIPAP010000055.1 GCA_021740045.1 Bacteroidales bacterium
CCGGGCGCCAGCATGATATAAGGTTTTTGGGCAGGCTCTTCCAATAATCCCCCACCGGTCCCTATAGCGATAATATCACTGGCATCACTCCAAGCCAGTTTGTATATCCTTGAATTCGAACCATTGAGTACCCGGAAACGATAGGCTGTCTTTTTTACTTCCATCTGCCGCTCCGGTTTCCCATTAACAAACATCCTGTTTCCAAGAAATCCCTGCATACGGGCCATCCGGCTATTTCCAAGATAAACCAGCCGGTTGTCCGAATCAAAAGTCCTGTCTTGAAGAATCAATGGCCTGTCAAATTCTCCTGTTGGCAGCTCCGGGTTATCTTCTTCAACCAGGAACATGCCTGCAAGTCCATAATATACTTGTGGTCCTGTAATTTGATGCGGATGCGGGTGAAACCAGTAAGTACCCGGCCGGTTATTCACCTGAAACTCGTAAATATATTGTTCACCGTTATCTATAACATATTGCGGATGGCCGTCCATCTCGGGAGGAATATGCAGACCATGCCAGTGGATGATGCTTTCACGCGGCAACTGATTTTTGAACCGCACCCGTATCTTCTGTCCCTGTTTTACGTGGATTATGGGTCCCAGGTAGGTATCATCCAATTCTTCAAGAACACTGTCATCTCCTTTCAACAGTTTAGCCTGATAGGTATAGACGCCTGTTTTGGCTCCTGGCAAAAGTTGTATGTTATCTTCAGCAGCTGTAAGCTCTATATCAATATCCGCTTCAAAATCGCCGGTAACATTTTTGCTTTGTGAATTACTATTTCCTGCTGAATTGCATTGAACGAGTAGAAGAACAATTAATGATAAAACACCCGCTACTCCGGAAAGCTTAAAGAATCTATTTTTTTTCATGGGTATAGGTATTTATTTTTGAACGAACCCGGTTGTTTTAATGTTCAGTAAAACAACTGTTTATAAACATTATAAATAAATATCTGTATTATTGTATACATCCGGAATCACTGGACCTCCGGAAAATGAGAATCAACAGTACATTCTCCGGATATTGAATTTTTTGATGTTTCAATTTTTTTTCATGGTATCCATATAATAGTATTCTGTATGCGAACCATATCTTTAAAAGTATATTTGTAGATCGTATTAAACTTTTTTCTTTATCTCTTTCAAATACTGTCGTGTTCTTAACACAGCTTTGGCTCCTTCACCGGATGCAATAACGATTCTTTTCCCATAGTTATTTGTCACATCGCCACATGCAAAAACGCCATCAGTACTGGTGCTGCAGTCATTATTTATTTTAATCTCCCCCATTTCGTTTAAATCTACAAGTTCCTTGCAAAACTCCGTATTCGGCAAAAAACCTACCTGGATAAACACGCCCTGGCAGGGAATTGTCTTGGGATTCCTGTCACGATCCTGTTCCGGTCTGATGGAGACGCCTTGCACCTTTTCTTCACCCGATATTTCCATTACATCATGTTCTTCTATTATACGGATATTTTGGCGTTGCTTGATTCTGTCAACATCCGTTTTATCGGCAATGAGCCTGCCCTGGGTAACGATGGTCACATTACAATTGTTACTCAGCAAATCATTAGCCGTTTGTATGGCTGAGTTACCACCTCCGATCACCACTACATTTTTACCCTCAAGCAGGTTAATGTCCTGTACTGACTTATAGAATATTCCTTTTCGTTGCAGTCGCTCCTCCCCTTTAATACCCAGTTTTCTTTTCTTCATTCCGGTGGCTATAATGACCGCTTTTGAATAGAAGATTTCTTTTGATTTAGTTGTAATGACACAACTTTCATTTTGTTTCTCAATACTGATAACATCATCGATCTTGTGAGATAAATAATGCTTTTCCAGAAATTGATCCCTGAATTTATCCACCAACATCTTACCGGAAATGAAATCAAAACCCATATAATTCCTAACTTTAGTGCTGTCAATTGCTTGTCCGCCAATATCATTAGCAATAAAAAAGGTATTGATTCTGGAGACAGAAGCGTAAACAGCTGCGGTTAAACCTGCCGGCCCTCCACCAATGATAATTAAATCAAATTGATGGTCCCCAAAGAAATCCCATGGTTGGATTTTAAACTTTTGGAGACAACCCTCCGAACAAAAGTATAGGGTTTTCCAACTGTATTCAACAAAATAATTGTTGCTATCCACCTTCATTTTGCAGACCGGACATCTCCCGGACTCTTGTGTAACGTTCTCTTTATGATGGTGAAATTCGTCACTGTGTTTAAATTTTGGGTTGTGGCGATCCTCTTTGCTTTGCTTACTCATAATGTCATGCTTTGTTTAGCGACTTAAAACAGTCTTCAATAAAAATCTTAATTACAATACTTCTTTTATCTCTCCGCAATTCGGCATTTTCGTTGCCAGGTAAGGATTTCGTATCGTCTTGCTTTCACTGATCCAATACGCCCCAATGTGATCAAAAGCCATTGGACAGTAAGCGACGTATAAATCCTGCTTTTTCAACCCGAAACTTTTTATGGTACAATACATGATCTCCGAAAGATGCGCAAAGTACGAACGCTTATTTGCTATCCCTTCTATATGCCGTAATTCTTTCAGTTTATCCAGATATAAACTCTGATGATTTCGCCAGGCAGCCAAACCTTCACTTTTCAGCTTGTCAGGCTTGACTTATTTCCCGGTATAACCGGCATTAAGCCGGTTACCGGTAATAAGTAATATGGTTATTTAACTTTCTATTTAATGATGCTCCCTGTGGTTCTCATCTTCGCCTGTGCACCCACTGCTATGTTCTCCCTTACCTTCTTTATGCATCATCTTATCGCCATGCATGTTCTTCCGCATCATTTTCATCATTTCAGGATGCTGTTTCATTTGCTTCATCATCGTCCTTCGCATGGTTGAATCCTCAGCATACATATCCATCATATTTCCCATCATCTGATGCATTTTTTGAGGATTCTCATTCATCATGTGTTGCATTTGGCTATGATTCATCATATGGCCTTCCTGCATATGCATGCCACCTTGATTTCCCATCATATGACCTTTATCTCTCATCATTCTCATGGCATGCTTGTTATCCTGCATCGCATCCATAAAGTCCATCATGAGCTCATGGTCATTCATGATCTTGTTGAATATCTCGGTTCGGGTTTCCTGCTTTTCAAGAAGCTTGTCTACATTTGCTTTTTGGCCAAAACTACTCAGTGCCAAAAAAACGGTCGTTATAATTATTAATCCTAAAGTTCTCATTGTTCTATAATTTTAAGTTCTACATTAAATCTTTTTTTCTATCATCAAATTCTTGTTTATCGATTTCGCCCCTGGCATATCTCTCCTTTAGGATGCCCAGGGCTGATTTTTCCGGCATTGCCGGATTGTTGTTTTTGTCAAGGGCCTGGCTTATCAGCCAGACAATGGCAACTAAAACCACCAGTCCTATTATCCAACCAAGGCCCATTCCCCATCCGTGTAACATATTTATTCATTTTTAGATTCCGAGTTCCATTCATTTACCATAAAGCCACTAAACCGCGAGAACACCGATTTCATCGTTTCTGACTTTATATACTTCGTCTACCGGTGAAACGATAATCATCCCATCCCCGCTGTATCCGGTTCTGGCATTTTTCTTTATCAAATCGATCACTCTTTGCACATGCTCATCAGCCAATAAAACTTCCACTTTAATGACCTTGTAAGCATCGGCAAACGGATATTTCTCGCTGATATGCTCTTCTTCATGATCGGAATACTGTCCGGTGCCTTCGCATTCCACGAAAGTCATGCAACAAAACCCCGCCTTTTTCATGGCGTCATGCACTTCTTCCGTTTTTCTGTACCTTATATAAGCTTTTATAAGTTTCATAATTGTCGTTTTAATTTTTTATTTTTTCTCCCTGAAAAGTCAAGGTATATGGAGTATCTCCATCCATCATTTCAAAACGATAGGTAAATGAATGGTGCTGCATATCAAATCCACCGAAATGTTCATCCCCTTCATCGTGTTCATCGGCCATGTGATGCATCCATTCTGTTTCCCCATCATGCATATCGCTCATATGACCTCCCGACATGTGGTTTTCTCCAAGCATATGGCCGTATTGATGTTCAAACTCCTCGCCTGTGAAGCAGACCATTACACTGTCTTCGTGATTGTAATAATTAAACATAATTGTAGTATCCATATGCTGGCTATCCCAATGAACCTCAAGTTGGTCATCACTGGTCACTGAAACTTCTGCAGTGGCCTCATATTCATCATCGGAACTCTTAAAAGCAGAGCCGGATTTATTTTCGGTATTCAAAGTTCCTGCATAAATTCCTTCTACGGAATCCCTGCTATTATTATCCGTTTTATCGCAAGCTGTTACTGTAAGCAAAGCAACACCTGCTGCAATAGCTATTAATCTTATTTTCTTCATAATTCTTCTTATTTTAATTTATTTGATTTTGTTTTGATTTTAGTTCGCAGCAATCCAAACGCTGATTGCCAAAGGTTTCCTTGTTGACTCTAGCCATTTTATCGAGCCATCGTGCAACAATGCCTTTCTTCTTTTTCGCCTCGTTGAGAGGCGGGAATCCCATTTGCTTCATTTCCCGGATCAGATATGTATCACTTACATAATAAGGATTATAGCTAACCATCAAACCATCTTGGAATTCGGCAACATGACTCACGCCAGTAATCTTGTAAAGCGACTGCTTAACAGACTGAATGGGCTCTTTGGTTGATTCCTGGTCATACTTGAATTTGATATGTTCTTCCAAATCTTCCATGTCCGGTAATTTTTAAAAATTCATTAATGATTTTAAAACTATTCAACATCTATATGGGAATAGCTCAACAAAGCCGGACTGAATTCAACCTTCTTTTTGTGAATACTGGAGAGACTATTCCCATATTTAAATTCCCGGGCTATAATCTACCAGCCATTCATTGAATCCAATGCGGCAGAAATCATCTATCGGTTCATAGAAGGAACTTCTGCAAGCTCACCAGAAGTAGTTGCGTTTTGAACGGAAAGTTATTTTCTGTAAATGTGGTTTTACCGGAATTGATTTCCGGGTTTTGAAAATCAATAACTGATTGTACTGATTCTAAGGTTAATAAAACTTCTTTTTCCAAACTAAAAGAGGTAGAAACGAATTCCTGCTCTACCTGAAAATGCTCGGAAACATCATGGCAGCATTCGTCTGAAATATCATCACAGCATGCTGCCGCTTGGGTATAGAGCGAAAACGAAACCAATGTGTCTCCGCAATAATGCTTAGAAACAGTAAACCCTGTGGTTGCTGTAAGCAGCAAAACAGTTATTAGGATATGAATAATCTTTCTAAGCATTTTTTCTAAACTTTTCCACAAAGATAAAACAGACCTATATGTTATATGTTATATAATTTTTGAAAAAAGTTGCATAATTTTTATTACTTATTCAGCAGCTTATATTAATCAGTAATTAATAACTTCTTGATCATCGGTAGAACTGAGAAGGCAGGCCTTTATAGAAAAGATTTATGAATAGTTTCATCGATCAAAAGGGATATAAAAAAAGAGATGCCGTTTGCATCTCTTTTTTTGTAAAGGGTTCACTAAATACTTTATTGCTGAACTTTTACCGAAATTTCGATTGAACCATCGGCACCTGCCTGTATGGCATCAACACGAATCAGTCCGTGCTTGCCGGCAAAGTCAGATTTGTTCGGATCGGTGATAAAGCCTATGATTTCACCTTCTTCCAATTGGGTAAGGGAAGTTTGGTCAACACCCGAGGAAGTATACTCCATAATAGGGCCGTCATCTTCAATATTATCCCAATCCACGTTTTCTTCGATAAGCTTAAACATGGTTTCGTTTCTGGTATTAAAGTCATCCATATTGTCACCAAAAAATGCATCGGCCAAATCATCGGAAGGCGCCATAATGGTGGCGTTAGTGCTGTTCCCGTATGAATACATCCAGTCAACCTTTTCGGAATTGTTCTTGGCTTCGTTGATGTCATACACCGTACCATCGGCCGAGGCAAATGAACTTCCGTCGTTGTTATTGTCGTATGATCCCATTATTTTCTCCGAATAGGAATAAATGGGGCCTGTGCTTGGAACGCCTGTTAGGGTAATGTCTACCTCAGCAGTCTCATTGGCTTTATCGGTCACTTTAAATACATAACGCGACGGTCCTTCATTGTTAACCGTAATGGTAAAGTTCCTGTCGATAAATTCATCATTTAAATCTTCCTGGTACACCTGGTTTTCCACATTATTAAAAATCATGGTAACTTCAAGGTGATTGAGCTTCTTGCCACTATTATCGTTTTGCTGGGCTGTAATGCCCACTTTTACCGAATCGCCGACCGGAACTTCCGTATCATTGGCAGTGAATCCTTCTCCCCCTTTAAATGAAATGTTTGGTGACACATCCACATTATCGTCATCATCCTCACTACATGAGGTAAAAAATACGGCACCTGATAAAAACAGGATAGCTAATAACACATTAATCTTTTTCATAAACTCAAGTTTTTTATTAATACTACTTTTGGTCTTTTTGCTGGTTGCTAACCTCATATAAATACTCTTTTATTAACTAATACACCACAGAAGCCTTCTTCAGGCTAATTTACATAACTCATCTGATTAGTTTAATGTTCAAAAGACAGGGTTAAAAATACAACAATAATTCGCTACAGGCATCCAACAAAAGTTCATTATTCGGGTGCAAAGCTTCTTTGTTATTAGCTAAACAGGTTATACATTTGCAGCAAAAGAAAACGAACCATAAAACAGGAGGCTGTCGTGGTAAAAACAGTAATCGTGGGAAACAAAGGTGAAGGCGTCCGGAGCGATTGTGCCGTCACTATGGAAATAACCGATCAAGGGGGACATAACATCCGGTTGAACAGCAAGGTTTCCACTCTCTTCGGTGAGGAGATCATTCAACAGGCTAAATCAATCCTTCATCATTTCGAAATTGAACATGCCAATGTAACCATTGATGACACAGGAGCACTTGGTTTTGTATTGGCAGCCAGGCTGGAGGCGGCCATTAAAAAGCTCATCGATACCGATAAGCAGTATCTTCCCGAAATAATTCCGGCCAACACCAACGAAACCAAGCGGGAGCGATTCCGTTTTGCACGGCTCTACCTGCCAGGCAATACGCCGCGTTTGATGATCAATGCAGGATTGCACTCACCCGATGGTGTGATCCTCGACCTGGAAGATGCCGTTGCTATCGATCGTAAACACGAAGCCCGGTATGTGGTGCGTAATGCACTGCGAGTAGTTGATTTTAAGGGCGCCGAAAGAATGGTACGCATCAATCAAATTCCAAAAGGGCTGGAAGATCTCGATTATGTAGTTCCGCATCATGTTAACCTGGTACTGGTTCCCAAGGCCGAATCGGCCGATCAGATCATTCAGGTAAATGAACGCATCACCCGCATCCAAACAGAAAGCGGCAGTAAGCATAAGATATGGCTGATGCCAATTATCGAAAGTACATTAGGTGTTGAAAAAGCTTATGAAATAGCCACTGCAGCCGATAATATCGTAGCCATGGCTATCGGTCTTGAAGATTACACAGCCGACCTTTTCACCCGCAGGACTATAGAGGGCGAAGAATCGGATTTTGCCCGTAAAAGGCTTGTTGTGGCTTGCCGTGCAGCTAAAATCCAGCCCATCGATTCGGTTTTCTCGGATGTTTCGGATATGGAAGGGCTGCGGCAAACCGTGCGTAAATCCAAATCATTGGGCTTTGATGGAATGGGATGCATACACCCCAGGCAAATCAAGGTTATTAAAGAAAGTTTCGCCCCCGATGAGGCCGAAATTGAAAAAGCCAAGAAAATTGTAAATGCATTCCACGAAGCTACTGAAAAAGGTCTTGGCGTAGTTTCGCTGGGCACTAAGATGATCGATCCGCCGGTAGTGAAACGGGCACAAAAAACAATCAATCTTGCAATTACATTAGGCATAATTTCAAAAAACTGGAGGGACGAATATGAGCAACAATAATATGATGAAAAATGCAGTAGGGCGCCTTGTGCCCGATCAGATAAACGGTGAAAAAGTTATTCCTTTCAAAGGTGTTGGAAAGCATGTTCCCGAAGGAAGAAAATATGCACCGCCCATTCCCACTTGCGCCGACTATCCGGATGACGGCAACAAGCTGGTATCCAACTTGAAAGAAGCCCTTGTCAAAGCAGGATTGAAAGATGGAATGACCATTTCCACACATCATCACTTCCGTAATGGCGACCTCATTGCCAACCAGGTGTTCGATACAGCCAAAGAACTGGGTGTTAAAAACCTGCGGTGGTTCCCTTCGGCTTCGTTTCCCTGTCATGAACATTTAATCCAATACCTCGAAGATGGAACCATTAACCGGATAGAAGGAAGCATGAACGGTCCGTTGGGACGGTTCACTTCAGAAGGCAACATGAAAGGTGTTGGCGTACTTCGCTCTCATGGAGGTCGTTATCAAGCTGTTCAGGATGGAGAAGTACACATCGACATTGCCGTGATTGCAGCACCGGCTGCCGATGCTTTTGGAAATGCCAACGGAGTGCATGGTGATGCCGCTTGCGGCTTGCTGGGATTTGCCCTGGCCGACTCGCAATATGCCGATAAGGTGATCATGGCCACCGATAACCTGGTACCATTTCCATGCATCCCATGGCAAATCCATGGCAACTATGTGGACTACACGGTTAAAGTGGATAAGATTGGGATTTCTGAAAAAATCGTATCGGGCACAACCCGTATTACCAAAAGCCCCGACAGGCTTTTAATTGCTGAAATGACAGCCAAATTTTGTGATAAAGCCGGCATTGTTAAAGACGGGTTTTCTTTCCAGGCCGGAGCAGGCGGCACATCACTGGCCATCGGGAACTTCCTGGCCGATATCATGCGCAACAAAGGTATTAAAGCACGCTTTTTACGGGGTGGCAGCAATAAATACCCGGTACAAATGCTTGAAGAAGGCCTTGTTGATTACATCTTAGATGGTCAGACGTTCGACCTTGAAGGCGTACGCTCCATGCGCGACAATCCTAACCACGTTAACACCAGCCCATTCACCAGCTATAATTATCACGGTAAAGGCAACTTTGCCTCCATGGTCGATGTTGTGTTTCTGGGAGCAACCGAAGTAGACGTGAACTTCAATGCCAATGTGGTTACCCATTCGGATGGTTACCTTTTACATGGCATAGGTGGTTGGCAAAATTGCTTATTCTCGAAATGCACCATACTGCCCCTGCCCCTGTTCCGCGACCGCATCCCGGTAATCAAAGATGAGGTTACCACCATTTGTGGGCCGGGTGAGCTGATTGATGTGATTGTAACCGAACGCGGCATTGCCATTAATCCCCGCAGAACCGATCTGATTGAAAAGGTGAAAGATAGTGGATTACCGCTCACAACCATAGAAGAATTGAAAACAGAAGCCGAGCAAATTTGTGGTGTTCCGGCCAAACCCAAAATCGGTGACAAGGTTATAGCAGCCATCAAATGGGTTGATGGGACCGTGATTGACGTGGTTCGAAACATAATTAAAGAATAATTCGAGCAGGAAACCTTTCTGTTTTAAAATATTTTTTCAAATTCGCGGTTTATTTTTAGGGACTGACTTTTTCAGCCTCCAATTTGATATTCAGCAACTTTCATTATAATAAATAAGAAAATAGTGTGTTGTTTATCAGTATGCCCTGTATGATGGGAAGTTATGGAAGTGAATAAACTTAAGAATAATTTAAGATCGGTTTCCGCAATTAAAAGATAGTGATTGGTAGTTTTGCGCATCGATTTTGGATCTAAAAACACAGAAGAGAGGAGTAAGCATTATGATGAAAAACGGTGTAAAGAAGATAGGGGTTATGACTGGTGGCGGCGATTGCCCGGGTTTAAATGCAGTAATTCGTGCGATTACCCGCAATGCGATTTCAAAATACGGCCTGCAAGTAATTGGTTATAAATTCGGATACAGAGGCTTATATAACAACGATTTTGTTGAATTAACGTATGATAAAGTTTCCGGTATACAACATATCGGAGGAACCATCCTGTATAGCTCGAACAAAGACAATCTTTTCGACTACGAAATAGAGGAGAAAGGAAAAAAAGTCCGCAAAAATGTATCGGATATTGCCGTACAAAATTTAAAAAAGGAAGGTGTTGATGTACTTGTGGTGATTGGCGGTGACGGCACATTAACAAGTGCACGCGACTTTGCCCGTAAAGGAATTAAAGTGATCGGCGTACCTAAAACCATCGATAACGACCTCGATATCACGGATGTAACTTTCGGCTTTAATTCAGCCATTGATGTAGCCACTGATGCATTAGACCGGCTTCATACTACAGCACGTTCCCACCACCGGATTATGATACTCGAAGTGATGGGTCGCAATGCCGGCTGGATTGCCCTGCACTCGGGTTTTGCCGGTTCGGCCGATGTTATCCTTATCCCCGAAATTCCATATGACATTCATAAGGTGAGCGAAAAGATCCTGGAACGCCAGAAGATGGGTAAACTCTTCAGCATTATAGTGGTTGCTGAGGGCGCCAAATCAAAAGGCGGTGACGTGGTTGTCAATAAGATCGTGAAAGACAGCCCCGATCCGGTTCGCTTGGGTGGTGTTGGAAACAAAATTGCCACCGATCTTGAGAAAATCGTCGGCAACCAGGAAATTCGTACAACCGTGTTGGGTCATATCCAGCGCGGCGGATCACCCATCACCTACGACCGCATTCTGGCTACACGTTATGGGGTTGCTGCTGTGGAACTGATCAATGATAACCGCTTTGGCAATATGGTTACCTTCCAGGGTGGTAAAATGGATTACGAACACCTCGAAAATATCATTGGCCGCCCGAAACAGGTCGATCCCAAAGGAGAGGTAGTAGAAGCCTCGCGCAGCATAGGAATTGCTTTTGGTGACTAAAACCAAGGATAAAACAAATTTGGCATAAGGGTGAGCGTGAAAGTCACCCTTTTTTTGTTGCCAAACAAAAGATCAAATAGGTGAGTAAAACCAGGCCATACCACTAAAAAGGCCAAAAACTGTTATCGTACCAGATCTTTTCCTTGAGGTCTTCATTCAATTCATGAAGAATGTGATGATGCCCTTTTTCCCAATCGGCCAGCCATTGATAAAGTTTCTTTTCATTAGGATCATCAGTTTCTTCGGCACGTTTTGAATACACTTCAATGGCTTTGGTCTCCATATCCATGGCAGCCGAAATGGCAGCAGCTTCAAAGCTGGCAGCCGAAAGCCTGTTTCGCAAATCCTTCGATAGGATCATATTGGCTATACTTTCATCGCCTTCCTTTTCAGCTAATTCCAATTTACCGAACTTTTGGTTCTTCTCATAATTCGAAAACTGCTTCGACAGATAATCAATATGAATTTGTTCTTCGCCGGCCATAATGTTAAAGATCTTTTGGACGTCTTCATCGCTCGTTTGCCGGGCAACTTGCTCATAAAAAGCTTTCCCTCGCTTTTCCATTAAAATGGCAGTCTTCAGAATGTCGGTAGCCGTTTGTTTTTCCATAATAGTAGTCTTCTTAAGGTTTTTATTGTCCTTATAACAATCAAAATGAAAAATAGACTTAAATCTCCTGCGGAAAATATCCACATTTAATGAAGCCGGCTTTTAACTGGCGAAAAATATGTATTTTAGCTGTTACTGAAATTCAAAGGAAGCATACGGATAATAAGCTATTATTCTATAAATTTATGATCGACCTGAATAACGAAACACATTATAAGCTGGCGCAGTTGTTTAAAAACTGGGCCGGGGTTATGCCCGATGAACTGATCCCTCTTCCCCAATCGGGTTCACACAGAACCTATTTCCGCTTAAAAAAAGGGGAGGAAACCGCCATTGGTGTATTTAACCCGAATCATCCCGAAAACATAGCCTTTGTCACCTTCACCAGGCACTTTCTCAGCAAAGGTTTGCCGGTTCCCTTTATCTATGCCGAAGACCTTCAAAATGATGTTTATCTCTTGCGTGATCTAGGTGACCGTTCACTTTATGATCTTTTGCAGCAACGCAAAGCACACGAACGCTTTTCGGATCACTTAAAAAGCCTTTACAAAAAGGTGATCAATACACTCATCCAATTTCAAATTGAGGGTGGGAAGGATCTCGATTATAGTGTATGCCACCCCCGGGCAAATTTCGATGCCCAATCAATGGTGTGGGATTTAAATCATTTTAAATATTATTTTCTCAATTTAGCCGGTATACCTTACAACGAGCAATATTTGCAGGACGATTTTAACAGCCTGGCGAACTATTTATCCGGTGCCGACAGCAACTATTTCATGTACCGCGATTTTCAGGCACGCAACATTATGCTAATTAATGACGAACCCTGGTTTATCGATTATCAGGGAGGTCGTCGGGGGCCTTTACAGTATGACCTGGTTTCTTTATTATTTCAAGCTAAGGCAGAAATTCCCGATAGAGAAAAAGAGGAACTTCTTGCTCATTACCTGGAGCAGGTACAAAAACATATTGCAGTGGATAAAGCCACTTTTAAGGAGTATTATTACGGCTTTGCCCTTATCAGGACCTTACAGGTACTTGGGGCCTATGGACTTCGTGGATTTTATGAACGTAAACCGCATTTTCTGCAAAGCATCCCCCCTGCCCTGGCGAACCTTGAGTGGCTTTTAAACAACACCTCTATCCCGGTTGAACTGCCCCTTCTAAGAGAAATTCTCGGTCAGGTGATCCGGAAAAAAGACTTGAAAGACCCCGGAAAAAAAACTTTAAAGGTAATCATCAACAGCTTTTCTTTTAAAAGAGGCATGCCATACGATAACACCGGGCATGGCGGGGGATTTGTATTCGATTGCCGGGCATTACCCAATCCCGGACGCTATGAAGAATACGCCCACCTTACGGGTAAGGATGATGCTGTAAGAAGATATTTGGAACAATATTCCGAAGTGGAGGCTTTTATAACAAGTGTATTCAATCTCATCGGGCAGTCCATCAACAGGTATATGGAACGCGGATTTGAATATCTTACGGTGAATTTTGGATGCACCGGTGGGCAGCATCGCTCGGTATACTGTGCCGAAAAAATGGCTGCGATATTACAAAAGCATTACGAAGTTGACATACAAATTGAGCACAAGGAAATGCATTTTCACATTAAAGATTGAAATCGTTGGAAGAATTTAAACTGGAACTCTATAAGCACGATCAGGAGATCATACAAGCAACCCGGGATCAAATCCTGAAGGACTTCAACATGGTAGGCCTTCATCTTCAACTACCCGATGCCAAAATTGGAATGTATAATGATTTATTGGATTTGCTTAGCAGGCAGCTATATATACTGATCGAAAAGGATCAGGAAGGATTATATAACCTGCTTTACCGGGTTGACATTAAAGCATCGGCTATTCACAAAGCAAAGCACACCAGTGAATACGCCGATGATGCCGAAATGATAGCGAGTATGATCATCTACCGGGCATTTGAAAAGGTTATGTTGCGTCGATATTTCAGTAATCATTAGTTTTGAAAATAGAAATCCAAAAAATGAAATTAATTATTAACTAAATATTTCGAATGTGAAAGCAATGATATTAGCGGCCGGTTTGGGGACACGGCTCAGGCCATATACAGAGTATACTCCTAAAGCCCTTATTCGCATTGATGAAAAACCCTTGATCGAAATTGTTATTGAACGCCTTATGCAATTCGGTTTTGATGAGATCATTGTTAATGTTCATCATCATGCTGACCAGATAAGACATTATTTAAAAAGAACCCATTATGAGGACAATGTGAGCCTTTCCGATGAATCGCATGAACTGCTCGACACCGGTGGTGGGATTAAAAAAGCAAGCTGGTTTTTCGAGGGTTCCGAACCATTCCTGGTGCATAATGTTGATGTGTTATCAACAATAAACCTCACTGAGCTTTATGAGCACCACCGGAAAAATCAGGCATTGGCAACATTGGCAGTCAAGGACCGCACCACCAAACGATACCTTCTCTTCGATGAATCCATGCAATTGAAGGGGCGGCTTAATGTTAGCACCGGCGAGAAAACGGATTTCTTTGACACCAATAATAAACCACTTAAACAATTGGCATTTAGCGGAATCCATGTGGTCAGTCCCGTTATTTTCGATTTGATGCGTGAGGAGAAAAGATTCTCCATTATCGAAGAGTATTTAAGGCTGGCCGAAAAACATAAGATCATTGGCTACCGTCATGATGATTCAATGTGGATGGACATTGGCAAACCCGAACAACTTGATAAGATAACCAGTAATAAAGGTTTGTATAATAACGAATAGAAAATTTGGAAGCATTTTTAAACAAAACAGCCGATTATATATACGATCATTACAGATCGCGCCTCGGCGAATTATGTATTGTGCTACCCAGCCGCCGGGCAGGACTTTTCCTTAAAAAACACCTGGCTGCCAAACTCAAAAAACCAAGCTGGGCGCCGGTGATCTATTCCATTGAGGATTTTGTTTCGGCCTATGCAGGCTATCAACCCGCCGAAAAACTCACGCTCCTTTTTGAGCTTTACGAAATCCACCGCGAAATTGAAAAGAATGCCGCACAATCTTTTGATGACTTTTTTGGCTGGGGAGAGATCTTGCTGAACGACTTTAATGATATAGATCTCTACCTTGGCGATGCCGCCAAGATTTTTAATTATTTAAATGACACAAAAGCCCTTGAGTTATGGGATCCCGGGCGGGAAAAACTCACTGATTTCGAAAAAGCCTATCTCAGGTTTTTCAATTCACTGGAAGATTATTACAAACGGTTCAGATCAAAACTCCAGGATGCCAATCTTGCCTATGGTGGTATGGCTTATCGCTATCTGGCTGAAAACCTGCACCTAAAAAATCCTCAAAAAGACTGGCATAAAATCATATTTGCCGGATTCAACGCCTTATCGCGTTCGGAAGAAGCCATAATAAGCGCATTGATAAGGCAAGGCAATGATGCTGAAATTTTGTGGAACGCCGATAAATATTACATGAACAACCCGCGACAGGAAGCCGGAAATTTCCTGCGCACCTACAAGCAGGATAAGCGATGGTTACATGAAAACAACTGGATAGAAAACGATTTTTCGGAACATAAAAATATTGAGATCATTGGAGTGCCCCAAAGCATAGGACAGGCAAAAGTTTGTGGCGATATCATTAATAAGCTTGATAGATCCGATTACACGGCAGGGCAAACGGCTATCGTGCTGGCCAATGAAAACCTGCTGTTGCCGGTGTTGAATTCACTTCCGGAATCCATTGAGGCCTTTAATGTTACAATGGGTTTATCACTGAAGCAAACCCTGTTTTTCGACCTTTGCGATGCCATCCTCGGGCTTTACGAAAACCGCAAGCGATATAACGAACTGCACAAAGAAGATAGAAAACAGGATATTTATTACCGTGACCTGCTGAAAGTCTTGGAGCATCCATATATCATCCGGATGCTGAATGCGCTAAATGCTGATCAGTTAAAAGTTATAGAGGGGATCAAAAAGAACACCCGGGTTTTTTATTCCTTCCAGGAATTAAAAACCTCTCAGTGGTCGTCACAAGTCCTCATGCCTGAGTTTCTCGAAGATATACTTCAAAACTGGAACTCTAGCCCACAAGAGATTACCGCTTTATTCACTATGCTTATCGGAACATTGCGAACTACACTGTTTACGGGAAAAACAAAAGAAGGTAACAGCGTAGAAATGGAACAATTGTTCTCTTTTGCCCGGCTAATCAAGCGTTTTGAAAGTTTGTTGCAACATTATAAACCTTCCCTAACCACACGGACGTTTCGAAATTTATTTAAGCAGCTTACACAAACCACAACCATCCCCTTTTACGGCGAGCCCCTTAAAGGCATACAGGTGATGGGCGTATTGGAAACCCGGGCATTGAGCTTTAAAAACCTCATCATGTTATCGGTTAATGATGATCAAATCCCGGCCAAACAACAGGCCAATTCATTCATACCCTATGAAATAAAGAAAAAGTTCAATTTACCCACCTTCCATGATCGAGATAGCATTTATGCCTATCATTTTTACCGGCTCATCCAGCAAAGCGAAAACATCTATCTAACTTATAATACCGAACCCGGGCAACTGGGCGGGGGCGACCGGAGCCGGTTTATTACCCAAATACTCTACGAGTTGCCTAAGTATAATGCAAATATTCACATAAGAGAATCCCTTTTAAATATCCCCCTGAAAAACAATCCCGCCAGGGAGATCAAACTCCCGAAAACCCAAGGGTTATGGGAGGACATCCTCGAAAGAACTCAAAAAGGCCTCTCACCTACCGCTATATCCACATACATTACCTGCCCCTTACAATTCTATTTTGAAAACATTGCTGCTATCACTGAAATGGAAGAGGTTGAAGAAACTATCGATCAAGCTACCCTCGGCAGTGTAGTTCACGATGTGTTGTATGAGTTATATCATCCCCTGAAAAATAAAAAGCTCAGCCTGGAAGAGCTTGATAACAAGGAAAAAGAGATTCGCAGCCATGTTTCAAAAGCATTCGGTAAGCACTATGATTCTGCTTCAACCGGATTTGGGAAAAACAGGCTCATTTATGAAGTAGCGGTATCTTTTATTGAAAATTTTCTGAAATCCGAAAAAGAAACGCTGAAAAATGGTTCCAACATTCAAATTGTAGACCTTGAAAAAAAGGTCAAAACCAACTTGCATATCAATGATCCCAATAATGATAATAATATACTGCAAGTAGCTTTAAAGGGGACTATCGACAGGGTTGATCGCAAAGATGAAACACTCAGGATTGTGGACTACAAAACCGGTAATGTAAATCGCAGTAAAGAGTTGAAGGTAAAAGATTGGCAAGAGCTCACAACCAATCCCGATTTGACTAAAGCTATACAAGTGCTGATTTATGGCTACCTTTGGTACCGTAACACTAACACCGGCGAATCAATGACCAGTGGGGTTATTAGCCTGCGGAAATTCAGCGAAGGCTTCCAAGCGGTTACGCTGCCGGATGAGCAGGATTTAACGAAAGGTGAGATTATAAATAAGACGGAAGGTATTTTAAAAGATGTTTTTACTGATTTGTTGAATAAAAATAATCCCATTGTACAAACTCCCAAGCCGGAAAACTGCACCTATTGTCCATTTAAGTCAATTTGTAACCGATGAAACGAAAAAAATTCTTATATTGCACATATTAAAATACGGGTTAAAAACCATAAAAATTAAATGAAGAAACAGAGAATAATATAAAGCTGAATTAAGGGGTAACTTGAATTAAAAATATTGCAACATGTCTGATAACGAAAAGTTTAGTATCTTGATCGTTGATGATCGACCTGAAAATCTGTTGACTCTCGAAAGTATTCTTGAGAGCCCGGATCTGGAGATCATCAAAGCTAATTCCGGAAATGAAGCCTTAAGCCTGATGCTGGAACGCCAATTTGCTTTGGCGCTTATCGATGTGCAAATGCCGGAGATGGATGGTTTTGAATTGGCTGAGATCATGCGTTCCAATGAACGCACTAAAAATATTCCCATCATCTTTATTACCGCCATCAACACCGAGCGTAAACACATTTTTAAGGGATATGAGAAAGGGGCTGTCGATTACCTTTATAAACCACTCGACATCAAGGTGCTGAAAAGCAAGATCAGGGCATTTATCGAATTCTTTAAGCATAAGCAAGAGCTTGAACGCACCACCCGTAAACTCGAAAAAACCGTGGAAGAGCTTAATGAGGCCAAGCAAATAGCCGAAGAAGCCACACAAGCCAAAAGCTCTTTCCTGGCCAATATGAGTCATGAAATACGCACACCCTTAAACAGCATTATCGGCATGGCCGAACTTATTTTAATGGAAGACCTTCCTGAACTGCAGCGCGAACGGGTACGCGACTTAAAGCAATCGGGGGAGTCGCTGCTGGAGATCATCAACGAGATCCTCGACATATCGAAGATCGAAGCCCACAAGCTCGAGTTGGAGAATATCGACATGAGCATCAGGGAAGTGGTTCAAAAGGCCGCCCACCTGCTGGCCGTAAAAGCCTTTGAAAAAGACCTGGAATTCATTTGCCGCATCCCACCCGATTTACACGACATCCTCGTAGGTGATCCCACTCGCTTGCGACAGGTATTGGTAAACCTTCTTAGCAATGCTATAAAGTTTACCGATGAAGGAGAGGTGGGCATTGAAGTGAAACGGAAAAATGAAACCGAAAATTCCGTTACGCTGCAATTTTCAGTGATCGACACGGGAATTGGGATACCCAAAGATAAGATCAGCCGTTTATTCCGCTCCTTTAGCCAAGCTGAGGTATCGACTACACGCAAATACGGTGGCACCGGTCTTGGACTTATGATCTCAAAAACCATTGTTGAAATGATGGGCGGAGATCTTAACGTGGAAAGTCAGCCCGGAAAAGGATCGCGTTTTTACTTCGAAATTGAGTTCAAAAAGCACAAATCGGCAAAAGCTTACAAAGAGACCGAAGGCTTAAAGGAAGACTTTTATGTTTTGTTAGCAGATGATAATGAAAAAGTGCGATCCATCCTGGGTGAAATTTTCGATTACTGGAAAATCCGGTATGATGATACCGATAATGTGGAAAATACCATAGCCAAGCTAAAAGGATCCGAAAAAGCGGATAAACCTTATGATGCGCTCATTTTCGATTGCTGTATGCCGGATATGACCGGGATTGAGGGCGTGGAAAAAATAAGGGATGAAATATCCAAAGAAAAGCAACCTGAAATTGTGATCATGACCGGGCATTACTCGGCTGTGAGCTCAAAGCGTTACCGGGAGCTCGGTATCCGCTACATGTTTAGTAAGCCTCTCATCCAAAATCAGCTGAAGGAGGCCCTTATAAAGATTCAAAATGCCGGTTCAATCGAAGAAATGGAGGCTGCAGAAGCTAAAGAACAAGAGAAACAAGAAGAAAAGATGAAAAAAGTAACCATATTACTGGCCGAAGATCAACCGATTAACCGGAAGATCGTAGTGGGCTTACTAAAACGTCATAAATACAATATCGACACGGCCGAGAACGGGCAGGAAGCCGTTGAAATGGCAAAAAAGAAAAAGTATAGCGCCATTATTATGGATGTGCAAATGCCGAAGATGGATGGATTTGATGCTACCCGTAACATCCGTGCTTTTGAGAAGGAAAAAGGGATATACACTCCCATTGTTGCCATGACAGCTCATGCCATGAAGGGCGATAAGGAGAAATGCTTTGCAGCAGGTATGGATCATTACATTACCAAGCCGGTCGACTCCAGTGAACTATATAGCGTCCTTGAGGAATGCATTAATAATGAGAACTAACGGAAACTAGTCTGAACAACTGAACTATGGGTCTATTCAACAGGAAGAAATCAAGCGAAAAGAAATTCGTTGCAGGACGGGAACCCTGGAAATTCAAACCGTCACTCCATATTGGTGTGGGCAAAGCACTACTTATTTGGTTTTTGATCATCTCATTTATACCACTGGCCACGGTAAGCTATATCAATTACCTGAATGCTTTTAAAGGATTGACCATAGTAGCGGAGAAATCCCTGGTAACCACCTCGAACCTCAGGGTAGAATACATCAATACTTTTTTTGAAAAGGTGCTTAATTCACTGGAGCTTCAATCCAATTTGAAATCCAATGCCGACCTGCTGGAAAAGCTGTCTGCGGAGTTTCGCAATAGTGAATCAACATTGGATGAGTATGTCAATAGCGACGGCTGGAAAAACCTTACCCGGGAAAAACATACGGAACTGGAAAAAATAAGGTTAACCCGCAATTTTTATGACATCGTGTTTATCGATCAGCGGGGTAACATCCTTTTTTCTCTTCAACATAACAACGATCTTGGCACCAATATTTACCGCAGTAAATATTCCGACAGCAAATTTGCCCAAACGGCCCGTAAAATTCTTGATGACGGCGAAACCCTCTTTTCCGATCTTGAAAGATATGCCCCTGCCGATAGTACCATTACCGGTATGTTTGGAAGGCCGATAACCCGTCCTGATGGGGAAAGAATTGGAATGATCGGCATTCAGATCCGCATGGACGAGCTCAATAAGATCATCCAGGAAGATGTAGGCTTGGGAGAAACCGGTGTTGCCTATATTATTGGTGAAGACCTTTTAATGCGTTCCAGCACCCGTTTCAGAAACGATTCTGTAATCCTTTCCAAGCGCGTGAACCATGACCATGCCATGAACTGGCTGCGGTATCGAAAGCTCGGTTTTTATGACAGTAAGGATGTGAGTATTGATACAACCGCAGCAATGGAAAAGGTGAAATCATACGCAACCACCGATGGAACCTGGGTTTACGGTATTTACCGCAATATCGATTCCTTAAAAGGCTTAGGTGTAAACTGGGCGATCATTGAAGAGATTGATCTTTATGAAGCCTTTGCTTATACCCGGAAACTATTAAATACCGTCATCATCTCCCTGATCATTACGGCTGTTATCGTCTTTTTTATATCGATATTCATTACCAGCAGGTTTGTTACGCCATTAAAACGGCTTTCGGCGTGGGCTAAGGAGGTTTCAAAAGGAGAGCTGATTGAGAAAGATGTGCGGGTGCCCAAAAATGAGGTGGGCGAAATGGTAGATGCTTTCAACAATTTGGTTATACGATTAAAAGGCGTTGCCGAAGTATCGCAACTGATGGCCAAAGGTGACTTTAGCCGCACGGTTGACGAGCGCAGCAAAAACGATGTGATGGCCAAGTCGATGAACCAAATGATCGAAAGCTTCAAAAGCGTCGTGCGTCAAGCCAACACCATTGCGCAGGGCGATTATTCCACAAATGTGGTTCCGCGAAGCGATAAAGATACCCTTGGGGTTGCCCTGTATGAAATGACCAAGACGCTGCGTGAAAATGCTAAGGAAATCAGAAACCGGGATTGGCTTAAAACAGGTTTGGGTGAGTTGAATGATCGCATGAGCGGAAAAAAAGATATTGAAACGCTTACCCAGGAGATCATTACTTTTTTGGTTAGTTATACAAAATCGGACCTGGGCCTGTTATACCTTTCCGAAAATGAATCAACATTAAAGCTTACGGCCAGTTATGCCTTTTACGACCGCTACAATAAATTTACAGAGATCCACTACGGCGAAGGATTGGTCGGTCAGGCAGCCAAGCAACAAGAACCTATCGAATACAATAAACAAAAGGGGGAGGTCCCAAAATTAAATACAGGGGTAGAAGAACAAACCCCCACGCATTTTGTAATTCATCCTATCCAGTACGAAGGCAAACTGATAGGTGTAATGCAATTGGGTTCCACCAGTGAATATTCAGATCTTGAAAAAACTTTCCTGGAAAATGGTATGGGAAACATTGGAATTGCCATCAACTCGGCCCAGGCCCATACCCGCCTGCAGCAATTGCTTAAACAAACCCAGGATCAAAAAGAAAGGCTGCAGGTACAGCAGGAAGAGCTTCGTCAAACCAACGAGGAACTAGCCGAGCAAACCAAGGCGCTCAAAGTATCGGAAGAAACCCTTCAAAATCAGAAGGAAGAGCTTAGTGTTATCAACGAAGAGCTTGAAGAACGCACCAAAGCGCTTGAGCGCGAACGCGATAACGTTAACAAAAAGAACCGGCAGCTTAAACAAGCCCAGGAAGAAGTAGAGAAAAAAGCCCGCGACCTCGAAATGGCCAGTAAATACAAATCGGAATTCCTGGCCAATATGTCGCATGAGCTGCGGACCCCGCTCAACAGCATATTGGTGCTTTCTCAGGTACTTATCGATAATAAGGAAAACAACCTCAGCGAAAAACAAATCGAATATGCCAAAACCATTAATACTTCAGGTTCCGATCTCTTGAACCTGATCAATGAGATACTGGACCTGTCAAAGATTGAATCGGGTAAAATTGAGATCCACAGTGATATTATCGATCTGAGCCAATTCAAAAAAGAAATTGAGCGGAGTTTCCATCCGATAATCACCTCCAAGGGACTGAAATTCGACCTGAAGATGAAGCAGGATGTTCCGGCCCGGGTTGAAAGTGATTCGCAGCGGATGCATCAAATCATCAGGAATTTGCTTTCCAATGCGGTTAAATTCACCGAAAAGGGACGCATTACCTTTACCATTTTCAAACCAGCGAAAAATACTCAATTTAAGCAAAAAGCCCTTAAGGATAAAAATGTGGTCGGATTTTCAGTAAGCGATACCGGTATTGGCATTTCCACGGATAAGCAAGAAGTGATCTTCGATGCCTTCCAGCAAGGCGATGGCACCACCAACCGTAAATTCGGAGGTACCGGCCTTGGGTTGACCATTTCGCGAAGTTTTGCCGAATTACTGGGCGGTGAAATCCATCTTGAAAGCGAGGTGGGCAAAGGAACAACCTTTACGTTATTCATCCCCGATAAATTACCCAGCGCTGAGGAACAGGAAGAAAAGGAATCGACCATACTGAAAGCCCAACCTGTTAAAACCGGCGAGGAAAAATCACAATTGGAACAAGAGGATAAAGGTGGGCAAAAAGAACAGGGAGACACCGGAGCAGAGACCGATCAACAAGAAGTTGAAACCCGGAAAGAGATCCATGACGACCGGCGGAATATTAAGGAGGGTGATCGCTTTGTACTCATCATAGAAAATGAAGCCTCCCTGATCAGGAAGATCTATGATGAGGCAAAACAAAGGCAATTCAAATGCATGATCGCCAACGACGGGGAAACCGGCATTCACTATGCCGATTATTACAAGCCCAGCGCCATCATACTCAACACTGACCTACCGGGTATCAGCGGGTGGGATGTGATGAAACGTCTTGTGGTAAATCCGCAAACCATGCACATTCCCGTTTACCTGATGACCAATAAGGATGAAAATCTCGAGGCTATGAAGATGGGCGCCGTTGGCACATCGGTAAAACCGATTGACGATGAAGCCATCAACAATGCCCTTGATAAATTGGAAGACATCATCTTTAAGTCGGTTAAGAAAATCCTTATTGTTGATGATGAAGCCATTATACGCAAAAGCGTTGAAAATCTTGTTGCCGGAAAAGATGTTCAAACCATCTCCGTAGCCAGTGGCCAAGAGGCAATTGACGCCCTGGGCAATGAAACCATCGACTGCATAATCCTCGATCTGGGCCTGGAAGATATGTCGGGTTTTGATGTATTGGAAAAAGTCAAAAAAGATAATACCTATTCGGACATCCCGGTGATCATATACACCGGTCAGGATTTAACAAAAGAAGAAGAACAAACCCTGCAAAAATACGCTGACAGCATTATCATTAAAGGGGCCCGCTCGCCTGAACGCCTGCTGGCCGAAACCACCCTTTTCCTGCACCGCGTTGAAGCCAATTTACCAAAATCAAAGCAGGAAATGCTGCATATGGTTTATGATCGCGATGCCATTTTCAAGAATAAAAAGGTGCTGGTGGTTGATGATGATATGCGGAATGTATTTGCCATTTCAAGTGTGCTTGAGCCAAAGGGATTAACAGTGCTGGTTGGCAAAAACGGCAGGGAAGGTGTCGACAAGCTCAAAGAAAATCCCGACGTTGATCTTGTGCTGATGGACATTATGATGCCCGAAATGGACGGTTACGAAGCTATGAGAGAAATCAGGAAAATGAAGCAATATGCCAACCTGCCTATCATAGCGCTCACGGCCAAGGCCATGAGAGAAGACCGCGATAAATGTATTGAAGCCGGGGCCAATGAGTACCTGGCAAAACCCTTCGATACCGACAAATTACTGTCACTGTTGAGGGTTTGGCTTTATAAGTAAGAGGAATATTGGGTTTTTATGGCTAATAGTATAAATTTGTTTATCTTTATACTTGAAATTAACCCCTGACCTCAATTTAATAATTTTAAAATCAGCCCAATAGCTTTATTGGCTGGTTTTACATGTGCATTAACAACAGATTAACCTTAGGGACATTTAACATGAAAAAATGGCTTTCAAACATTTAATGCGGGTGTGGTTACACCGGTAAATGAAATTAAGTTATGGAAAGACCGAAAATATTAATCGTTGATGATAAGGTGGAAAACCTCATTTCTCTGGAAAAGGCCCTGGAAGACCTGGAGGTAGACTTTACCAGGGCTTTGTGTGGTAATGAGGCCCTTGCCAAAACCTTACGCGATGAATTTGCCCTTGCCATAATCGACGTGCAAATGCCGGACATGGACGGATACGAAACCGTTCAGTTGATGCGTGAGCATAAAAAGACCAAAAATCTGCCTGTTATCTTTATTTCTGCCATCTATTCACAAAACTATCATAAGATCAAAGGCATAGAATCAGGAGCTGTTGATTTCATCTCTAAACCCATCATCCCCGAAGTTTTAACAGGAAAGGTCCAGGTATTCATTGATTTATGGCAACAACGTCAACAACTCGAAAAACTGGTCAAGGAGCTTGAGGTGACTAACCGTAAAATGCATGAGGCTAAAGATAAAGCTGAACAGGCCAATAAATCGAAATCACTTTTCCTGGCCAACATGAGCCATGAGATCCGTACGCCCATGAATGGAATTGTCGGAATGGCTAATTTGCTCTCGAAAACCAAATTGAGCGGAGAGCAAAAAGAATATTTAGACATTATCCGAAACTCAGGCGATATCCTGCTTTCGGTTATTAACGATATTCTCGATTTTTCAAAAATCGAATCGGGACAGGTTGAACTGGAGCATATCGATTTTAATATCCGTGAACATCTAAAAGGATTGGATGTGCTGGCAATGCATAAAGCTAAAGAGAAAAACCTGAATTATTACTCATCCATTTCCGATGATATTCCCGAAGTACTCATAGGAGACCCAACCCGCCTAAAGCAAATCCTGATCAACTTTATCAACAACGCGATCAAATTCACCAATGACGGTTATGTAGAAGTTAAGGTTGAATTAATGGATAAAACCAAAGATGAAGTGGTGATTAAAGGAATTGTTAACGACACCGGCATTGGCATTTCGCAAGAAGGCCAGAAAAAACTCTTCAAGATCTTTTCACAAACCGATCCTTCCACCACGCGTAAATTTGGCGGAACCGGCCTGGGACTGGCTATCTCAAAGAACCTCTCCCAGTTAATGGGCGGCGAAACCCATGTGCAGTCGGAGAAAGGGAAGGGGTCATCATTTTGGTTTACGGCGCGTTTCGAAATAAGCCAGACCACAGCTAATGAACTTGAACACCAGCAAGTAGCAGAGCCTGAAATTTCTGAACCACATGGACTAAATATATTACTGGCAGAAGATAACAGCATCAATCAAAAAGTAGCTATCCTAACCATTAAGAAACTGGGATGTCATTATGACCTGGCTGAAAACGGAGAAGAAACCGTTGAAATGTTCAAGAACAACAAATACGATTTGATCCTGATGGACGTTCAAATGCCTTTGATGGATGGAATCCAGGCTACAAAGCTCATCAGGCAATATGAAAAAGCCAATGGATCGGCATCGAAGGTGAAAATTGCCGCCATGACAGCCAATGCCATGAAAGATGATGAAGAGAAATGCTTGAAAGCTGGAATGGATTATTACCTGGCCAAGCCATTTAAAGAAGAAGAATTGCGACAGCTTTTATCGAAAAAGTGTTAATAACAGAAGTTGATGAGGGACAATCAGGATATCTACGAAGAAATAAGGAACATAGAAATACGGCTACTTCTTGAAGCTATCTACCAGCGCTATGGATACGATTTCCGCAATTATTCGTTTGCCCATCTGAAGCGGCGAATTGTGCACCGCTTATCTTCCATGGGCTTGAAAAGTGTTTCACAACTACAACATTATGTGCTTCATGATCATGATACCATCCAGCAAGTATTAATGGATTTGTCCATTAATGTTACTGAGATGTTCAGGGATCCCAGCTTTTATAAAAAAGTGCGTGAAGAGGTGATCCCCATCCTGAAAACCTACCCATATTTTAAGATATGGCATGCAGGATGCGCCACCGGCGAAGAAGTTTATTCCATGGCCATTATCCTGAAGGAAGAAGGTTTGTACGACAGGGCGCAGATTTATGCCACCGACTTCAACCAAAAGGTGATAAAAAAAGCCAAAGAAGGGATCTATTCCATTGAGAACATAAAGCAATACACCACCAATTACCAGAAAGCAGGCGGCAAAGAATCATTTTCCAATTATTACACCGCCCATTATGATTCAGTGATCATGGATGAATCGCTCAAAAACAACATTTTATTTGCCGATCATAACTTGGTAACCGACGGAATTTTTTCGGAAGTGAACATGATCATATGCCGGAATGTTTTAATCTATTTTGAGCGGGATTTGCAGGATCATGCCATTAAAACTTTTTTAGACAGCTTATTACCCGGGGGCATTTTGTGCCTGGGCTCCAAAGAAACCCTGCAATTTTCCAAGTATTACCCCAACTTTAATCAAATTGATGCAAAGGAGAAAATATACCGGAAAAAATACACTATCCCGGAATAGCCTATTTATGTTGACAAAAAGGGACTCATGGATTATAAAGCAGTAGTAATAGGATCATCGGCAGGGGGCTTGGATGCGTTGCGGGCATTGCTTACGCGCATAAACAGAAGCTTTTCATTGCCCATAGTGATCGTCCAGCATTTAAGCCCCTTGTCGGATAATTACCTGTCAAATTACCTCGATAATTTAAGCGATCTCCGGGTTAAGGAAGTGGAGGAGAAGGAGCGTATTGAACCCGGTATTGCCTATATAGCACCGCCAAATTACCATGTGCTTATTGAAGAAAACCGCACCTTTGCCCTTACGGTTGATGAAAAGGTAAATTATGCACGTCCTTCCGTTGATGTGCTATTCGAAAGCGCCGCCTATGTTTATCGATCCTCTCTTATCGGTATCGTACTAACGGGCGCTAACAATGACGGCAGCAAAGGCCTTAAGATCATAAAGCAATACGGTGGCCTGGCCATTGTTCAAGATCCCAAAACCGCTTATGTGGACACCATGCCCCGCTCTGCCATGGAAACAGTAAAGGTTGATCACGTTCTTAACCTGGAGGAAATTGCCGATTTCTTGAATAAGTTGCGGGGTGAGGTTTAAAAGATAGAAAGTAGACGATAGATTCTGAACGGGCTTTGGGCTAATACTGTTTATCACATCCCCACATCAACACATCAACACATCCTCACATCAACACATCATTCTGTAAAATCCGATTCTTTAAATATAATGGCTTCATAGGTGTATAAATCCGAATCTTTCCACCCGTCCCAGGCCAGTCCTGCTTTATCTTTTGCGCAATGCCCCAGGAATTCCTCCAGGCTCCAGCCGGTTGATTGGGCAACTTGTGGAAGCAAGGTACCCGAACGTTTGCCGTTCTTGATATAAATACCGTGTTTACCCAGTTTAAACTCATCTATCGACTCAATTTTCTTGAGGGGCGTCAGTACGGAAACCTCAATTTCCAGTTCATCCACCTCATCAGGTTGTACCGGGAAAAACCGGGTGTCTTTTGTAGAAGCCGATATTGCATTTTCCCTTATTACCATGTAAAGCGGTTTTGAAGGTGTAAACTGACCAATGCATCCCCGCAATTCTCCACCTTTGTGCAGCGTGACAAAAGCACCGCATTTGGTAAGCAACTTGGGGGAAAACTGGTCGGGCTTGAATTCCGGTATCTTGCCCAAAGTGATGTAAGAGCTAATGGTTTTACGGGCAATGGTAAGTAATTGTGTTTTATCCTGCTCACTTAGATGAAAGCCGGAACTTTCTTCTTCCTCACCTAAGCTAACAGCAATTGCATAATAACCCACCACCTGGCTTCTGTCCGTAATACCTGCATCACCCGAATTCTTGTACAAAACCTGGTGATAATTAATTGAATCCATGCCGGATGTCATATTCATCAATGTTAATACTGATGACCAGCCACATAGCGAGGTAGCCAGGTTGGCGATACCTTTTTGACTGTTGCTGGCCAGCGTTTCCACAAGTGATTGCGGTGAATTGGAAGTGATGGCATTGGCTGTGATCTGATCCACTTCCTTTGCCGCTTCATAGTGCGGGTAATGTGAAAAATCGCTACTGATAACAAATAGATTATTCTTATTGAAGTAAGGTTTTAGCGTTTCAGCCATTTTTTTGCATTCTTCCTTATCATGAGTGCCTATAACAATGGGCACGATTTGAAAATCATTTTTCAATTTATACTGAAGAAACGGAAGCTGCACCTCCAGGCTATGCTCCCCGCTATGAGCACTGGGATGATAGTCGAATAATCCGTTTTCCGATATCAGTTTATCAGCCAACGGAATATTAACCTTTA
>JAIPAP010000056.1 GCA_021740045.1 Bacteroidales bacterium
TGAAAATCATTTTTCAATTTATACTGAAGAAACGGAAGCTGCACCTCCAGGCTATGCTCCCCGCTATGAGCACTGGGATGATAGTCGAATAATCCGTTTTCCGATATCAGTTTATCAGCCAACGGAATATTAACCTTTACCTCACCCAGCGGGGTTTCATAATTGCCCTGGTTATAAATGGAACCTCCTTTATAAGTAGCCCGGTGACTGGATGCCAGGATAAAGATATTGTCATATTCCTTATCTGCATCGATTTGGTTAAAGCTGGCTGCGGCTACTTCACCCGAAAAAACGTAACCCGCATGCGGAGCGATTACTGCAAGGGTGTTTTCGGTTTGCTTGCCTGGCGCTGCTGCAAAAAGATCGGCTAAATTCTGTTCGAGCGCCTGCTTGCGGGCCGGGTAAAACTTCCCGGCTACAACTGGCTTGCGGTTCGGGGTATCGGTTGATTTTTGCGAATAACTGTTCATAATAACTATCAGGCTTATTAAAGCCAATATGCTTATTTTTTTCATTATTTGATTAATTTCGAATATTCTATCTCATTATTTATGCCAACACATTTAATTTAGAATGGCTTTTTAATGAGTCCTTTAACAAATTTACGCCAAATGGAGGTTGAATTCAATGAATAAGCATTGATTAAATTGATTTTAAATAATGCGCATAACACCGGTAAAGATATCCATTAATTTAGCGGTGGTTGTTTTGGGAATATCTTCCCTGATCACCCAGGTCATATTGCTCAGGGAATTTCTGGCCGTATTCGAAGGTAATGAATTGATCATGGGAGTTATCCTGGCCAACTGGATGCTATTGACCGGCATAGGTTCCTACCTGGGAAAATGGGCCCGCAAACTCAGGGGAAGCTTTAACCTGTTGATCACTTACCTGGTGTTTATGGCTGTTCTACCCTTGGCTACCGTTTGGCTTCTTAACACACTGCGGAATGTGGTTTTTCCTTTCGGGATGATGGTGAGCATCATGGAAATCCTTCCTGCCTCTTTGATTTTGCTTCTCCCCTATTGTTTGCTTACCGGTTTTGTGTTTACTTTCCTGGTCGACAGGGCTAAACGCTTCCTAAATGAAAACCTTGCCGGCAAATTGTATGCTCTTGAAGCCATTGGAAGCCTAAGCGGTGGCATCCTGTTCAATGCGGTACTTATCTTTTGGCTCGATACCGCCCAAAGCCTGATAGTGGTGCTGGCCATTGATCTGCTGGCAGCTGTCATTATTGGCTTTCAAAACCATCAAAAAATTGCCGGCTGGTTCTTATCCATTGCCGGAACCAGTGTTATTATTTTGCTTATCCTTTTCGAACCGGGCGTCGCAATGAAAAAGAGCCTATACCGGAACCAGGAGATCATATACCAGGAGGATACCCCATATGGTAAACTATTGATCAGTAAAACCGGAAAGCAAAAGAACTTTTATGAAAACGGTGTGTTGTTGTTTTCAACCGGCAATCCGGCTATTAGCGAAGAAGCGGTGCATTATGCGATGATCCAGCGAGAGGAACCCCAAAATGTGCTGCTGATTTCCGGGGGTATCTCCGGGGCTACCAATGAGTTACTAAAATATAAGTCGATTGAGCATATTGATTATGTAGAACTAAATCCCTGGATCATAAAGCTTGGAAAAAAATACACGGAGGCGCTCGATTCCGAAAAGCTTAGTGTGATCACCAAAGATGCCCGCCTGTATTTAAAAAAAACCGGTAAGCGTTATGATGTTATCCTAGTGAACTTGCCCGAGCCATCCACCGCGCAGATCAACCGCTTTTACACCCAAGAGTTTTTTAACCTGGCCGCAAAGCGGTTAACAAACAAGGGAATACTATCGCTGTCATTACCATCCACAGGTAATTATATGAGCAAACAAGCGCGACGCCTGAATTCTATTATTCATAAAACCTTGCAGCAGGAGTTTCCAAATATTGCCATAGTCCCCGGCGGGAAGAACTTTTTCCTGGCCTCAAACGATTCCCTGAGTCTGAGCATCGCCCGGCGCATCGAAGAGAAAGGGATTAAAAACCAGTATGTAAACCGGTTCTATATTGATGACCAACTTTTGAAGCAACGCAGCCGGCATATCGAAAAGGAGCTTATCAAAGATGCCCCGGTGAATAGTGATTTCAAGCCATTGGCTTACTTTGAGCAGATACAGCTATGGCTAAGCCAGTTTAACAAAAATTACCACTTGTTGCTGCTGGCCGGTCTTGTGATTTTTATTCTTCTATTATTGTTGCTCAATCCGGTTAATGTGGGGTTGTTCACCGGAGGTTTTGCAGGGGCCTCCATGGAATTTGTGCTGCTCATTGCTTTCCAGGTGATCTATGGCTATGTTTATCAAATGATCGGGGTGATCATCACCTTATTTATGGCCGGTTTGGCCCTTGGCTCCATGGGTCTTCCGAAATTATTCAAACAGGTATCAATAAAAAGATATGCCCTGGTGCAATTGATAACGGGCGCTTATGTTATGATACTGCCCTTGGTTATGCTGGCGCTAAGGAATGCCAACACCAATATTATTTTCGTCCATTTTATTTTTGGGTTTTTAACGCTTCTTATGGCAACGCTTGTGGGCTATCAATTTTTCCAGGCCTCATCATTACCCCTTAAAAAACATACAACTGTACTGGCAGCCGAGAACTACTCGGCCGACTCCATAGGTTCGGCCATTGGGGCTTTATTCATAGCCATGTTTCTGCTGCCGCTTATCGGTATTATTCAATCCGGGCTGTTTACGGGAGTTTTATGCTGGGCGGGAGCCGGAATTATTTTACTAAGACAAAGAGGATAGTATAAAAAGAGATGCTTTATAAGGCTTCGGCTTAAAAACACCGGGTTTCATCGCAGTAATATTTTCCGGACTATGAATTTTCAGTGCCTGCTGTTTCATTTAATTGCAACGGCAGTTTCACGCATATTTCGATAGCTCTCGGAATATGCGAGGAATAGAAATCGTATCTGAGTGCTGCCATCTTATGACCTCATCCCCCCGGCCCCCTTCTCCAATGTGGAAAAGAGGGAGAGGGCCGGTAGAAGATTGATGGGTTGGAGGTTTTACTAAACAGTAAGTAAAATGGGTCATTTAAAAGGAGGGAGCAGGCCGGCAGAACATTGATAAGTTAGAGGTTTTACTAATGCGTATATGAGGGAGGTCATCCCTCTCCTTCCAATGCCTATCGGGATTAGATTACTTACACCTATTATAAATTTCACGAAGGTTTGGTTAATAATAAATATCGTTTTATCTTGAGGCATTCTGTTTCAAACGATACTATGCATAAAAAACTATCGAAACGGGAATTTATCAAATACAGCGCCATGGGAGCGCTGGGAACAGCCTTTTGTGTAAATCCCGCTTCTGGTCTGGCCAAACCCTTAATAAATCATGCCTTAACAGGATCACCTTCAATGTCAAAGGATTTTGAGCTCTGGAAATGGAGTAAGGAATCGATGTATTATGTGAAAAGCATGCGGGGCATGGAATGCATGCTTTGTCCGCAATATTGCATCCTGAAAAAAGGCGAAACCGGCGACTGTAAGGACAAGATGCACATTGAAGATGGTTTATACAATATCGCTTACGGTAATCCCTGTGCCATTCATATCGACCCCATTGAGAAGAAACCGTTATTCCATTTTTTACCAGAAAGCAGGGCTTATTCCATTGCCACGGCGGGGTGCAATCTAACATGCATCAACTGCCAAAATTGGAATATCTCCCAAAAAAGTCCCCGCGAAACCCGCAATTACGACCTGATGCCTTCCAAAGTAGTGGCCGAGGCATTGGGGAATAACTGTCAATCTATTGCTTATACGTATTCCGAACCCATTGCATTTTTTGAATACACCTATGATACAGCCAAACAGGCCAAAGAGGCTGGTGTTAAAAATGTCATGGTTTCGGCCGGTTATATCAATGAAGAGCCCTTGCGTGATCTTTGTCAACACATCGATGCTGCGAACATCGACCTGAAATCGTTTTCCAATCAACTTTATATCGATATGAGCAATGCCACCCTGGAACCGGTACTGAATACGCTTAAGGTTATGAAAGAAGAAGGCGTGTGGCTGGAGATCACCAACCTTATTGTTCCTGAGTGGACCGATGATATGGGCATGATCAGGGAGATGTGCGAATGGCTGGTGGATAATGGGCTGGATGAATGCCCCTTGCATTTTAGCCGTTTTCAACCCATGTACAAACTAAAAAAGTTACATCCCACACCGGTGGGAACACTTACACAGGCACATGAGATAGCCCTGAAAGCCGGAATAAAATTCGTTTACCTGGGTAATGTTTTCGGGATCGATGCTGAAAACACTTATTGCCCCGGTTGCGGCAAATTGTTGATCAAGCGAAAAGGTTATAAAATTCTTAAAAATATCATTAATAATGGTCATTGCCCGGGATGCAACAGAACAATCCCAGGCGTCTGGAAATCCTAAAACAACTGCACATGAATACTAATAGCAACCTGGCCTTCGGACAATTCCCCATCGAGGAATCATATTATGCCCCTGATGTAAGAACCATTATGGGTGAAACTATTGCGAAATACGGCATAGAAGAATGGATAGCCGGTGTGATGACCTGCGAAATTCACCGGCACCTGGGCATTTATGCCATTATTGGTATGAAGATGGGCATCAGAGCAAAGGAACATTTCGATGTGGGCGTGGGCAAACTGCAAGTTGTCTCCTATTCAGGCACCAAACCGCCTTTCAGCTGCATGAACGACGGCCTGCAAATTAGTACAGGCGCGACTCTTGGCCACGGCCTTATTAATATTTCACCCAATCATGACAAAATCATAGGCGCTGCTTTTAATTATCAAAATGAAACAATTACCCTCATACTTGAAGAAAACCTAGCCACCAAAATCCGATCGGAGATCAAAACCCTTCGGGATCAATACGGTTTAAAAAACCCGCTTTATTGGGAAGAGGTGCGCCAAATGGCGATTGATTTCTGGAGTGAATATGACCGGGCGGAGATTTTTGAGGTTTCTTAGAGTGAGAATATAGCCGCAATGGTCGCTCCAAAAAGAGTGGTGAGAAACTAAAGCACTGGTGTCCGGTAAACATCAAGGAGATTCCCTGCCCTCGCCTGAGGCGAGGCAGACAGGCTCGCTTCGCTACCAATGACAGTTTTTTATTGGATGCTGATTATTAAAACGCAAACTGGCAGATGCTTTTGACCTGCTTCAAACTACCCACCCTAACCCTCCCTTCTCACAGGGAGGGAATTGGGGATGCGTGTTATTGAAGCCCCTCCTTATTTTTAAGAAGGGGTTGAGGTGAATAAACTATCTAAAGTTTAATTATTTATCCCGGTGAATTAATATTGCGAAAAATTGATGATTTCACATTGCTAATTACATAGGTGAGATGACAGGCAGGCATTCTAATCTATCAGTTAGTGTCAACTAAAAAAGGGAGCTCCTTCTGAAACTCCCTTTGTATGAGCGGTCCGGACGAAACTCGAACTCGTCTCGCCTCAGGCGAGATGACAGGCAGGCATTCTAACTTATCAGTTAGTGTCAACTAAAAAAGGGAGCTCCTTCTGGAACTCCCTTTGTATGAGCGGTCCGGACGAGACTCGAACTCGTCTCGCCTCAGGCGAGATGACAGGCAGGCATTCTAACTTATCAGTTAGTGTCAACTAAAAAAGGGAGCTCCTTCTGAAACTCCCTTTGTATGAGCGGTCCGGACGAGACTCGAACTCGCGACCTCCTGCGTGACAGGCAGGCATTCTAACCAAACTGAACTACCGGACCAATTTATTTATGAACGTTTGCCTTAATTGCGGTGCAAATATAAAGCTATTTTTATTCCGCACAATGGTTTTGAAAAAAATTTTACCCGGGTGATGACCTATACGTTTTAAGAATAATTTTAGTATTGATCATTCCTTACCCAACAACTTGAAAATAGCCGAGAAGTCCTCATCGGCAAGGCCCTTGCTTTTGGCCAGTTGATAAAGTTCCTTGGCTACATTACCTGAAGGTAAGGCTGTTTCTGTCTCATAAGCACTTTGAGCCACCAGTTGCAGGTCTTTTTGCATCCATTTGAGTGGAAACTCGGTAAAGTAATCCTCGTCGGCAATCTTATGCACCTTACCTGAAAGGAAAGGCGCCGTCACTGCTGCATTGGCTAAAAACTCCATCAGGAATTTCCGGTCGATGCCCAGGTTTGTTCCAAGATGAACAGCCTCCGAAAATGCCAGCATGGATTGGGCCAACATCAGGTTCACCACCATTTTCAATGAAGTACCGGTACTGTTTTGACCGGCATGCACTATTTTCTTCCCCATTATTTCCATTAAGGGGGTAAGGTCATTTACATCCTGTTTATCACCTCCTACCAGAAATATCAGATTTCCTTCCTGCGCGGGCTTAAGTGAACCGGCCACCGGGGCATCCACAAAACGGATATTCCGTAAATTGGCTTCTTTAACCATCTTTTTGGTAAACGTGGGATTCACGGTGCTGGAATCCATCCACAGCTTATTCTCAAAATGATTGATAAAACCATTTTCGCTAAAAGCCGTATTCTCAACTGCTTCGGGATTGGCCAACATAGTTATAAGAACTTCTGAGCTTTTAGCGACTTCGGCAGGGGTATCTTTCCATATGGCCCCTTGATCGATCAGGGCTTTGGCTTTGCTTTCAGTGCGATTATAAATATTAAGCTCATAACCGCTTTTCAGCAAGTTTTCGGCCATACGGCTACCCATAATGCCTAAACCAATAAATCCTATCTTCATAATACCTCCACCTTTTTCATTCAACCAATCATCCATTCAATCAATCTTACGATTATCTCACTGGATTGAGCCATTATCAATACTATCCATTACCCCCTCAAATCTTAAGCCAATTTCCTGGCGGTTTCCATAATCAAATCCCAGGCTCGTTCCACATGGTGGGGTTCCACATTGGTTTGCCCGGTTACTATGCGTAGGGTGTATTTCCCACTGAGCTTGGTATGGGTGATGTACAGTCTGCCCGTTGCATTAAGCTGATGCAGCAGCCGTTCATTGATATCATTCAGTTTTACTTCATCGGTAACACCATTGGGATGATACCTGAAGCAGAGCAAATTGACTGTTCGGGGGGCCAGCACTTCGAAATCCGGCTCTGCACTGATGCGCTCTTCCAGGTCTTTGGCAATGGAAATATGAAAACGTACTTTGTCCTGCAAACCCCGCACACCAAACGATCGTAATACAAACCACAGCTTCAGCGCCCTAAAACGCCGCCCAAGCTGTATACCCCAATCGGAATAGTTATTCACCTGCTTATCGGCCTTGGTCTTCAAGTATTCCGGAATGAGTTGAAAGGTCTTGGTAAGCGCCTCTTTATCCTTCACATAATAAGCCGAGCAATCGAAATTGGTAAACAGCCATTTATGGGGGTTGAACACAAAGCTATCGGCATAATTCAAGCCGGAAGTCATCCAACGGTATTCTTGCAATATCATGGCCGATCCGGCATAAGCTGCATCCACATGTAGCCATAAATCATATTTTTTACAGATTTTACCAATTGACTCCAACGGATCGACGGAAGTAGTGCTGGTGGTCCCCATGGTTGCCACAACGCAAAGCGGTTTCCGTTCACTGTCCATATCTTCCTGTATAGCGGCTTCCAAGGCCCCGGGTTCCATGCGAAATTCCTCATCGGTTTCAACTTTCACCAGGTTCTCACTTCCGAAACCGGCAATCCGTACGGCTTTTTCGATGGAAGAATGTGCCTCGCCGGAACAATAAATCCGGAAGCTTCCCGATTTACTGAATCCCCTTTTGTTAATGCTGTAATCGGTATGATATTCGCGAGCGGTCAGTAGCGCTACCAGCGAAGAAGTTGAAGCTGTATCCTGTATCACGCCATGCCACTTTGCAGGCAACCCCAGCAATGTCCTTAGCCATTCCATAACTTTTTGTTCCAGCTCGGTGGCGGCGGGTGAAGTCTCCCATTTCATGCATTGAGCGCCAAGGGTGGCTGTGAGCATCTCGCCCAGAAGAGAAGCATAGCTCGAGTTGGCCGGGAAATAGGCAAAGAAGTTCGGACTTTGCCAATGCGTTATCCCAGGCATGATTATATTATTAAAATCCTGCATGATCCGTTGAAAGGAATCCCCTTCCTGTGGAATTCTTGAAGGAAGTTTTTCGTAAATATCACCTGGTTTCACCTGCGATTTTACCGGATACTCCTCAATATTTTCCAAATAATCAGCAATCCAATCGACCAGTTCGTGGGCATGCCCCCTGAAATCCTTACCTTTTATCATAATCTAACAATCTGATTTTGGTCAAAAATAATAAAATATCAGCAGGTTAATCGTTATTAGGCTAGGGCGGTATAGTTTGGAAGTGTATACTTTTATCCCAACATACCATTAAGTTGGTAATTAGCAGTTGGCAAACCGGAGTACTTGCCAACTGCTATTTGCAAACTGCCAACTTCATAGCCAGTTGCTTGTTATAAAGACTGAAAGGAATAACATATGCAAAAAGAAATCACAACAGAACGCATCCCCATTAAACTCTGGCTCGATGAGATGGAAGATGGAGCAATGGAACAAGCAAAGAACCTGGCCAATTTGCCCTTTGCTTTTCGTCATGTGGCCATTATGCCCGATGCGCACCAGGGATACGGCATGCCGATAGGCGGCGTGCTTGCCACCAAGGATGTAATCGTACCTAATGCCGTTGGAGTGGATATTGGCTGCGGTATGTGCGCGGTGCAAACCAATCTTCCCGGGTTGGAACGAAAGCCCCTTACCCGCATTGTTGAGGGCATCAAAAAAGCCATTCCGGTGGGATTCAAGCACCATAAAAAAGCACAGGATGAGTCGCTCATGCCTGAGTGGGACGAAGATATGGAAATTACTTTCCAGGAATACGAAAGCGCGCTCAAGCAAATCGGCACCCTGGGTGGTGGCAATCACTTTATCGAAATCCAAAAAGGCGATGATGGCCTTATTTGGCTCATGGTACATTCGGGCAGCCGTAACATTGGCTTGAAAGTAGCCAGCCATTACAACAAGCTGGCGGTGAAGAAGAATGAGGAATGGGCTTCGGAGGTGCCTAAAAATTGGCAACTGGCGTATTTGCCGGTGGATGATGAGCTGGGACGAAAGTACCTGAAGGAAATGCAATTTTGCGTGAATTTTGCCTTTGCCAACCGCAAGTTGATGATGGACCGCATAATTGACATCTTCCACGACCTTGCCCCGGGAAGTGTTAAGACAGCTCCTATGATCAATATCGCCCATAACTACGCAGCCAGGGAGGAGCATTATGGCGAACAGGTTTACGTCCACCGTAAAGGCGCCACTCCCGCCAAGGCGGGACTGGCGGGAATTATCCCAGGAAGTCAGGGCATGAAAAGTTACATTGTGAAAGGTAAAGGCAACAAGGAGAGTTTTGAAAGCTGCTCACACGGCGCCGGCCGGGTGATCAGCCGCAATAAAGCCCGCAAAAACCTCGACTTTAAAAAGGAGGTCGCCGCCTTGAACAAACAAAAGATCATTCATTCCATACGTTCGGCCAAAGACCTGGATGAAGCCCCTTCGGCCTATAAAAACATCAGCATGGTGATGAACCACCAGCGCGACCTGGTGGATGTAATGGTGGAGCTTTCACCATTAGCCGTAGTAAAAGGTTAGCGTTGTTTTATTAGTTCATAATATTATCATCAAACATGAACCGGATTTTATCGTTCAAAAACTAGTGAATAACCGGGAGGTATTTTTATGGCTTATGAAGAATTTTTTGAAAAGCTCCGTGTTCAGCTCAGGAAAACTGAAAGCTGGCCCACCGTATACATGTTTAAGTTTATTATTCCCGATGATAATCGCAAATTCGCCCTGGTAAGAAAGCTTTTCAGTAGTGAAGCCGAAATTTATCACAAATATTCACGCAACGGCAATTATATCAGCGTTACCGGCAAGGAAGTAATGACCAGCGCAGAGGAAGTGATTGATAAATACAAGCAAGCCGCTAAGATTGAGGGGATTATTTCGTTGTAGGGGGATAGGAGTCAGGTATATTTACCAATCAAAATCATGTTTCAGGGATTTAACTGAACAGTTGGACAATGATTCCAATGTATTCTTTATATGCCTGGCTTTTTCCTGGTTGATAAACGGTGGGATTAAATCTTCCAGTTTGATCTTGAACAAGCGGTTGACTATCACCAGGTCTTCCTTCGAAAAAGGCCTTAGGCCATTGATCAACTCTGACGTATAGCCTTTACGGTGCCCCAGTATGCGAGCCAGGTCATTTTGGTTCAGTCCGGCGTTTTTCAGTTCCCGCTTAATGAGCGTTTTGCGCCTCCAGTAAAATTCGTTTTCTGCCTGTATCCAAGTTTCAGCCATGTCACTTTCTTCTATTTGACGGTCAGTAACATGATCTTCATCCGGCCAATGCTCTTGCTCATACTGGAGGATCAATTTTTTAAGATGCTTTCTGATTGGGGTGTAAGAACTATCTTCCTGTTCCAACGTACGCATTTTTAGAAACAATGAGACAGCCCTTTCATGTTCCAGTTCATTTTGCAGTTCATTAAGCTTTTGTATGTTATTGATTGATAATCTGTCCATATCTTATTAGATCAGTTGTCGATTCCATAACCACTTTTCAATTATTCTTTTATTCCCTTTAAACACACGATCATATTCATCATGTGATCCTACCCATATTACCGTTGCCTCGTGTTCTTCAAAAACAAGCAGGATCATAGTTCTATGAATGTGAATATCAAAGAAATAGAAGCCATCACTATGCACACAATCTGCATCAGGCCTTATTTTCTTAACGTCCTCGGGCTTTTTCCAATCTGCATTTTCAATATCTGAGATTAGCTTATCAATTGCAACGCTCAGTTTGATATTGCCCTGGTTCTTTCTCTTTAGCTTTAATAGCTTATTTTTCCCTAATAAATCCACCTATGCCCTAGTTAAGCTAACGCAAAAATAAGAAAATTAGTTTCACTTATTATAGAACTAAGAGTTTTTTCCATTAGCTTTGCTTACTCAATGCACCGCAACAGCATAAAGGGTGCCAGCGTTTTTTTAGGCTATCCGCTAAATCTTCCACTTGCCAACTGCCGATTGTCAATTGTACGCTCTCCCCTCCCCTTCAACCTTTCATAAATCGTAACATTCATCAGGATGAGTAAAAGCCCGTAAACGCTATCCTCCACCGGGATGGTGAACATGCGTATGGATAGGTTTTCAGCATTGTTATACCATACTACTTCCTCTTCGATAAAAGAGCCGGTTAAAATGCCGTTTACGATAAAAAACGGAATGAGAACAATGAGGTAGGAAAAATAGAAACGCCCCAGGTAGCGGGAATTGAATACGTAAAAATGCAGGGCAAGGAAAATAGCAGTTAATGAAAAGGTCACCATGGTGTACATACGATGATAATTCACCACCGCCAGGATAATGAGGCCGGCAATTAACACATGGGTGATAATCCCCGAGGCCGGCCCGAAATAATCCTTTTTAACCAGGTAATTAAGCGCTTCGTAAGTAAAAACACAGGCATAGGGAATGGTAAAAAAGAACAGCCACTCCTCCAGTGGGAGGTTGATGACCTCAATGCCCGTCAGGTAACGGGGGTTAAACCCCCATATCCCCCAATGGGTGAACAACACATCCCAGGCGATGAAAAAAGCCATGGTCAGGAACATGGCCGGGAAAAAATATTTCCATTTGCCAACAAAATCGAGTCGCTTATCGAAACTGGCAATAAAGGGGATCAAAATGGAAAATACATTGATCAATAAATAGGTGTACACGGGCTATTGGTCTTTTTTGCTCAACTCCTCTTTATAATAATGCATAGGGGCGATCAGAAATCCAAAATTACTTTTGCTGTGCGGCTTGTGGTGATCAAGGTGAGCCTTGTGTGTGGCCCTGAGGTAGCGGTTGCTGAAATCGCCGAACACTTTCACCCGTTTGTGCACGTAAGCATCGTGAAACAGGAAGTATGCAAGGCCATAAAGCAAAATACCCAGCCCGATATAAAAGCGGTAGTCGAAACCGGCCATGCTGCCCAGGTAGAGCAATATTATGCTGGGAATCGCAAACATTACCGCAAACCAGTCGTTTTTTTCCATCGGTTTATCATGCGGTATGTGATGATCTTTGTGCAACACCCACAAAAAGCCGTGCATAACGTACTTGTGGGTAAACCAGGCCATAAACTCCATAAAAAAGAAAGCGGCCAAAACGATTATGATATATAATATCCAGATCATTGTTTGGAAGTTTTATTCGTCAATTTAAAACTCTTCGCTATTTAATGTCTTTATCACCCGGTCGTAAGATATTTTGAACCAGATGGTATAATCATCGGGGTTTAATTCGATGTCCTGTCGCAGGTCGTTAACCGGTATCCATTTCCAGTCCTCAGCTTCATTTACATTTAACTTGGGACGGCCATTATAACGACCAATGAATACATGATCGAGTTCATGTTCTATAAGGCCATTGTTAAAGTCAGCCTTATAAATAAAATGAAAGGCTTTCTCCATTGGGCAATCAAATCCCATTTCCTCCTTTAAGCGCCTGTGGGTTGCTTTTTCCAGTTTTTCTCCCCACCGGGGATGACTGCAACAGGTATTCGACCACAGGCCGGCGGAATGATACTTATCGGAAGCCCGCTTTTGCAAAAGCATTTCGTTATTCGAATTAAAAACAAAAATGGAAAAAGCCCTGTGCATTAAACCTTGTTGATGCACCTGCATCTTGCCGGCCCGGCCCATTTCCTTATCGTTATTGTCTACCAGTATTAATTGATCTTCACTCATCCTTTATCAATAATTTATTCAATAATTGTTTCTCATTGGCGCTCAATTCACCGGAGGCCACCATAAAATCAAGCATTTTATGCAAATGTTCAACGTTGTCATTTATCCTGATAGCTTCCGGCAAGTAATTGATCAAAAATTGTTTATCTTCATTTATGTTATCTTGATAGCCTAGAAAACCGGGACTTTCAACTTGTGTTGCAAAGCGCAAAAACCGTATTTCCAGGTTTTCGGGTGCTTGCTTCACAGCCTTTTCCAGGGTTTTCTTGCCCTTTACAAAATGCTTCAACTTCTCAATACCACCTTTAACACAAGCTGCCGATGCTGCACTGGAGGCACCTTTGTAAGCCAGAAAAACACCATGACCGTCGTTTGGAATATTATTCAACATGGTCGCCAAGCGTTTTGACACACAAGGTTCTTCATCCATGCTAAAGTACATTGCCCTCACCTTGTCGATGTTAACATCCTGTGCAATAACATTGTTCAAGCCGGATAAAAGCATGATGAAGATGAACAGAACTTTTTTCACAGGCATTTTCTATTCTCCTTTATAACAGGTTAAAACTATGTTTTAAACATGACTTAAAAAGCAAACCATATTTCTTACTGTTTGGTATTCTTACCCGGTGGTTCAAAATAGTGGTGGACTTTGATTTTCTGATCTTTTTGAACAATGAATGAAAGTAGACGTAGGCCAGGTAAACCCCAAGGCGAACACCCTGCGGCAACTCACGTATACCATCTAAACCGTGTGCGAAGTCCTTTTCAATATCCTCCTCTATCTTTTTCTTGCTTACTTCATCGAATTTGTGCAAGTCTACACCTGGAAAATAAGAGCGTCCCAATTTGCGGTAATCGGCATTAAGGTCGCGCAGGAAATTGATCTTTTGAAACGCTGAACCCAAACGCATGGCAGATTCCTTCAGTTCATCATAAACTTTATCATCACCTTCGCAAAAAACCCGCAGGCACATCAGGCCAACCACCTCGGCCGAGCCCAGGATGTATTCCTCAAACTCTTGCTGATTGTACTTTTCCTTATACAAATCCATCTCCATGCTTTTGAGGAATTGCTCGATAAGCTTTAGATCGATGCCATATTCATTCACTACCATTTGAAAGTGATGCAAGATGGGATTCATGCTGATGCCCCGCTCAATAGCCTCATACGTGTCGGCTTTGAATTCATCGAGCAATTGCTGCTTATCATGTTCGTGAAAGGTATCCACAATTTCATCGGCAAGCCTAACAAAGCCGTAAATGCCGTAAATGGGCGCATGATATTTTTTATTGAAAAACCGGATACCCATCGAAAATGAGGTGGTATAGGTATTGGTGGTGATCCGGCTGGTGCGTTTGGCTATTTGGTCATACAGTTCTTTCATGGTTTCATCAGTTTTTGGGTTAGGCTACTTTAACAAATCCGCTTTTTTCTGCCTTTTTGGTAATTTCATTAGCAGCCACCTGCCCCGAAATAATTGACGGTGGCACACCCGGACCCGGAACCGTAAGTTGTCCGGCATAAAATAAATTGCTTACTTTTTTGCTGTTGATCGCCGGTTTCATAATCGCGGTCTGTTTGAGCGTGTTACCGAGTCCATAAGCATTTCCTTTAAAGGCATTATAATCGCGGGCAAAATCATTTTGAGCATAAATACGCTTGTAAACCACATGATCACGAATATCATGGCCGGTGATCCGCTTCAATCTATCCAAAACAAGATGGTAATAGCGCTCCCTGATTTCCACGGTATCCTGCAATCCTGATGCCACAGGGATCAGCATCACCAGGTTTTCCATTCCTTCGGGTGCGACTGTATCATCAGTCTTGGAAGTAACCGAACTATATAGCAAAGGTTTTTCGGGCCACTGTGGATGCTCGAAAATATCTTCGGCATGGCGGTAAAAATCCTCATCAAACAATAAATTATGATGTTGCAGACCTTCCAGTTTCTTATCCAGGCCCAGGTAAAAAAGCAAGGAAGATGGAGCCATCTCACGGCTATCCCAGTATTCGGCGCTGTACCTTCGTTGCTCCTTTGGCAAAAGCTGTTGTTCCACATGATGATAATCGGCCGTGGCCAATACATAGTCGGCATCCATCACTTCTCCCCTGCTGATCACCCCGGTTATCCGTCCGTTATCCGTTTCAAATCCATCGGCCGGTCTGTTGTACAAAAATTCCACGCCCAATGATTCGGCTAACTTAACCATAGCCTCAACAGCACTGAACATCCCACCCATCGGGTACCAGGTCCCCAGTTTCATATCGGCATAGTTCATCAAATTATACAAAGCAGGTGTACGCTTGGGTGTAGCTCCCAGAAAAATAATGGGAAACGAAAGCAAGGGATACAGCCGTGGATCTTTAAAATATTTTTTGATGTATTGATCGAAGGATTGAAAAACATGAAGCTTGAAAACACCGGAAATGATGCTCCAGTCAACAAATTCAAGCAAAGAGCGGCTGGGTTTATACACCAGGTTCCGTATCCCGACATTGTACTTGTATTCAGCTTCATCTATAAACTTACGAAGGTTTTTCGAGCTTCCCGGCTCAACCTGTTCAAATAAATCACATATTCCTTCGAATTGAGCCGGCACATGATACACTTCATCCCGGCTATAGTATATCTGGTAAGATGGATCGAGCCTTTTTAATTCGTAGTAATCGGAGGTAGTTTTTCCAAAGCGGTTGAAAAATCGTTCAAAAACATCGGGCAACCAGTACCAGCTTGGCCCCATATCGAAAGTAAAACCGTTTTCGGTAAATTTACGGGCACGTCCCCCGGCTATATCGTGCTTTTCGAGCACCTTCACATCAAATCCTTCTGACGCCAGCGAAGAAGCTGCCGCCAAACCGGAAAAACCTGCCCCAATGATGATAACTTTTTTGTTCATTATTTTCGTAAAATGCTTATACAAAATGATTTATAAAAACAGCCAATATATTTTTTATGAATTGATTAACAACGCTTTCAGAGATTTTGTTTTAAAATGTTGAAAAAATTTATAAAAAATTAATATAACAAACTTGATTTTTCATTTTCGGATGTTTTATATTTGACCGACCGTTCAGTCATAAAATTCTGGCTGTTTCGTTATTTAAAGATCGTAATAAAATAAAACAGTGCAATATGGCACCGCGCACCGAGGAACAATTCGAAAGGATCAGGGAAGAGCGAAAGAAGCTCATTATGGATACTGCCCTGGAGCTATTTGCAAATGATGGCTTTTACAGCACTTCAATAAGTAAGATAGCTTCAAAGGCAGGAATTTCAAAAGGATTATTATATAATTATTTCGACAGCAAAGAAGAGTTGATCAAGGAGATCGCTTACAAAGGCTTTGATCAGCTGTTCTCCACATTTGACCAAAACAAGGACGGTATCCTCACCCAAGAAGAATTCGAATATTTCATTAATGAGATGTTTGATATGATTGAGAAGAATATTCATTACTGGCGGCTGTATTTTACGTTAATACTCCAGCCACCGGTTTTGAACATAATCATGGATAAAGTCCATGAAACCTATACTTACTTTTTTAATATGATGGAGAATTACTACAAGCAAAAAAATATTGACAACCCCAGGATCAAAGCGATGATGTTCGGTGGTTTGATCGATGGAATCGGGTTTCATTATATGATAGAACCGGAAAACTATCCGCTGGAAAAGGTAAAACATGAAATAATCGAAACATTTAAGTAATCTAAAAGAAACGAAGCAATGAAAGTACTCAGGTTTTTGATGTTGGGAATTTTCCTGGTCCTGCTCCAAAGCGTGGGCGCCCAGGATATGACTGCAAAGGAAATTTTACAGCAAGCCGAAGATCAATGGCAGGGCGAAGAATCGAGCCAGGGTGATATGACCATGAAGATCATCCGTGCGGAGTGGGAACGCACCATTGAGATGAAAATGTGGATCAAGGGCCGCCTGTTTTCACTAACCTTGATAACCGCTCCGGCTAATGAACGCGGACAAACCTTCCTGAAGCGCGACGATAACATGTGGCACTGGATGCCCTCGATCAATCGCATGATCAAGATACCCCCGTCCATGATGTCGCAGGGATGGATGGGATCGGATTATACCAATAATGATATCCTGAAGGAATCGTCCATTGTGGTGGATTATCATCATTCAATCATAGGCGAGGAAACCATAAACGACCATAATTGCTGGAAGCTAAAGCTTGTTCCAAAAGAAGATGCAGCTGTAGTGTGGGGCAAGGTGATCAAATATATCGACAAGCAACATTTCATGCAGCTCAAATCCGAATATTATAACGAAGACGATGAACTGATCAGGACCGAAAAAGCTTCGGACATCGAGATGATGGATGGGCGCAAGATACCCACAAAAATAGAGATCATTCCCCAAAATGAAGCGGGCAAGAAAACGGTGATCATGGTTGACAATATGAAATTCAACAAAGACATTCCCGATGGCTTCTTCTCACAGCAAAATATGAAACGTGTTAAATAAGGACTAAAAACAGAGGCTATGAATATCATAAAGATGGCATGGCGCAACCTGTGGCGTAACAAGCGAAGGACACTGATCACGATCGCTTCGATCTTTTTCGGAGTGCTTTTATCAACCATTATGAGTTCGCTGCAGGATGGCACATACAGTAACATGATCGATATGATGGTGAAAATATCATCGGGATACCTCCAGGTGCAGGACAGCGAATACCGCGATCATAAATCCATTAACAATACCCTGGAGCCAACCGGCGATTTAATAAAAAAAATAAAAAACCTTAAGGAGGTTACACAAGTCGAAAAACGCATCGAGTCCTTTGCCTTGCTTTCTTCGGGTGAGAAAACCCGTGGCGGGGCTGTGGTTGGCATTGAACCTGATAAGGACAAGCAATTTTCCAACCTTCAATCATGGGTACATAAAGGCGAATTCCTCCAAAAAGGCGACAAGGGCATCCTCATCACCTATAACATGGCCGATTACTTAGATGTGGGGATCAATGACTCATTGGTGCTGTTAAGCCAGGGTTATCACGGTATGACGGCAGCAGGACTATATCCGGTCAAGGGTATCCTTAAATTCACTACACCTCAATTGAATAATCTCGGTGTATTTATGGACCTGCAATTGGCCCGGCAATTCTTCGGAGCCTATGGCAGAGCCACAGCTATCAGGTTAATGGTGAATGATTACACCGATGTGGAGCCCGCCCAGGAAAAACTTAATGAATTGCTGGGTAAAGATTTCAAGGTTTATACCTGGCGTGAACTTCAGCCCGAGATTGTTCAGTTTATCGAAAGCGACCGCACCAGCGGTTCCGTCATGAAAGGCATCTTATACATGGTGATCGGCTTTGGTATATTGGGAACGGTCATTATGATGGTTGCAGAGCGAAAACGCGAATTAGGGGTCATGATAGCCGTTGGCATGCAAAAAGTCCGCTTAAGCCTGATGTTGTTTTACGAGACCATCATCATCGGCCTAACGGGTGTGGTCGCAGGTTTTATAGTGAGCATCCCGGTGATCCTTGCGTTGGTGGATAATCCCATCAAATTACCACCCGATTTGCAGGAAGCATACCTCCGGTATGGTTTCGAACCTTACCTGTTCTTTGGCACAGCGCCGGAAGTTTTCGTTAACCAGATTTTAACCGTATTCATCATTACCCTGGTGGTTTCCATTCATCCGGTGGTAACGGTAATGCGAATGAAGGTAACCAATGCATTGAGAACATAATTTTGAAACTGAAAAAAAACGAAATATGATTTGGTCAGTATCATGGAGAAATGTTTGGCGAAGCCGCTTAAGAAGCCTGATCATCATCGCGGCCATAGCTCTTGGCCTGTTTGCAGGTGTATTCTCGGTGGCCTTTATGATCGGGTGGATGAACCAACGGGTGGAAACGGTGGTAGAAACCGAAACCTCACACATCCAACTTCATAAGCCCGAATATTTGAAAACTAAGGAATTAACTGATAACATTTCCAATGCCAGCAAGATCCGGCAACAGATCATTAAGGACCCCCGCGTAAAGCACGCCTCCTCACGGGTAATTGCCGAAGTAATGATCTCCTCGGCCGAAACAGGCTCGGGAGTGCAATTGCTTGGTGTTAACCGCAAGGATGAAATAAAGGTGTCCAACCTTCATGAAAAAATTGTGAAAGGCTCCTATTTAAAGGAAATGAAACGGAGTAAGCCCATTGTAATAGGAGCAAAACTGGCAGAAAAGCTAAAAGTTGATATTAATTCCAGGGTTGCCGTAAGATTAACCGATAGCGAAGGGACATTAACAGGCGGTTCATTCCGTGTGGGAGGAATTTACCAGATGGCCAACACCCAGTACGAAGAAATGAAAGCCTTTTGCCGCGCCTCCGATCTCCGCGAGCTGGTGAAGCTGGATAAGAATACCGGACACGAAATTGCCGTGTATCTTAACCAGAATGGCATGGCGCCCGAAGTGGCTTCTTATCTGAAAACTCAGTTCGATAACCTTGAAATCCTTACCTGGAAAAAGTTACAACCCGATATGGAGCTGATGACCGAAAGCATGGATTTTATGATGTACATTTTTGTGGGTATCATTTTGCTGGCGCTTGGCTTTGGTATTGTCAACACCATGTTAATGGTCATCCTCGAAAGGGTTAAAGAACTGGGTATGCTCATGGCCATTGGCATGAACAAGGCCAGGGTATATACCATGATCGTACTCGAAACTGTATTCCTAAGCCTCACCGGGGGGGTTATCGGTATTGTTATTGCCGTTATCGTTACAGCCCTCACACACCAAACCGGCATCGACCTGAGCATTTGGGCCGAGGGATTGAATGCCTATGGTTTTGATGCGATCGTTTATCCCGAACTTACTTTCGAAGCAGTGATCGAAGTTACGGGGCTGGTGATCGCGGTGGGGATCATAGCTGCACTTTATCCGGCCTACAAAGCCATAAAGCTTAACCCGGCAGAAGCATTAAGAACTGATATTTAAGAACCTTAAAATATTGATCGTTATGAAGATTATAGAAATCAAAAAGCTCGAAAAGATATACAACGATTCAAGCGTACCTGTTCATGCCGTAAATGGTGTTGACCTCGATTTTGAAGAAGGTGAATTTGCCGCAGTGGTGGGGCCTTCCGGCTCGGGTAAAACCACATTGCTAAATATGGTGGGCGGCCTCGATACGCCTACTCGTGGCGATATCTATGTTAACAAAACCAATATCGGTGATTTTAAATCCTCGGAACTGATCGATTTCAGGTTGCATAACATTGGCTTTGTTTTCCAGGCCTTTAACCTGATCCCGGTACTCACGGCCAGGGAGAATGTGGAATTTATCATGCAGCTGCAGGGCTATTCGAAAGAAGAACGTGAACAACGCGCCATGGAATTGCTCGAAGCGGTTGGCCTTGGAGATCGTGCCAATAATCGGCCCAATAAATTATCGGGCGGACAGCAGCAACGGGTAGCTGTGGCAAGAGCGCTGGCATCGAAACCTAAGTTTGTCCTGGCCGATGAACCTACAGCAAGCCTGGACTCCAAGTCGACAGAAACCTTGCTCGATATTATGGAAAAACTGAACCGGGAAGAAAAAGTCACCTTTATATTTTCAACCCATGACCAACGAGTGGTGAAAAAAGCCCGGCGTATTATTACCATTGAGGATGGTAAGGTGAAAAGCGACGAATTACACGGCGAACGCGTTATAGCTGAATAACTATTGTGGATGGAAAAACGGAAGGCAATGAAACAACAAAGAAGGGCGATTTTTACAAGCATTCTGATCTTTTCACTAATAATGGGAGCTTCGGCACAGGAAGCTCCCAAAAAGCTTAGCCTGCATGGGTATATAAAAGACATGCAAACATTATGGGTAAATGAAAATGCCCAAGCCTTGTTAGGCGATGAGTGGATTACCGAAACCCTTTTACACAACCGGCTAAATTTTAAATGGTACACTTCCTCATCGGTTACCACAGTAGTTGAAGCCCGAAACCGGTTTATTTACGGAGAATTTGTAGAAAATTTCCCGGATTACGCCTCGTATATCGATACGGATTACGGTTATTTCGATCTGTCAACCAATCTGATGAATGAAAAAAATTACCTGTTCCACACCATGATCGACCGGGCTTATGTGGATTATGTACAAGGCGACTGGCAGCTTACTGTTGGGAGGCAGCGCGTAAACTGGGGCATTGGCCTGGTATGGAACCCCAATGATGTGTTCAACACCTTTTCTTATTTCGATTTCGATTATGAAGAACGCCCGGGAACCGATGCCATAAAAGTGACCTATTATCCCAATTATACCTCCTCGGCCGACCTGGTTTACGAACTGGGTGAAACCTGGGACAAAAGCGCCATAGCCGGCCAATACCGGTTTAATAAATGGAATTACGACTTCCAGGTGCTGGGGGGCATGGTTAAAACCGATTGGGTCCTCGGCGCCGGCTGGACAGGCGATATAAGCGGCGCCGGCTTCCGCGGAGAAATGACCTGGTTCCATCCCCGGGAAAATTTTGCCGACACATCCGGAATTTTTGTAGCCACTATAGGAGGTGATTACACCTGGAAAAGCGGGCTTTATGTTCACGGGTCTTTTTTGTTCAACAGCAACGGCGCCACGGGCGATGCCGGGGGATTCAACTATTTAATGGGGCAGCAAATATCAGCCAAAATGCTGTCGCCGGCCAAGTATTCAACCTTCGGGCAAGTCAACTATCCGTTTACGCCTTTAATCAATGGTGGTATTTCGGCCATCTTCAATCCCAGCGATCATTCCGTTTTTGCCGGCCCCTCGGTTGATATCTCTATTTCGAACAACACACAATTATTGATCAATACGCAGTTGTTCTTTGGAGAGGCCGGGACGGAATTCGGCAACTACGGGCAATTCTTTTTTGCGCGGTTTAAGCATAGTTTCTAAAGATTATGATGTGTCAGTTTTTAATTACTCAGCCACTGAATTGGAAAAAGATATAGAAAATGCCCGTGATAATAGTCTCTGATACGAGCTGCTTAATATTACTCACTGAAATAGCACCCTTGGTATCATGAACATCAAAATAATTTTATTGATAATTGGTTATTTGTGAATAAAATTTTACTTTTGCAGCCACTTTTTCAATTAAGCGAATACTAAAAATAATTAATTGGTAGATATGTATTTAGATAAGGAGAAGAAACACGAATTATTCGAGAATTACGGTGGTGCAAAGGCCAATTCCGGTTCGGCCGAAGGCCAGATTGCCTTATTCACACGGCGCATAGAACATTTGACCGGTCATTTAAAAGGGAATAAAAAAGACCTCAACACCCGCCGTTCACTGGTAAAGATGGTTGGAAAACGCCGCCGGTTGCTCGATTATCTTAAACACAAAGATATTGAACGGTATCGTGCTATTATTAAAAAGCTCGGTATCAGGAAGTAAAAACATAATAAAAAACTGATTTCGACGAAGGCAATTGGTAAACAATTGCCTTTTTTTGTGCCTGTTATGAACTACAGGACAGGGTTTTTCGTTTAGCCATAAATTTTTTAGCTAAACGAGTGCGCTAATATTCAAACATTAACTATAATTTTGCGCTTGACAAACAAAAACTTGCCAACAATAGAAGAAAGGAAAAGATATGCAGGGTATTAATAAAACAATTGAACTGAGTGATGGAAGAACCATCACCATCGAAACCGGTAAACTGGCCAAGCAAGCCGACGGTTCGGCGGTAGTGAAGATGGGAGACACCATGATTCTTGCAACCGTAGTTGCCAGCAAAGAACCCAAGGAAGGAATTGATTTCCTTCCCTTAAGTGTAGAATATCGCGAAAAATATGCCGCCGCAGGCCGCTTTCCCGGCGGTTTTTTTAAACGAGAAGCCCGCCCCTCCGAGACCGAAATTCTTATTTCACGTTTAGTCGACCGCGCTTTGCGACCCTTATTCCCGGATGATTTTCATGCTGAAATACAGGTGATGATCACCCTGATCTCATCCGACTCCAACATCATGCCTGACGCACTGGCCTGTCTGGCCGCTTCATCGGCTATTGCTGTTTCCGACATCCCCTTTAGCGGTCCCATTTCGGAAGTTAGGGTAGCTCGTATTAACAACGAATTTGTGATCAACCCGGCCATATCCGAAATACCCACCGCCGACATCGACCTTATGGTAGGCGCTTCATTGGACAACATCCTAATGGTAGAAGGTGAAATGAAAGAGGTTCAGGAAGCCGATATGATCGAAGCCCTCAAGTATGCCCATGAAGCCATAAAGAAACAATGCCAGGCACAGACAGAACTGGCCGGTAACGTGGAAACATCCAAAACCAAACGGGAATACGAACACGAAGTTAATGATCCTGAGCTGGCCGAACAACTGCGTAAAGACTTATATGATAAAATTTATGAAGCCGCTAAAACACATAAAGGTAAACATGAACGCAGTGAAGCTTTAAAGGCCATCCGTGACGAATACATCGAAACCATCCCCGAAGAAGAACTGGAAGAAAAAGAACCTTTGGTAAAACGGTACTACCATGATGTAGAGAAGGATGCTGTGCGCAATTTGGTACTCAATGAAATTACCAGGGTCGACGGTAGAAAACCTGATGAAATACGTCCCATCTGGAGCGAGGTGGACTACCTGCCTGCGGCTCATGGGTCAGCTATTTTTACCCGCGGTGAAACGCAGTCATTAACCACTGTTACCCTTGGCACTAAACTGGATGAACAGGTTATTGACGGCGCTGTTATTGAGGAGAAGATTGATTTTATCCTTCACTATAATTTTCCACCCTTTTCAACCGGTGAGGCTAAACCCCTACGCGGAACCAGCCGCCGTGAAATCGGACATGGAAATTTGGCCTTGATGGCGTTGAAAAACATAATCCCCGGTGAATCGGAAAATCCCTACACCATCAGGGTGGTATCGGATATTCTCGAATCCAACGGTTCTTCATCCATGGCTACAGTTTGTGCCGGAACATTGGCACTGATGGATGCCGGAGTAAAGATCCTGAAACCGGTTTCCGGAATTGCCATGGGACTCATCATGGATAACGACACCGGTAAGTATGCCGTACTATCCGATATCCTGGGTGATGAAGACCACCTTGGCGATATGGACTTTAAGGTAACCGGAACCAAAGACGGTGTAACTGCCTGCCAGATGGATATTAAGGTTGAAGGATTATCATACGATATTCTAGCCGAAGCCTTGGAACAAGCAAGAAAAGGCCGTTTGCACATACTGGATGAAATGGCTAAAACCATTACCCAGCCCCGTGAAGATTATAAACCCCACGTTCCACGTATCGTTCAAATGACGGTACCCAAAGAATATATCGGCGCCATTATCGGTCCCGGTGGAAAGATCATCCAGGAACTTCAAAATGAAACTAATTCAACCATTGTTGTTGAAGAAGTAGGGGACCTTGGGGTGATCGATATCGTTTCAAACAATAAAGAGTCCATTGACCAGGTTAAGGAACGCATTAAACAAATTATTGCTGTTCCTGAAATCGGCGAGGTTTATACAGGTACGGTTAAAAACATAGCTCCCTTCGGCGCTTTTGTTGAGATCATGCCGGGAAAAGAAGGTTTGCTTCACATCTCGGAAATTGATTGGAAACGCATTGCCAATGTTGAAGATGTGCTTAAAACCGGTGATGAAGTAGAGGTGAAACTGATTGACATCGACCGGAAAACCGGCAAGCTAAAGCTTTCACGCAAAGCGCTTCAGCCCAAACCCGAAGGAAGCCGGGATCGGGATAAAGATAACAGGAACAGGAGAAGGCAATAAAACATCAGCTTAACTTAATCCCGGAGGATACAGCCTCCGGGAATGACAATATTAATGTTAAAAAATTACTTGCATTGCATAGACCAATAGTAGTAATTTAGTATTGAAATAAAACGGGGAAACAAACAACCACTTAAAGTAACAGTTAACCATATCCTATTACTAGATGAGGCAACTAAAGATAACCAAGCAGGTAACAAACCGTGAGACGGCATCGCTCGACAAATACCTTCAGGAAATCGGGAAGGTGGAATTAATAACTGCCGAGGAAGAGGTGGCTCTTGCACAGCGGATTAAACAAGGCGATAAGCTGGCCCTGGAAAAATTAACCCAGGCCAACCTTCGTTTTGTCGTATCTGTTGCGAAGCAATATCAAAACCAAGGCCTTACACTTCCCGATCTGATCAATGAAGGTAACATGGGGTTGATTAAAGCAGCACAGCGCTTTGATGAAACCCGCGGGTTTAAGTTTATTTCTTATGCCGTTTGGTGGATCAGGCAATCTATTTTGCAAGCTCTGGCCGAACAATCGAGGATCGTAAGGCTCCCTTTGAACAAGATAGGGGCCATTAACAAGATCAATAAAGCTTATGCCAAGCTGGAGCAGGAATATGAACGCGAACCCAACACCGAGGAAATAGCTAAAATGCTGGAGGTTCATGAAAATGATGTTAAGGAATCGATGAAGAACGCGGGAAGACACGTTTCCATGGATGCGCCGCTTAACCAGGAAGAAGACAACAATATGTACGATGTGTTGAAAAGTGATGAAAATCCAACCCCCGAAACCGACCTGATGTACGATTCATTGAAGAAAGAGATCCACCGGGCAGTTTCAACCCTTAGCCTACGTGAAGCCGATGTGATACGGTCTTATTTTGGTCTTAACGGCGGACATCCCATGACGCTGGAAGAGATCGGGGAAAATTTCGACCTTACCCGGGAACGTGTTCGCCAAATTAAGGAGAAAGCCATCAAACGATTAAAACATACCTCCCGGAGCAAGCTTTTAAAGGCTTACCTGGGTTAAAAAACTTGTAAAAAGGCTATCCGGTTGGGTAGCCTTTTTTATTTTATATTTGAGCATTGAAAAAAACGGATATGAAAAAACACCCTCATTTAGTTGCCCCGTCGCTGCTGTCGGCTGATTTTGCCAATCTGCAAGCTGCTATAGAAATGATAAATGAAAGCGAAGCCGACTGGTTCCATGTGGATGTAATGGATGGCATGTTCGTGCCCAATATCACCATTGGAATGCCCGTGATAAAAGCCATAAAAAAGCACGCCCAAAAACCCCTCGATGTCCACCTAATGATCAGACAACCCGAACGTTTTCTGGAAGATTTTAAGAAAGCCGGGGCCGATGTTTTGTCTGTTCATTATGAAGAGAGTCCTCACCTGCACCGCACCATTCAGGCAATCAAGAATCTGGGCATGAAAGCCGGTGTGGTTATCAATCCACATACGCCTGTAACAGCCTTAAATGAAATTATTTCCGAAGCCGACCTGTTCTTAATAATGGGGGTTAACCCCGGATTTGGAGGCCAGCAATTTATTCACAACACCACTTCCAAGGTTATAGACCTGAAACAACTCATTGCCGATCATAAATCAAAAGCGCTTATTGAAGTCGACGGCGGTGTAACCCTGAACAATGCCAAAGAATTGATCGATGCCGGTACCGATGTGCTGGTTGCCGGCAACACCATTTTCTCCTCATCTGATCCGGTTAAAACGATTAGAGAACTTAAGGAGTTATAGTTGGCAAGGAGCAGTTGGCAATAAGCAGGAGGCCTTTCATAAACAGATCAGCACATAAACAATTTAATGCTGCTCACCGACAGGATCGGGGAACTCCAGCCCAAATTGTCCGGCAACAGCGAACAGGTCATCAACAATGGATTTTCTCAAAGGAATGCCTGTTTTCCTGCGTTCAGCCTCTTTTTCCCTTTCCGGATCACCGGGTATTAATACTTTTTCCTGTCCGTCAACTGGTTGAGCGCTTCGGAAACTTTGTATCCATAAATCCATATCTTCTTTAAATTCGGCGGCAGGGCGAAAAGCATCTATGCGCATTGCCCCAAAAAAGTGCCCTATGCCATTATCGCGCCGGGCTTTAATACCTGTTGCGTAATCAACGGTGGGAACTACAAGGGGACCAAAATTGGCTCCTGAGAACACCGCCGAAAAAATATCAACCAAGGCGGTGAGGCAATATCCTTTATGGCTTCCTTTTTCTCTGATACCTCCCAGGGTTCTTATAGCACCCCCTTTTGTCAGAATGGAGGGATCGGTTGTATCGTTTCCTTCGTGATCCTGTAAAAGGTCAGTGGGTGCATCCTCATCACGCTCAATAAATTCATCGAGGCGTCCCCTGGAAACCGGCGAGGTTGCAAAATCGGCCACAAAAGGAGGTTGTTTGCCGGCAGGAATAGCTACCGCCAATGGATTGGTCCCGAAAAGCGGCTGGCGTGAAAAAGTAGGAGACACCAAGGGGTTGGCATTAGTGGTGGTGATCCCGATCATATCCTGTTCCAGCGCCATCATGGCATAATATCCGGCAATGCCAAAATGATAAGAATTTTTTACACCCACCCAACCGGTC
>JAIPAP010000057.1 GCA_021740045.1 Bacteroidales bacterium
CTAACGCTCTGGCTTGGGTTTCAACTTCCGTTTCTGCAAGTAAATCTGTAATTTTACTGCTGAGTTTTTGCCCGATAGGCAGAAATTCATTTTTCCTTATACCTATGGAAAGGCTGTGAAAACAGCCTTTCTTTGCTTAGCTTGACGGCTATGGGGTATCCCCCCCTTTTGAATTCTTATTCTTCTGGAGGATCAATACTTATATGTTCAATACCATATGTAATAGTCCCATAATGATAATAAATTGTATTATCTCCGGGTAATAGAAGGTCTCCAATGTTATTTATACTTATGAATTTCTTATTATTAAGTTGATTCGGATACCATTGATGAGCTACATTATATAGTAAATCTTCCATTAGAGTGATATAATTATTCATCTCCTCATCTGGCAAACAGCCATGATGATTATCAAGTAAACTATGACTGCGAAATACATAAAAGTCATACAGGTTATCATCTGGATTATCATCATTCGGATTTATTAAACTGCATGTATTACAATCATTACCATCTAGCGCAATAGTATAAGGATCATGTCCTTCATAAGTTAGCTCAGAGATATCGGTATAATAAACACTTCCAGTTGGAGCCGATTTTCTGGTGTGAATCATCTTTTCCAATTCTATTGCAGCATCCGAAGTATCAGGACCTTGATATCCATCACATTTTCCTCCAAGACCATCATGCCCTAGCCCCCATAACCAATGATCATCTTCATCGAATATAAAGGGATTGGGAATACCTATTCCGTAACCGGTAGTGGATTGCATGGTAAGCGTTTGATCATTTGATTCTTGCAAACTGATATCAGCAACTACAAGATGAGCATCCGGATTGGATAATGTAGCATACTGTTCTGCAATACTATCCATAAAAGCATCATACGCTTCTACCATCGAGGCTATTGTCACTTTACCGTTTGTAAGGGGAATACTAATTACCGCAGAATCACCCATCAAGTTATTAAACCCACTTGTTGCGTCGGCATGGGAATAATTCAAAGCAGCCTCAATATACCAAACCACACTGTCAAGCTCCATCAGTTCGCTACCCGATTTTAAATTGGGGTTTTCTCTTATCTGTGTCATTTTGTCCTTGAAATGAAGGATGCGGTTTTCGATGCTTTGATCGGCTTTGGTTTGTTTATTATTATTCACCGGTTCTGCGTTATTGGTTTCTTTGGAGCAACTGTTCAGTATTATAGCTCCCATGGCAAATATAATGATTACTGTAAGAAAATATTTAATTGCTTTCATAATGTTCTTAAAATTTGGTTAGTAACTAGGTTTTGTTGACGAATGGGGTTATTTTTTTCGATCAATTATGGCGGGAAACGCTGGCAGTAGTTTAATTCGAAGGATCGTATTTCGGTATTTACCCCCCCCCTAATACGGATATATCTAAATTATTCCGGTTGGGGAAAGTAATCGGTTGAGAGGGCGTATTATTGGCCAGGCTATTATTGTTAAGCATTTTATGCGATTATGATGAATTAAAGCAAGCAATAAATATCATCGAAGCTATGTAGTAGTTTTATAGCATTAGAAGTATTCTATTGCTTTATCATCGTATTTGAGAAAGGTAATCATGGAATTAACAAAATAACTGCTATTTGTAAAGGGTATAAATTGGAGGTGAGAGGCGGGAGATGAGTGTGTGGCGAGTATTGAGCGTAATTCATATGGAACTTTAAAGTAAATTTTAGAAAATAGAAGGTAGAAAGAGAAGGTAGAATTCATTGCTTAAAGCCTGGGGCAGGGAGCGGAAGCCGACTGTTTTAATAGTAGATGTAACAGAGCAGAAACTTTAAACTTTAGACTTTAAACTTCTTATAGAAGGCAGGCCATTGAACGTTCATGCAGTCCGATTTGTTAAGTTTCGAAAAGTGAAGTTTATGAAGGAGAAAACCATATTAATAACCGGAGCAACTGATGGAATTGGAAAGGAAACTGCCCGGCAAATTGCGGAAACGGGAGCCTATACCATTGTGCATGGTAGAAATAAAGAACGGTTGAAAGCTGCAGTACAGGAGATCAAACAATCCACCGGCAATGATAGCATCGACAGTATTGTCGCCGACTTTTCCTCCCTTCAGAATGTAAGGCAGATGGCTGCAGAGGTACAGGACCGTTATGATCACCTCGATGTTCTGTTGAATAATGCCGGCGTAAGCATGCGGGAATACAAAGAAACGGCCGAAGGATTTGAAATGACTTTCGGTGTAAATCACCTGGCTCATTTTCTGCTGAACAATTTGCTGCTTCCCCTGCTAAGATCAAGTGCCCCAGCGCGAATCGTCACGGTAAGCTCCATGGTGCATAAATGGGGCAGTCTCGATTTCGATAACCTGAATGCCGAGAAAGGCTTTTATGGCATCGAAGCTTATTCACTGTCCAAATTGTGCAATGCATTGTTTGCTGCCGAATTGGCGGAACGGCTTAAAGGTACAGGTGTTACCTCCAATTATCTTCATCCCGGTGTTATCGGGACCAAGCTTTTGCGAGCCGGAAGCCCGGGTGCCAGAGGCGATGAATTGGCTAAGGGAGCAGTAACCTCTGTGTATTTGGCAACCTCACCCCAGGTAGAAAACATCACCGGCAAATATTTCGATAACAAGCATGAAACTGCCCCGGCCCGGGAAGTTCATGATAAAGAAAAACGCAAAAAGCTTTGGGAACTAAGCGAAAAATGGTGCGGACTTACTTGATTTCCCGGCTTCAGGCAAGTAATGAATTCTTATATTCCTGAATTAATAAAATTAATCCTTTAACTTTGTAAAAGAAATATGCCTTGTTGTCGTTGAAATTCAGGGAAGAGATAAACTATGGAAATACAATCAATTAAGCAACGATTTGGAATTATAGGTAATTCGCAGCTTCTGAACCGTGCAATCGATATTGCACGGCAGGTTGCTCCTACCGATATTACCGTTCTGATCAGCGGGGAAAGTGGTTCCGGTAAGGAAGTTTTTCCCAAGATCATTCACCAACTGAGCTCCCGCAAGCACGGCCCTTATATAGCAGTTAATTGCGGAGCCATTCCCGAAGGCACCATCGATTCGGAATTGTTCGGGCATGAAAAAGGTTCTTTTACCGGCGCTCATGAGGCTCGCAAAGGTTATTTCGAAGTCGTGAACGGAGGAACCATATTTTTGGATGAAGTCTCGGAATTACCGCTTTCAACCCAGGTACGACTGCTAAGGGTGCTTGAATCCGGCGAATTTATGCGGGTGGGTTCTTCAAAGGTTATTAAGACCGATGTGCGGGTAGTGGCTGCTACCAATATCGATCTGCTGGAAGCAATACAAGAAGGGAAATTCCGCGAGGACCTGTATTACCGGTTGAACACGGTACCCATATTTGTTCCACCGCTTCGCGATCGCAAAGACGACATAGTGCTGCTTTTCCGTAAGTTTTCGGCCGATTTTGCAGATAAGTACCGCATGCCACCCCTGGAACTTAGCGATGAAGCCAAGGAAATGCTTATGAACTACCGCTGGCAAGGTAATGTGCGACAATTGAAAAACATTACGGAACAAATTTCCATTATCGAGGAAGGACGAAGGATCAATGCCGAGACACTGGCCAAATATCTTCCGCGGAGCATGGAGCGTGATTTACCCGTACTTTATAACAAAGAAAAGGAGCAATCCGAATTCAGCGAAAGGGAACTGCTTTATAAGGTACTGTTTGAGATGAAAAAAGACATCAACGACCTTAAAAAGTTAGTGCATGAAATCATTCAACACGATGATGTATCCAAGGAACTGGAACGCACCAATCCTCAGTTAATGCAAAGCCTCTACAGCGATGCTCCAGGCGAAACATTAGCCAACAGCGGCGTTGAGATCAGCAAAGATGATGAGGAGATGCCCAATGAGCCGCAGTTTGCCAAATCGGAAGTGATTGATGAAAACCTTTCGCTACAGAAGAAAGAAGAAGACATGATCCGTCGTGCCCTGGATAAGCATGAAGGCCGCAGGAAAAGAGCAGCCGAAGAGCTCGGAATCTCTGAACGCACCCTCTACCGGAAAATTAAAGAATACCAGATCAAGTAGCATTCAATCATGAAAAAACGTTACCAAAATATAATACTCACTATAGCAGCTCTACTGGTCATATCAATTATCACCGGTTGTGGTGTTTATTCCTTTACCGGGGCATCAATTCCTCCTGAAGCCGAAACCATGACCGTGAAGTACTTCTCCAACAAATCCGATTTGGTAAAACCTACGCTTAGCCAGCAATTTACAGAAGAATTAAGGGATAAGTTCTCTTCTCAAACAACTCTTTCGCTTGTTGAACGTGGTGGTGATCTGGCTTTGGAAGGCGAAATTGTGGAATATTCCACCAAACCTATCGCTATACAAGGTAATGAGCGGGCCGCTCAAAACAGGCTCACAATAGGGGTAAACGTTCGGTTTACCAACAAATATGATGAAGATGCTAATTTCGAAACAAAATTCAGCCGCTATGCCGATTACGATAGTCAACAAAGACTGTCGGCTGTAGAAGAATCGCTTATTTCACAAATAAATGAACAACTGGTGGAAGATATTTTTAATAAGGCTGTGGTTAATTGGTAGCGTATGAATAAGAAACTATTCGAAAAATACCTGAATGATCCTTATAGCCTCTCGCAGGCTAGCTTGGACCAGTTGGAAAAGGTTATCACCGATTTTCCTTACTGCCAGGTAGCCCACCTTTTATACGTCCGGAACCTCTACCAGCAGGGAAGCATTCAATTTAACCAAAAATTAAAAGTAGCTGCTGCCTATGCCGGTAGCCGGCGGCAATTAAAAAGCTTGATCGAAAACACACCGGTAATGCCGGAACCACAACAAGAAACGGTTCAAAAAGCATCGGCCTTTGCTTCCGAACATTCTGATACAGGCGAAATTGAAAGACCGGCTCCTGCTGAAACCGGAACTGATGAAACAACCCCGCAGCCCAAGGCAGAAGTAAGTCAGGAAGATTTTACCGCATATCTGCAACGGAAAAAAGAAGAAAATTCCGAAAAGACGAAAAAGGAGCTGATTGAAGATTTCATTAAGGAGGAGCCTACTATTAGTAGCCCCCCCAAGCATAAGTTTTTCAAAGCCAGCGAAGCTGCCGAAAAGAGCCTCGAAGAACACAACGACCTCTTTAGTGAAACCCTGGCAAGGATTTACTTAAAACAAGGTAATGCAGAAAAAGCCAAAAGAATTTATAAACAATTGATGTTGAAATTTCCTGAAAAAAGTAGTTACTTTGCAGCTCAATTGAAAAAACTGGATGAAAGCGAGTAACAGCTTGTTTTACAAATAATTATAAAAGACGTTAAAAATGGGTACGTATATTTTAATTTCGGTTTTGATTCTTATCACCTGTATTTTGCTGGTACTGGTTGTGCTGGTACAAAATCCCAAAGGTGGTGGATTATCTTCAACTTTCGGTGGTTCTAACCAGGTGATGGGGGTTAAGAAAACCGCAGATTTTCTCGAAAAAGCAACATGGACATTGGCAATTGTTCTTCTCGTGCTGAGCCTGCTTTCCATATTCGTGATACCACGTAATACGAATGTTCAGCAAGCAGGCTCCGAACTCCAGGACAGGGTGAATACAGAGCAGCAGCAACCTGTTGAAGGTTTTAAAGCTCCTCCAGGCCAGCAGGAAATGCCGGTTGAACAGCAACAGCAACAGCAAAGTCCTATCGGAGGCGAAAAGGAAGAATAAAGATATTTACCGGTATTGTGTAAAAATGTCAGAATGACACATCGTTCTGACATTTTTTTATGGCCATTTTTTGGCAACATGATGTTACCAAAATTGAATCCAACTCTTTACTCATTGATTAACTGTTGTTTATAACTTGGGTTAACCTATTTAATGACTATACTATTCATAAGGTTGTAAAAACATGATCAAATTAAATGATCAATTTTGGTTTTGGCATAAATTATGACAGGGCACGGATGTTAAAATAAGATCAAAACTAATGTTAAACATAAAAATGAATAAAGATGGGAAAAGTGAACATTAAACCATTAGCCGACCGGGTAGTAGTAGAACCCTCTCCGGCAGAGGAGAAAACATCAGGAGGAATCATTATTCCCGATACAGCGAAGGAAAAGCCTCAAAAAGGCACTGTTGTGGCAGTGGGTGATGGGAAAAAAGATGAGCCCCTCACCGTAAAGGAAGGCGACACAGTTCTCTACGGAAAATATGCCGGTACCGAGATCACCATCGACGGCAATGAATATCTTATCATGAGAGAATCCGACATTTTAGCAATCATTTAAAGTATTCGGAGCAGTTAAAGAAATTTAAACTATTAATTAAAAACTAAAAACATAGGAAAATGGCTAAAGATATCATATTTGATCTTGAAGCAAGAAATGCATTGAAGAAAGGCGTTGACAAGCTTTCAGATGCAGTAAAGGTGACCCTTGGACCTAAAGGTCGCAATGTAATTATTGACAAGTCCTTTGGTGCTCCCACTATAACCAAAGACGGCGTTACTGTAGCCAAGGACATCGACCTGGAAGATGGCGTTGAAAACATGGGCGCCCAGATGGTAAAAGAAGTGGCTTCCAAAACTGCCGATGCTGCAGGTGATGGAACAACCACAGCAACTGTATTGGCACAGGCAATGCTCACCACAGGCCTTAAAAACGTTACCTCAGGCGCCAATCCCATGGACCTGAAACGCGGTATTGAAAAGGCCGTTAAGGAAGTGGTGAAATCCATCAAGAGCCAATCAAAAGAAGTTGGCGACAGCAATGAAAAAATCGAACAGGTTGCAACCATTTCTGCCAACAACGACACTCAGGTAGGTGAACTCATCGCCCAAGCCATGAACAAGGTTGGTCATGAAGGCGTAATCACCATTGAAGAAGCCAAGGGTATCGAAACCTACGTTGAAACCGTTGAAGGAATGCAGTTCGACCGCGGTTACATTTCACCTTATTTTGTAACCGACACCGAAAAGATGGAAACCGTATTTGAAAATCCGTATATCCTCATTTTCGATAAAAAAGTATCGGTCATGAAGGATATGCTCCCCATCCTTGAGAAGGTTTCCCAGTCAGGTCGCCCGTTGCTTATTATTGCCGAAGATGTTGAAGGCGAAGCGTTGGCAACCCTCGTAGTGAACAAGCTGAGAGGTTCGCTTAAGATTGCTGCCGTTAAGGCGCCCGGCTTTGGCGACAGAAGAAAAGAAATGCTCGAGGATATCGCCGTATTGACCGGCGGAACCGTTATCTCTGAAGAAAAAGGTTATAAACTCGAAGATGCCGACCTTTCATACCTCGGTTCCTGCGAAAAGATCACCATCGATAAGGAAAACACGACCATCGTAAACGGTAAAGGCGATAAGGAAACCATCAACGCTCGTGTTAAGCAGATCAAAGCTCAGATCGAAAACACCACTTCCGATTACGACAAGGAAAAGCTCCAGGAGCGTTTGGCTAAATTGGCCGGCGGTGTTGCGGTGATCTATGTTGGTGCAGCCAGCGAAGTTGAAATGAAAGAGCGTAAAGACCGCTTCGAAGATGCCCTTTCGGCAACCCGCGCTGCCGTTGAAGAAGGCATTATCCCCGGTGGTGGCATCGGTTACATCCGTGCTATTAAAGCGCTCGAAGGCTTAACAGGTGAAAACATAGACCAGGGAACCGGTATTGCTATCGTAAGAAGGGCACTGGAAGAACCGCTTCGTCAGATCGTAGAGAACTCAGGACTTGAAGGCTCAGTGGTAGTCAACAAAGTATTCCAGGGTGAAGCTGACTTCGGTTACAATGCCCGCACTGATAAATACGAAAACCTCTTTGAGGCAGGTGTAATCGATCCTACAAAAGTGGCACGTATTGCCATCGAAAACGCTGCTTCAATTGCCGGTATGCTTCTTACCACCGAATGTGTTCTTTCTGAAATTAAAGAAGAAAATGATAACGCAGGCGGTGGAATGCCAGCCGGTGGAATGGGCGGCGGAATGCCCGGCATGTATTAATAAGCGAAAACTCAAGTTTTTCAATAATCCTAAACCCTTCGCCACTGGCGAAGGGTTTTTATTTTGTTAAATGATTTTTTTAAAATATTGAACATTCTAAATTAATAGGTTGTTCTCTTATCTCGTTAAATGAATATAGGAAAATGCTAATTTTGCAAACTAATGAATATCACTGAATTGATAAGAGAAACGACTACAGGGGAGATCATTAAGGGATTCTCTAAACTCGACAAAGAGCAAAAAATCGAATTGGTTTCCCGGTATTTCGATGATCCCGGCAGAGCTGCCGAAATCATTAAACAATACTGGCATCCCGATAGTGAAAAACAAAAACTTTTCGAGGAATTCTCGGAAAACACCATATCCAATTTCTTTTTCCCATACGGCATTGCCCCCAATTTCATCATTAACGGGAACAATTATATGGTCCCTATGGTTATTGAGGAAAGCTCAGTGGTTGCTGCAGCCTCGAGCAGTGCTAAATTTTGGGCTGAACGCGGCGGATTCCACGCCAAGGTGATATCCACTACCAAGACAGGGCAGGTGCATTTTACCTGGAACGGTAGTTACCGCAAGCTTAAGGAGGCTTTTCCGGAACTAAAGCAACGGCTATTCGAACGCACTGCCGATATCACCCACAACATGCGAAGACGCGGTGGGGGAATTATTGATATTGAGCTGGTCAATAAAACCCACGCGATAGAGGATTACTATCAGCTCAAGGCAACCTTCAACACGGTTGATTCCATGGGAGCCAACTTCATTAACTCATGCCTTGAGGAGTTTGCCGCCGAGCTTAAAAACTTCATACTCGCCGATGAGCGCTTTGAAGAAAAAGAAGTGGAGATTATCATGGCCATACTTTCCAATTATTCCCCCGAGTGTGTGGTAAAAACGCATGTAGAATGCGATGTTAGCGATCTCGATGACGGTCGGTTAAACATGACAACCGATGAATTTGCCTGGAAGTTTGAAAAAGGCGTTCAGATTGCAAATATCGACCAGTACAGGGCTGTAACTCATAACAAAGGGATTTTCAATGGCATTGATGCTGTGGCCCTTGCAACAGGCAACGACTTCAGGGCTATTGAGGCCAGTGGTCACGCTTTTGCTTCACGTCAAGGCCAATACAAAGGCTTAACGGAGCTAAGCCTGGAAAACGGACGGTTTCATTACAGTCTAACCATTCCCCTATCGATGGGCACGGTAGGAGGGCTTACTTCCCTTCACCCACTGGCAAAACTTTCGCTCGAGTTATTGGGTGAACCCAGCGCCAGGGAGATGATGATGATCGCCTCGTCGGTAGGGCTGGCCAATAATTTCAGCGCTGTCAGGTCATTGGTGACCACAGGCATACAGCAAGGCCACATGAAAATGCACCTGCTTAATATTCTTAATATATTTCAGGCTAGCGAAGAAGAAAAGGAACACGCCGTGGAATATTTTAAAGACAAAAAGGTGTCGTTTAAAAAAGTGAGTGATTTTATTGCCGAATCCAGAAGATAACCGGAAAATTGGCTTCACAAACCTTTTACTCAAACGGAAAGCTTTTGATCACAGGAGAATATCTTGTGTTGCACGGAGCTTCGGCACTGGCTGTGCCGGTTAAATACGGTCAAAGCCTGCACGTGGAAAATACCGGGCAAAACGGTATTCTCACATGGGAAACCCATGTAAGGGGTCATGTATGGTTCACAGGCACTTTCAAAAGCCATGACGTTGAAATAGTTGAGACCTCCCATAAAAAAACGGCTACATTTCTTCAAGGAATACTGAAAGCAGCCGGACAGCTAAATCCACTATTATTCAATAAGGATAAAGGCATAAGGATCACTTCCCATATTAATTTCGATATTAAATGGGGCCTGGGCAGCAGCTCGAGCCTTATTGCCAATATCGCCCAATGGGCCGGGGTTGACGCTTTTGACCTCTTTTTCAGGACCTCCAACGGATCGGGTTATGATATAGCCTGTGCCCAAAACAACAAACCCATTCAATACAAGATTGAGAACAAAAAGCCGGTGTGGAGCTCAGTGGATTTTTGGCCTCCCTTTTCCGATAAGGTGTTTTTTGTTTACCTGGGTAAAAAGAAAAACTCCGAACAGGCGATACGTCAATTTTCAAATAACGGAAATGTCGTTCACTCTGATTTGGAGGCCACATCATCCATAACACATCAATTGGTACAAACTAAAGAACTTGGATCATTTGAAGAACTGATAACCAAGCATGAGCACATAATTGGGAGCATCATCAATGAAACACCGGTTAAAAAAACCCTCTTCCCCGAGCTGAATGGGGCGGTTAAGTCGCTTGGGGCCTGGGGCGGCGATTTTGCCATGCTCACTTGGCCTGGAAATCAGGATGAACTCCAGGAATACCTTAAAGGTAAAGGCCTGAAGACCTTCTTCAGGTTTGATGAACTGGTTAAATATCAGCGCTAATGAAGACAGGAGAAAGCATCATAAATACCAAACCGTTTTTTGAGCAACCTTTCGAAGGAATACGATCGGTCAGGTGGCATAGCCCGTCGAATATTGCACTGGTCAAATATTGGGGAAAATATGGGGATCAATTGCCCCGTAATCCATCATTGAGCTTTAGCCTCAAAAATTCTTACACCGATCTCAAGCTCAATTACCGTATGCTTGAAAACGGTAAAGGCCCATCAGTTGAGTTATTGTTTGAAGGAAAACCCCACCGGGATTTTCAGATGCGAGTAGCAGGATATCTTCAAAAAATTGCGGAGATCATACCATTTATTAATCAACTGTATTTTTATATAGATAGCTCGAATACTTTTCCCCATTCAGCCGGCATTGCCTCATCGGCATCGAGTATGAGTGCGCTGGCGCTGGCGCTTTGTTCCATAGAAAATGATCATTTCAAAACCCTGGAGAATGAGCATGACTTTTTCCGGAAAGCTTCATGGTTAGCTCGTTTGGGCTCGGGAAGCGCCTCGCGTTCGGTTTATGGAGGATTTAGCATTTGGGGCAAAACTCAGGACATTGAAGCTTCGGCCGATGAGTATGCCATCCCATACCAGCCAGGATCCTCAAATTTGTTCAGCCATCTCCGCGATGCGATATTAATTGTAAATTCGCAACCCAAAGCCATATCCAGCAGTTTTGGCCATAAACTCATGGAACATCATCCATTTGCCGAGGCGCGTTTCGCACAAGCCAGTAAAAACCTGGAAAGTCTTGTCAAGGCTATCGATCAGGCCCATTACCATCAATTTATCAGGATTATTGAAGCAGAAGCCATGCAACTGCATGCCCTAATGATGAGTTCCGATCCTTCATATCTTTTGCTTGAGCCTGAATCAATTGCTATCATTCAAAAAATCAAATCGTTCCGACAACAAAACGGAAAAGGGGTTTGTTATACAGTGGACGCCGGACCAAACATACATGTATTGTATCCGGCTGAAATCGATGAGGACATCACGGAATTTATTGAAAACGATCTCGTTCAACATTGTGAAAACCAGCAATGGATCAGTGATGAAATAGGAACTGGTCCAAGGAGAAAGAAATAGAATCGAGGATGAAAAAAAATCAGAATTTTTACGCCAAAATCCTGCTTTTTGGAGAATACAGCATTCTTTGCGACTCAATGGGGTTAACCATACCGTATGGTCATTTTAACGGTGAGTTGAGTTTTATTAATGAAGATAAGTATACTGATTATGATTTTGCCGTGAATTCCAATGAGCTATTGCGCGATTACCTGTCCTATATTCGTGAACGGGCTGAAAGTGGTGAACTGAAATGCGATTTTGATATAGATGCCTTTGCCAGGGATGTGCAAAACAGCCTTTATTTCGAGTCGACCATTCCCCAGGGCTATGGTGTTGGTAGCTCCGGCGCATTAACAGCCGCATTGTATGATCGCTATGTTCGAAATAAAATTCCGGCCGAAGGCAACCCGGATGTGCATCAGATCCAGCAACTGAAGGAGATCTTCGCCATACTGGAATCCTACTTTCATGGCACCAGCTCGGGTATCGATCCCCTGAACTGTTACCTGAAGCATCCCTTGCTGATCAAAAATAAATCGGAAATTTGCACCGTGGGCATCCCCCGGCATCAACATGAAAAGGATGGGGCTATCTTTTTGATCAATACCGGTAATCCCGGCAAAACCGGCCCGTTGGTTAATCAGTTTATGGAGAAATGCCGGCAATCCGATTTTCTCGACCTATTAAAGCAAGAGCTGATTTTTTTCAACGATAATTGCATTAAAGCCTTGATCAAGGGGGAAACCCGGCGCTTTTTCTCAAATCTGAAACTCCTCTCCAAATTCCTGCTACAGCATTTTAAGCCAATGATCCCCAAGACTTTCGAAAAGGTCTGGCAACACGGCCTCGATACCGGTGCCTATTATCTTAAATTATGCGGATCGGGTGGAGGAGGCTTTTTGCTTGGCTTTGCAGAGGATTTCGAACGAGCTAAAGCAATATTGCAGGAATATCAATTAGAAGTTATCCCGGTTTACAAGAGCTGATTTTCTGCCCTTAAAAAGCCAATAACTTAAAGCCTGTTTACAGATTCCTCTTAAATGCGTACATTTGGGGTGAGAAAGTTATTTTCTCATTACCTTTTAATGTACATTAAAAACTCAAAATCATGAAGTCAAAAGAACCATTTGCCATATCCGGTAATATTGTCGATGTAATCAATAAGCGCATCTATAAGGGAACCATTCATGTTGAAAACGGTACGATAAAAACCATAAAGGAAGAAGATGTTACTGAAGATCAATACCTTTTACCGGGATTAGTCGATGCTCATGTACATATCGAAAGCTCCATGCTTATCCCATCGGAATTTGCCCGCCTGGCTGTATTGCATGGAACCGTAGCCACCGTTTCCGACCCCCACGAAATTGCCAATGTACTTGGTAAGGAAGGCATAGAGTTTATGATCAACAACGGCAATAAAGTTCCGTTTAAGTTTTATTTTGGGGCTTCGTCATGTGTTCCGGCCACGCCTTTTGAAACTTCGGGGGCGGTGTTATCGGCTGACGATGTTGATCAGCTATTGCAAAAAAACAATGTGAAATACCTGGCAGAGATGATGAATTTTCCCGGTGTGCTTTCCGGTGATGAAGAAGTGACCAAAAAGCTTGAAGCTGCCAGGAAATACGGTAAGGTCATCGATGGGCATGCTCCGGGGCTAAAAGGAGAGGATGTTAAAAAATATGCCGAAGCAGGCATTTCCACCGACCATGAATCCTCGACCCTTGAAGAGGCCAATGATAAGCTGAAAGCCGGAATTAAGATTCAAATCCGGGAAGGAAGTGCTGCTAAGAATTTCGAAGCTTTGGCACCGCTTATTCAATCGCACCCCGATCAAATTATGTTTTGTTCCGATGACAAGCACCCCGATGATCTTGTTCAACGCCACATTAATGACCTTGTACGAAGAGCCCTGAAAATGGGATACGATCCGCTTACCGTTTTACGCATAGCTACCTACAATCCCATAAAACATTACGGGCTGGAAGTGGGCATGGTTCAGGAAGGCGATCCGGCCGATTTTATTGTTACAGACGACCTTAACTTAATGAAGATTAAGCAAACATATATAAACGGTAAAAAGGTGGCTGAAAACGGTAAAACTAAAATATGTTCGGTGGATGAAAAGCCCTTGAATACTTTCCATGCCCGGAAGCTGGAGAAGGCAGACCTGAAAGTACCTGCCCAATCGGAAACCATTCTTGTGCAAAAAGCCTTTGACGGTGAATTACTCACCGACAAGTTGAAAGCAAAAGCCAAAATTGAAAACGGACAAGTGATTAGTGATACCGGGCGTGATGTTCTTAAAATCTTGGTGATGAACCGTTATCAACCTTCCAAACCCGCTATCGGCTTTGTGAACGGATTTGGCCTGCAAAAAGGCGCCATTGCTTCCACGGTTGCCCACGACAGCCACAATATAATTGCTGTAGGAACCAATGATGATGACCTGGTAAAGGCGGTGAACATGCTGGTGGATAAAAAAGGGGGTGTGTCGCTGGTGAATAATGATGAAAAGATGATCATCCCTTTGCCGGTTGCCGGATTAATGTCGGAAAACGATGGTTTTTTAGTGGCTGAACGCTATGAAATTATCGACAAAAAAACCAAAGAACTGGGCACTAAATTAACCTCTCCTTATATGACCCTTTCATTCATGGCTTTGCTGGTTATTCCCTCGCTTAAAATTAGCGACAAAGGGTTATTTGACGGGACCAGATTCGAATTTGTAGATATGTTCCAAAATTAGTTTTAAATATATGTAAATATTTACCTGTCTTTAATGTATTTTTTTTAATTTTGCAGCAAACCGTAAATTTTTAAGCGTTATGACCGAACTGCAACTGGATATCATTAAGCTGGAATCAGCCGCCAGCAAATTAAGAGCTATTGCTCACCCTATGAGAATAGCTATATTGGAGTTACTGAACGATAATAATAAAATGAGTGTTACTGACATCTACAAGAAGCTCAACATTGAACAAGCCAGCGCTTCACACCATTTAAACATTCTGAAAAACAAAGGCGTTTTGGTCTCCAAGCGTGATGGCAAAAAAATTCATTATTCTTTGAAAAGCAACACTCTGAACGAAATCGTTCACTGTATCAACCGTTGTAACGAAGAATAATCAACCGGTAACCAAAAAATACCAGCACTCGGGTAAAAGGCAGATAAACTGTTTTTTATTCGGGTTTATTTTTGTCTACGCGCGGCTCTACCACCACAGTTTCATCCAGGTCCCATTTAGCTCTTACTTCAATCTCCTTATCCAGGTAACGAACTTCCTCGGGTTGTATCCCTTTGAGATAATTACCGGCATCCCACCGACCGTTTCCATTTTTATCAATAATGAGTTTAACCAGATATTTACCAGGCTTCACGTATTTGAATGCAAACATCTTCTCTTGTATTCCTTGAATCTCCCGTAAAACCGTTTCTTTATCCTTACCGGGTTTTACGATTTGTACAATATAATTGGCTGTAGTGTCAGTGGCGTTAATGGTAACATTTACATTGCCAAAAGCATCAGGTGAAGGAATACGAAAGCGATAATCCAATGTGTCATGGCTATGCCCATACATACCGATAAAGGTCGAATCGGGGATTAATAAGCGGTAAGCCGAATCGGGCTTCCACTCATATTTAATGATAAATTTCCGGTTCAAGCTGTCGGTAAAAGCCGGTTTAATGCCATCAGCCAATGTATCCATACCTTCCACAAACATGATCTTCGAAAAATCATAATCCAAAAGGGGTTCGGATACCCGGAACCGGACATCCTTTTCAAGTGCCAGCCGGCCCCGGTCAATATTGCTTTTAAAACCCAGTTTTGGTTTTTCCTTCTCCTCTTCATCTTCTTCCAGGGTTTCTTCATCCGGTTTACCCAAGGCCAGTTCAACGGTGTCGAGAACTGTAGCGGTATCGCTTATAGCCAGCACAAGCGAATCGGCATTCACATCCTGCAACCAGCATATCAACGTATCGCGCAACGGATTCCACTCCTCTATCTTCCAATTTTTCAAGGTATCAGGCTTCAGCACTTCAATATCATGATCCATGGTGGGAAACCGGTATATGATATTGAGCTTATAGGGTGTTTCAGCCACTGCTTTAATAAGCTTTTGGGTAGAATCAATCTCATCGAACATCCTTAGCACCTTAAAGCGCTCATCTTCTGCCCTGGCCAAGGTTCTTAAACTATCCACATTCACCGTATCAGCCCGGGCGCTATCAATTTCGAACTCAAAAGCCTGGTGTGAACTTACGAGCGTATCGATAAAGGCAATTTCCTCGTTGGGCAAGTCATAAAGGTAATTACTGTTGGCATCTTTGAGGGCAAACATCCGGTAAACCGTATCGGCCAGGTTGGAAAGCCGGAAATGGCCTTGCGCATTGGTTTTTGAAACATAATACGGTCGTTCTTTCAAAGGAACCGAATCGTAATAGGAACGATACAGCATCACCAGCACATTTTCGCGGGGAGCAATAGTAAAGGCATCTCGTACTTGCCCGAAAACCTCCATGGAATCAACGGTGGTTCCGGTTGAGAAAACATATTGAAAATTGCCCAATGGATTATTCTCGGTGATATCTTTAATTGAATTGCCAAAAAAGATGGTATAGGTTGCATTCGACCAGAGTTCCTCCTGGAATTCGATATGTATTGATTTTCCACGTAGCTTATACTCGGGAATTTCTTTGAGCGGCGGAGAGATCACGATTTGATCATTCGGGCTTTCGAGCTTTACAAATTCATTAAACTCAATTTCCACTTCATCACCATCGAAGCCGGTGGCATAATTCGGAGGGTCGGTTTCAACCACTTGGGGTGGTTCGGTATCTTTTGGGCCACCACTGGGTGAAACAGGGTTTGCACAAGTGGCTAATAACAATGCCGTTATAAAACCCAGCACGACCGTTTGTGCCGGATGAGACTTCAACCAACCTATTAGCAAAGATGTTGGGTTTTTCTTACAAAACATTGCTGGCTTGTGTTGTTTTATTTTTTTAACTGACTTCAACAAAAAATAAACAGATGAAATCATTAACTTTGAACGAAAAACAATTCATTCTGGTTTGTTGCCTGCATCATATTCATTCATTTCGATTGTTTTAGAGATGGCCAAGCCGGATTTCACCTTAAAAACCAGTGACAAATGTATTTAAAAAAGATTAGCTTACTGTTTATTATAATGATCGCCTTTTTTTCTGCACCATTTGCCCAGGAAAATCCAACCATCGACCGCCTGGAAAAGATCGCTTTTATGGAGCAAAAGGCGAATTATCAAAAGTTAAAAGGGCCGCAGGAGCATATTGGGGAGAATTATGATTTGAAATACCACCGTTTTTACTGGGAGATCAATCCAGCTATAATTTTTATTGAAGGCTACGTAACTTCCCTTTTCGAAGTCAAGGAAGAGATGGCGGAAATCAGTTTCCAGTTGAATGACAATATGACGGTAGATTCGGTGATCTTCCGTGGGGAGCCGGTTTCACATGCTTTTAGCACATCCACCAAGTTTACCATTGACCTGGGCACTACTCTCAATCAGGGCGAAATGGATTCGGTAACCGTTTATTACCGGGGTGAACCCGATTCGGGTAGTGGATTCGGTTCTTTTGTAAATTCAACCCACCAGGGAACGCCGGTGTTGTGGACACTTTCCGAGCCTTATGGCGCCAAAAGCTGGTGGCCGTGTAAAAACCACCTTTCCGATAAAATTGATTCCATTGATGTGTATGTACGCACCTCCACCGAATATAAAACCGCCAGCAACGGCCTGCTTGTCGAAGTGATCGAAGACGGTGATGAACACATTTACCACTGGAAGCACCAATATCCCATCCCGGCTTACCTTATTGCCATTGCAGTAACCAACTATGCCACCTACGTGGACGATTATCCTTTAGGGAATGGCGACACCATGGATATTTTGAATTATGTTTTCCCCGAGGATCTGGAATATGCACAGCAAAAAACGCCCAACACGGTTGAAGCCATGCATCTATACGACAGCCTGTTTATTCAATACCCCTATGCAGAAGAAAAATACGGACATGCTCAGTTTGGCTGGGGTGGCGGCATGGAACACACCACTATGAGCTTCATGGGAAGCTTCGACCATGGCCTTATTGCACATGAACTTGCCCATATGTGGTTTGGTGATATGATAACACTTGGCACCTGGCACGACATCTGGCTGAATGAGGGCTTTGCAACTTATCTCACAGGACTTACCTATGAACATATGTTTAACGGGATATACTGGGAAACCTGGAAAACCAATACCATAACCCATGTGACCAGCCAACCGGGAGGATCGGTTTATGTGGAAGACACCACCTCGGTGAGCCGGATTTTTGACTCCCGCCTCTCCTATAGCAAAGGCGCAACACTACTCCATATGCTGCGCTGGATCATGGGAGAGGATGCATTTTATCAATCCATCAAGAATTATCTTAATGATCCCGAACTGGCATTTGATTATGCAGTAAATGAAGACTTGAAACAGCACCTTGAAGCCGCTCATGGCGAAGACCTCACCTGGTTCTTTGATGATTGGTATTACGGGGAAGGTTATCCCAGCTATACCCTCAATGTTGACGCATTAGAGGATGGTAAGGCAAAGATCATCATCCATCAAACCCAGTCGCACTCATCGGTTGATTTCTTCGAAATGCCGGTGCCGGTCAAGCTTATTGGGAGTAACCGGGATACCACGGTCAGGCTTGACCATACCTATGATGGCGAAGAGTTTATAGTGGACGTAGGATTTAATGTACAAAATGCAGAATTTGACCCCGAGTTGTGGCTGGTATCAAAAGATGACACCGTTATTATGAGCACCCCCGAAAGACAGCTCAACCATAAAATCACCATTGCCCCGAACCCTACTACTGGCTTGTTTAATCTCGAATATCAAGGGACACAAGCCTTGAGCATCGCGCTTTATACAGCCAACAATACCAAACTGAGGACCTACAGCATGAGTAAGGCGGATAACGTCCTGAGCATTAACCTGCATAATTATGAGGCCGGTATTTACTTTCTGAAAATCCAAACAGAGAAAGCATCGCTTATCAGGAAGATTGTGAAGCGGTAGTTGATGGATGCGCGCGGAGAAAGTGTATAAACTATTTCACTTTTGGAAAAAACTCACAAAAGGCAAGACATAGGAGCACTCTGGGAAAATTTTATGATAACTGAAAGGCTGAAGTATAATCAAATGGCCAACAGAAGGCCAAGCATGTATTTTTGGAGGACGCATGCAGGCGATGAAATCGATTATATAGAGGAAATGGATAATGTGATAGCAGCTTATGAATTCAAATACAAAAACAAGCCGCATGCTAAAGCACCGCGGAAATTTAAAACGGCTTATCCCAATAGTAACTATGAAATCGTTCATATGGAAAATTTCAGCTTTTTTATTTTACCGAACCAACAAACGTAAAGAATAGCGGTATGCCTAAGCTAAATATGGATACCAGAGAACAGATAAAAAAACCCACTAAGATTAAGGGAATAAACAACATCAACTCTCGAAAGTGGCTTAAGCATGTTATGGTTATGCTATTGGGAAAAGAAAATAGTGCATTCATGGTTCACCTTTTTACCATGAATGCACGAATGTCTATTTTAATCAATACGAAATTGTTATTTTATCTCGTAAAAGGAAGAGGATTCTCTTATTTAGCTATTATCATTTTTCCTCTCAACCTGGTAACATTTTAGTGCACTTACGTAGGATTCAACAAAGTGAGTTGCTTATTGTTGGTATTTACTTGTTACATAAAAAAGTTTTGGAATGCATATGCAGCTTAACATATGGGATAACGGTTTTATGCTCCTGAAAATTCAAAGAATTGCACAAACTATGCGAAGCATTTCTTTTTGTTTTATATCGTTTTTGGGTTACTCGTCATAGCTTAAACCAACATCTTCCATTACTCGCTCCATTGTTTTTATCAAATCGATACTTGTGGATAATGGTAACTTTTTGCTTTCAGTTTGATGGTTTGCCAGGCATTGGTTTGTTTCCTCTATTTCATATAGATATCGATTCCCTTTATATTTCATTACTCAAAACTCACCGCTCATCTCTCATCGCTCTCTGCTTCTTAAAGCTTCTTATTCCTCTTCACTTCTTTATCATCGCTATGCCTTGATTCCAAAACATCTCCAACGTCTTGTAAGGAAAAGCCTTTCTGGGTTAGCAGTACTTGTAGGTGGTACACCAAATCAGCCGCTTCATTCAGGAAGAGCTCATCGTTGTTGTCTTTGGCTTCAATGATCAGTTCGGTGGCTTCCTCCCCTACCTTTTGAGCGATCTTATTGACCCCTTTTTGGAATAGCTTGGTGGTGTATGAACCTTCCGGCATATTTTGTTTTCGTTCCCTGATCACTTTTTCCAGATCAACAAGAAAGGAAATATCCTTTTCCTTTTCTTCACCAAAACAACTGTAGCGCTCCAGGTGGCAGGTATTTCCGGCCGGATTAACCTTGACAAGCAGGGCATCGCTGTCGCAATCTGTTTTAATTTCATCTACAAAAAGAAAATTACCGCTGCTTTCTCCTTTTGTCCACAGGCGCTTTTTGGAACGGCTGTAAAAGGTGACCTTGCCACTTTCACGGGTTTTTTCCAGGGCTTCTTCATTCATATAGCCCAGCATTAATACCTTCAGGCTTTTTGTATGCTGTATAATGGCCGGAACCAGGCCGTTTTGTTTTTCAAAATCCATTGTCATTGTTTCAAATTCTTTTTTAGTTTTTGCGCCGCCTGTGCCTGCTAAAAATCAATCCTTCTCATACCCTCACCATTATGCCTTCATTGGCCAAATAGTGTTTCAACCCGGGTACGGGGATCTCACCGTAGTGAAATATGCTGGCGGCCAAAGCAGCTTCCGTTTTGGTGGTTTCAAAAAGTGTTTTAAAATGCTCCTTTTTACCGGCACCACCAGAGGCTATCACCGGTATGCCCCTTTCTTCTGCCATTTTTTTCAGGGCGCTCACGGCATAACCGTTTTTGGTCCCATCGTGATTCATGGACGTAAAAAGGATCTCTCCTGCACCCCTTTCCTCAGCTTCCTTTGCCCAGGAGAACAGTTCTCTTCCGGTTGGCTTGCGTCCTCCATTGATGTACACCTCCCAGTTTTCATTTTTGCAATAAGCATCAATCGCTACCACTACAAACTGGCTCCCATAGCGTTGAGCCAGCTTGGTGATGATCTCCGGATGACGGATCGCTGCCGAGTTAATGGAAAGCTTATCGGCTCCATTTTCCAAAAGCACCTCTGCATCTTCGACCTGACTTACCCCGCCACCCACCGTAAAAGGAATGTTCAGGTTTTTAGCGATCCTTCTCACCAATGCAGGTAGGGTTTTGCGTTTCTCATGGGTTGCCGTAATATCGAGGTAGACCAGTTCATCGGCGCCCTGTTCAGCATACAGGCGACCCATTTCCACCGGATCACCCACATCTGTAATGTTTTCAAAATTAATTCCTTTAACCGTCCTGCCATTTTTAATATCGAGGCAAGGAATAATTCGTTTTGCCAGCATAGTTATCGTTTTAAATAATTCGACAAATCTTCAAGCGTCACCCTTCCCTCATAAAATGCTTTCCCGATGATAACCGCATCGGCACCGGCATTCTCCAGCTCATCTATATCAGCTGTGGAAGTAAAGCCACCACTGGCTACAAGGAAGATATTGGGATGGGCTGTTTTCAGTGTTCCATAAAGCCCGGTGTTCATCCCTTGCAGCATACCGTCCCGGCTGGTGTCGGTTACCATAACCTGGCGGATGCCTTTTTGCACAAAGCGCCTGATAATATCCACGGCCTCCAGGGTGCTTTCAAGCTGCCAGCCGCCAATGACCACTTTTTCGTTCTTAACATCGGAAGCGAGAATGAACTTTTCTGCACCGAAATATTCGATCCAGGCGTTAAAGGCTCCATCCTCATCCATTGAGGCAGCAACGGTGCCCACATTAATGTATGCAGCTCCGGCATCCAGGGCTTGCTGGGCGCTTTTAAAGGTTCTGATACCGCCTCCAAAGTCTATCTGCAAGGAGGTGTGGGAGGCTATTTCCTCCAGGACCGGCAGGTTCTCCGGCTTACCTGATTTGGCTCCATCCAGGTCAACAAGGTGAAGTCGTTTAATGCCGACATCCTCGAATTGCCGGGCATATTCCAGCGGTGAATTCTCATAAACCGTTTTTTGCATGAAATCACCTTTTCTCAGGCGGACGGCTTTACCTTCCATGATATCAATTGCAGGAATGATCTCTATCATAAGCTTAAGAAGTTTTTTAAAATGATTTCGCCGGTTTTTCCACTCCGCTCGGGGTGAAATTGGGTGGCGATGAAATTGTTATATTGAATGGCTGCCGAAAAAGGATGGCCGTAATCGCTTTGGGCTACGGTATGATTATTCAGCTCAGCATAATAGCTGTGTACAAAATACACAAAACTCCCCTCATCTAACCCATTAAAAAGCGGGCCCTTTAAGTTATATAGCTGATTCCAGCCCACATGGGGGATTTTCAGATCATGATTAAAGCGTCCTACTGTTGCCGGGAAAATACCAAGACAATGGGTATTGCTCTCCTGACTGTATTTGCACATCAACTGAAGCCCAAGGCATATGCCCAGCACCGGTTGATCGAGGTTTCTCAATACTTCATCCAGCCCCTTCTCCCTCAAATATCGCATAGCCGAGGATGCTTCTCCCACTCCCGGAAATATAACTCTATCCGCTTGCCGGATCAGCCTTGCATCGTCGGTTATTATGGCTTCTTCGCCCAACCTTTCCAGGGCAAAGGTTACCGAACGGATGTTGCCGGCATTGTATTTAATAATTACAATTTTCATAAAAGTCCCTTTGTTGTTGGAATGGAGACATCAAGTTCATCACGTTGCACCGCTATCTTAAAAGCACGTCCCACGGCCTTGAAGATGGCTTCTATCTTGTGATGCTCGTTGGTGCCGGTTGCCCGTATGTGCAAATTGCAGCGGGCGGCATCGGTAAAGGATTTAAAGAAGTGATAGCACATTTCGGTGGGCATGTCACCAATCTTCTCCCGCTTAAAATAGGCTTTCCATACCAATTCCGGCCGTCCGCCAAAATCCACGGCTACCTCTGCCTTGCTTTCATCCATGGGCAATACAAAGCCATAGCGCTGCAAACCTTTTTTATTGGCCAATGCCCTGGCAAAAGCATCACCCAATGCCAGTGCCGCATCCTCGATGGTGTGGTGTTCATCCACCCGGAGGTCTCCTTTTATATCCAATTGCAGGTCAAAACCACCATGACGCACAAGTTGCTCCAGCATATGATCGAAAAATCCCAGCCCTGTTTTTACATCAGCATTTCCGGATCCATTCAGCAGGAGTTTCCCGTTAATAGTGGTTTCTGAAGTTATACGATTAATGCCGGCACTTTTATCCACATTTTTCAGGAAATAAAAGATGTTATCCCAGGAAGCATTATTTAAGGCACAGGCATTTTGAAGCTCCGCTTGAACCGCCTGGTCGTTCATCAATATTCCCTTAATCCCCATATTCGCTGCCAATTCAACATCGGTAAGGCGATCACCAATCACAAATGAAGCTTCCTTGTCCCATGACTGCTGTAAATAATTTTTCACCAGGCCGGTTTGGGGTTTGCGGTTCGGGGAAGGGTTTTTAGCAGTGGAATCATCAATCAAAACTTCCTCAAAGCGAATACCTTCATTTTCGAAAGCCCTAATAAGTTTATCCTGCACCTGCTCAAAAGCTTCATACGGATAGCGCTTCGTACCCAAGCCATCCTGGTTAGAAACCATGATCAACCGATATTTAAGCAAGTGTTGAATAAGATATAGATTGCGAAACACGCCCGGCAGAAACTCCAGCTTTTCAAGGGAATCGATCTGTTCATCTACCGGCTCCCTGATCAGGGTGCCATCGCGGTCGATAAAAAGTAATTTATCCATTGTTCAGTTTTTTAAGTTCATCTATCAATAAAGTGTTTTGTTCCGGGGTTCCCACGGTGATCCTGAGCAGTTGCCTGTCTTCCATCACCCCGCTCCGGTCACGGATGATAATGCCTTTTTTCCTCAGATAATCCAGTACCTTCCGGGCATCTTCAACTTCCAGTAAAAGAAAATTGGCATCCGACGGAAAGACCCGGAAAACAAAAGAAAGCTTCGAAAGCTCTTCGCTTAGTTTTTCCCGTCCGGAAACCAAGGTTCGGATTTGCTCCTGATACCTATTTTTACCGGTTAAAGCCTCTAATGCCGCCTGTTGCGTAAGCCGGTTCACATTGTAAGGATATTTGATCTTTGAAAGGTCATTAATGATTTTCTCCGAGGCAAAGCCCATTCCCAGCCGGATGCCGGCCATTCCCATGGCTTTGGAAAAAGTGCGGGAAACCACTAGATTCGGATAAATGTTGATCCAGTTCAATACACTTCCTTCCGGTGAAAAATCAACATAAGCCTCATCAATAAAAACCAGGCCATTAAAATTCTCCAGAAGCACCCTGACCTTCTCCTTATCCATCAAGTTCCCCGTGGGATTATTGGGTGAGCACAGGAACAAAATCTTGTCCCGCTCATCCACTGCCGATAAAACGGTCTCCACATCCGGCTGAAAGTTATCATCCAATGGAATGGACTTGACCTCTGCATTATGAATCCGGGCCTGCACGTGATACATGGAATAAGTTGGCTCCAGGGTAATGATGCGCTCCTCTCCCGGTCTCACATAGCACCTTATGGCCAGGTCGATAACCTCATCGCTGCCGTTTCCGGTAAAAATATTCCTTGCTTCAACACCCAACCATTTAGAAACCGCTTCCTTCAGCTCACTTTGATTGGGATCGGGATAACGGTTCAGCCCGGTATCAAAAGGATTTTCATTGGCATCCAGAAAAATGAGATCATCTTCCTTCACCAGGTCCCTTGCCGAGGTATAGGGCTGAAGCTTTTCAATATTCTCCCTTGCTTTCATGCCCGCCCTCCTATTTTATTAACCCGCAAGGAAACCGCCAGGCGATGCGCTTCCAGTTGTTCGGCTGCCGCCATTTGCTCCACGGTGGGGGCAATGGCTTCAAGTCCTTTTTGTGTAGCTTTTTGAAAGGTGATCTTTTTCATGAATGAATCAAGGTTGATACCGCTATAGGCTCTGGCGTAGCCGTTGGTGGGCAGAACATGGTTAGTGCCCGAAGCATAGTCGCCAAGACTTTCAGGTGTATATTCTCCTAAAAATACCGAACCGGCATTTTCAACTTTTTCTGCCAGGAATTCAGGATCTTTGGTTGAAATGATGAGATGTTCAGGGGCATAAAAGTTAATAATCTCCGGTATAGCCTTTTCTTCCAGCAAGATCAGGCGGCTTTTTCGGAGCGCTTTCCGGGCTACTTCCATGCGTGGCAATTCCATCATCAATTTAACAAGCGATTGCCGGGTGTTTTCCAACTGAGCTCTATTGGAGCCAATCATCACCACCTGGCTATCCGGGCCGTGCTCAGCCTGCGAAAGCAGATCGATGGCAGCAAACTTCGGATTGGTGCTTTCATCGGCAATGACCATCACCTCCGAGGGTCCGGCCGGCATGTCGATGGCGGTTCCTTCAAGAGACACCATTTGTTTGGCCTTGGTTACATATTGATTTCCCGGCCCAAAAATCTTATCGATTTTGGGTATGCTTTCCGTTCCATAAGCCATAGCGGCAATGGCCTGAGCTCCCCCGGTCTTGTATACTTTATTGATTCCCGTGAGTTGAGCTGCATATAAAATGGCAGCATCTACGCTTCCATCCTGAGATGGAGGTGTACAGATCACAATTTCACGGCAAGCGGCTATTTTAGCCGGAATGGCCATCATCAGAACCGATGAAAATAAAGGAGCTGTGCCCCCGGGGACATATAATCCCACCCTGGGTATTGCCACAGCCTTTTGCCGGCATTCAATGCCCGGCATGGTTTGGATAATTACATCCTCCTGAATTTGTGCCTTGTGAAATTTACGGATATTGCGGGCAGCTTGCTCCAGGGCATTTTTAAGTTCCAAGGAAACACTCCTTTCTGCCGTTTCGAACTCTTCCCTGGTAACTCTTATTATTTCGATACCGGCTTTATCAAATTTTCGGGCATAAGCTATCAATGCTTTGTCACCTCTTTGTTTTACCTCTTCAATAATATTGCCCACCTGTTGAGTCAGGTCTTTTTTCTCAATTTCAGGACGGGCCAATAAGGCAGCCCATTCTTCTCTGGTTGGATATGCTGTAATTTCCATGATTTCCTTGCTTTACGTTAAACGATCATTTTTTCAATGGGCATCACCAATATGCCTTGCGCTCCCTTTGCTTTAAGGGCATCGATTACCTCCCAGAATTCATCTTCCTGCAACACCGAGTGCACCGAGCTCCATCCTTCTTCGGCAAGGTTCATAACCGTGGGGCTTTTCATGCCGGGAATCAAACCGATGATCTCTTCCAGCTTATCATTGGGGGCATTCAATACCACATATTTATTTCTCCTGGACTTTTCCACCGCCCGTATTCTGAAAAGAAGTTTTTGTAATATCTTCCTTTTAGACTCAGAAAGCTCGCGGCTACCTATTATCACAGCTTCGGAACGCATAGTGGTGTACACTTCCTTAAGGCCGTTGCTCATCAGGGTGCTGCCGCTGCTAACGATATCGAAAATCCCGTCAGCCAAACCGATGCCCGTGGAAATTTCCACCGAACCACTGATCTGATGTATATCGGCGCTAATCCCTTTCTCATCAAAAAACTTTTTTAAAATGTTGGGATAAGAAGTGGCCACCCTTTTACCGCTAAACCATTCCACACCCGGGAATTCCACTTCACGGGGTATGGCCAGGGAAAGCCGGCAACGGGCAAAACCCAGCTTTTCGATTATTTCGACCGCATAAGCCTTTTCAGCCACTTCATTTTCACCTACAATACCGATATCGGCCACACTGTCGTATACGTATTGGGGAATGTCGTCGTCGCGCAGAAACAACCATTCCACAGGAAAATCGGGCGATGTAGCCACCAGCTTTCGTTTGCCGTTATCCTGACTGATCCCGCAGGACTCGAACAGCTTCATCGACTTTTCACTTAGCCGTCCTGATTTTTGAATTGCGATTTTTAGTTTTTCCATAGTGATTACAAAAAAAAAGGCCTGCGGAAGTTCGCAGGCCTTTTGGTGAAACATTTATTGGTTTTTCTTTTCACGGCATACTGCAGCACTTCCACAAGGGTATTCCAGCCCAATGGTGATGATGAAGGTGATGTACAGTATGTAATTTCATGTTTTTCATTTTCAACTTCCTCTTCTATTCAACCGCTGCAAGTTTTTGCCACCCATATACAGGTTAAAAATTGCCCTAAACGAAAAAAGGCCTGCAAAAACATGCAAGCCTTTTAAATATCTTATGCACGTTTTCACACTATTTTTCCATACCATTCAAATGATGATGGTGATGATGCAGTGCGGTATGTGCTTTTATAGTTCTCATTTCCGGGTGCAAATATGCAAATTAATTTTAATCCACAATAAGCTTAAGGTGGGATAAACGGAGAAATTTGAAAAATGTTTTACGCTACTTCCTATTAAATACATAAGCGATGAA